>JANWJD010000293.1 GCA_025449555.1 Chloroflexota bacterium | reverse complement strand
TGACTTGTGAGAGAGGGGTGGGCGCTAGCGAGCCCATGCCATGGTGATGAGGGTGTAGGGCAGGGCCACCAAGCGGTGCCTCGCCGCCCTGGTGTCGCGCGACCGGGCGGCCGGCCACTGCTTCGCGAGCCTGCCCTACCGGAGGAGCCCGGGCGAAGCGGTGGAGAAGGCGCCGCGTGGCAGGGCCATTGCACATCATGCGGCGTAGTCATGCTTTGGCGCAGGATCGGGCGCGGTAGTGCGTAGGGTGGGAGACATGCAACCGGCGACGGATTCACACGGCAGCGGTCTGTTGGCCGACCAGCTCCGCTAATCGGTCGATCATTCGATCCAGTACGCCGAAAGCACGCTCAATCGGCTCGGTACTGGTCATGTCGACACCGGCGAGGCGAAGTGCCTCGAGCGGGAACATCGATCCGCCTGCCTTCAAAAAATCGAGGTAGCGCTCCGCAGCGCTCGGTTCGCCGTTCAATACTTCCTCGGCGAGGGCGTTCGCGCCGGAGATGCCAGTCGCATACTGGTACACGTAGAAGTTGGCGTAGAGGTGACTTGGGAATTGCGCCCAGGTGATTCCAACGCGGTCCTGGTCGATCTCGACTTCGTTTCCGTATCCTTCGCGGAACAGTTGGGTCATCAATGTCATGAGGTCATCCACCGTCAACGCGCCACCGGCCTCGACCCGTTGGTGAATCTCGAGCTCGAAACGAGCGAGGATCGGCATGATGAAAAAGTAGCGATGGAAGTTCGACATTGCTTCCTCGATCAACCTGATTTGAAAATCAGGGTCGAGATTGTGCTGCAGGAGGTAGGAACGAACCAGCGCTTGATTGAAGTTTGAGGCGACCTCGGCCAGGAAGAGCCCGTAGTTCGAATACACCAGCGGTTGCTCGCGGCGCGTGAAGTAGGAGTGCATGGAGTGACCGAGTTCGTGTGCGAGCGTGCTCATGCTGAAGATGTCGTCGGTGTAGCTCATCAAGATGAAGGGATGAGTGCCCGGCCATCCGTCGGAGTAGGCGCCGCTGGTCTTGTGTTGGTTGGGATATTTGTCGACCCACCGCTCTGCAGTGGCGCCGCGCCGCAGAATTTCCACGTACTCTTCGCCCAGCGGCCGCATCCCGCTGGTGATCCATTCGAGGGCCAGATCGTATGGAATCTTCTGCTCGTGATTCACGAGTGGCGCTTTGATGTCATACACATGCAGCCGATCGTAGCCGAGCGCTTCGCGTCGCACGCGCCAGTAGCGATGCCAGGTAGGAAGGTGCCGCTGATAGGTATCTATGAGGTTGTGAAAGACCTCTGTGGGGATGTTGTTGGGCTGCAGAGCCGCCTCCAGGCTCGAGCCGTAGTGTCGCGCTCTCGCAAAGAACACGTCCTGCTTCACGCCCGCTGAGAGGCAGTTCGCCATGGTGTGTTTCACCGCCAGGTGGGCGTCCGCATAGCTTTCCCAAGCGGTGCGCCGGACCTCTCGATCGGCGTTGCTCAGGAGGGCCGAGATATTTCCCTGGGCTGGCTCAATTTCGTCGCCACGGGTGCCGCGTGCCGGCGCAAACACGAGATCCGTATCGGCAAGTATCGAGTGCGTGTCCTGCGCAGCGCCGAATGGGTCAAGAGCCATGCCGAGCACTTCTTCAACTTCAGAGGAGCGCACATGTTCGCGCCTCCGTTCCAGGGTTTCAAAGTAGTGCCGGTACGGCGCCAGTCGAGGTTCCAGTTCAAGCCAGGACTGTAGCGTTCCGAAGCCGATGCCGAGCATTTCCGGCTCGGCGAACGCACTGGCGGCTCCCAGACGGGCGAAGAGGGCACCAGCGCGATCGGTCTTCGATTTCGCTTCACTTTCGACGGTGTCGACCGCGTACTGCATGTTGGCGTAGACGTAGACCCTTCCAACCTGCAGATAGACCTGCGATTGGAGGTCGATCCAGTCCGCCAGGATCTCGGGGTTTTCGGCGAGCCTTCCCTTGAATGAATCGATCCGAGGGAAGGTCTCCTCGACTTCCTGAAAGGCTTCGACCCACGCTTCATCGGTGGCGAAAACGCTGATCACATCCCATGTGTCTTCAAGGCGGATTTCACTCCGCGGCGGCAAGGCGCGAGCCATGTAACATTCCTTCTTTCTCGTGCGCAGAGCATTGCGGGCCCCATTTGGGGTGGTCACGTGACTACTGTATATGTTGCTCTCGCCGCGACCCGGCTAGTCGAGCGTTGACGGGCCTCCGTATTGTCGACTAAGCTAGGGTGCGACGCGGGGTAGAGCAGTGGCAGCTCGTCGGGCTCATAACCCGGAGGTCGTTGGTTCGAATCCAACCCCCGCTACCACTTTTCTCGACCTGCTTCGGCAGGTCTTTTTTTGTGAGGCTGAAGGAAGCGATGCAATGTCGGCAGTAACAATTTCCCGGCAATACGGCAGCCTGGGAGATGAAATTGGCCGAGAGGTGGCCGCTCGCCTCAACCTGCGACTCGTCGATGGAAAGGTGATTGCCGAGATTGCCCGGGGATTGGGATTGGCTGCGTCCGACTTCGAGGATCGAGATGAGCTCCAGGGGACCATCGTGTCGGATCTAGTCCGAACCATGCGGCGTCTGTATCCGGCGACGATCGCTCCCACTCCCACTCAGGAAAAGCCGGAACTGGACGATGCCAGCTATCTAGAGATTATTCGGCAGGTGATCTGGGAAGTGGCCCGCACAGAAGACGCCGTCATCCTCGGTCGGGGAGCAGCATCGATTCTCGGCAGCAGTCCTACGGTAATGCACGTTTTGATCGTTGCTCCGTTAACCGTGCGCGCTGAACGGGTCATGACGGCGGACAATCTCGATCACCCAGGCGCGATCCAACAGATCAAACGAATCGATGAGCGACGCGCACGCTACATCCGCCGCTTCTACGGGTCCGACTGGTTGGATGTCAATTCATACGATCTCGTCATCAATACCGGGCACTTCAGCCAACTAACGAGCGTGCAATTGATTTGCGATGCGGCGACTCCGATGCAGGCCGTGGCTTCTGACGAGGGGTAGGCACGGATACTGCATAGAGAGTTTGCGGGGACGCGTGACCGCTCGGACGTTACCGAAGTCAACGTTCCCGTAGAACGAGGTGAAACCGTGGCAATTTTGCATATCGTGGCCGAAGAAGACATCGCCGAGGAAAAGGTTCAGATGTACTTCCACCGCCTGTACCGCATTGTCTGCGTGGGGGAACGGCCAACGTCGCTTGACTATGGTGGAGGCGTCGTGCGCACTACGTATGTGGCGGATTGGGAGCAACTCGTCCACCTACTGGAGGAGTACAGCGTTTTCGGTGAGGACATCGTGGAGGTGGCGCCGCTATCCAGTGATGAGGCCAGAGTCATGCGAGCCGGAATGAGCACTCCGGTCATGATGGCACGAGCGTAAGGTTATACATCCCGTTCCGACATGCCATGGCCCTCTGGCCAGCTACGCCAGTCTTGAGTCGAACCTACGCACAATTTCGATCTGATGCCCATCGTTACTTCCGGGCTCTACTGACATATGCGGATAGGTTGAGTGACCACGAGCGAGCCGGCGACGGAGCGACCGGCCTACGACGACCTCGATATTTCCGAAGTCAACTCTCGCTGTGTGACAAGTTTTTTACCACACATGAGCGAACCGGGCGGCACGTCGGTCTGAGATATGGGCGCGGCACAAAGTGAGTCACGCCCGGGTCATCTCGAATGCTGGGCGTCTACCGCGGACCGTGCGACCTTGAGCACAACGGCATCGGTCCGCATCGACTCGACCAGCTCCACGGGAACCATGATCTCGTGGGTGAAGACGGTACCGTGACGAACCACCACGCCACTAATGCGACGAGTGTTGTTGTCCATGGTCACCGCCCGGACGTTACCGGCAAGTCCATCGGTGGCCCACACCTCGGTGGAACGGTCAATCACGCCATCTCCGCTCGGGATATACAAATCCTCCTCGACGATGGGCACGAAGGCGATGGACTCTATGCCGGTGGCGGCCCCCACCGGAGGGGAAGCGCTGCCAGGTGCGAGTTCGTCCTCCTGATCCACGTCCGCGAAGTCCCGGTCCGGAGGAGGTGAGACGTTGTGTGATCGTGAAAACTCGTCCAGGTTCTCGAATTCGTCCTCGCTTATCGAAAGTTGGACGATCTCATCGTCAGTCGTGTCCACGACGTCCAGTGGAACCTGGAGTTCTCGTTCTCCCATGTGGGCCGATTCGGCAATGAGACAATCGATTGTCCAGCCTTCCGGGTCGTATACGATGCGCGTTAGCTCACCCACACCAATATCGTTATTGCCCAGCACCCGTGAGCCAAAATGGAAGTCCATCCAGCGTCCTCCCGATCCCGATATGATCCATAGTAACGATCGTTGACCCTCAATCGCGTCCGTTGATAGACTGATGCCGAGCCGGCGGAAGCCGGTCGTCGTACCGTCCCGCACCGCGTGGCGCAGGGCTCGTTCGTTGCGGGCAGTTGGATGCCCGACGTGCGACGACACCGCGGAGAGGTCGCCTAGTCCGGCCGATGGCGCGGCATTGGAAATGCCGTAGGCGGGCAACCGTCTCGTGGGTTCGAATCCCACCCTCTCCGCCACATAATCCTTAATTTGAATCCAATGCCTCCCTGCGATACTGCGGGGCAGTATGTCGCTTGGTGGAGAGAAATCGATGAAAGAACGATCAAGGTTGGGGGCTGCTTCGGTTTTGTTGGTGGCGGTAGTCGCCCTGGTCTTTGGCGGTGTCGGAGGCGCTGTGGTCGGAAGCCGTATGACACAGACGGGGATCGTCCAAGCAACCGCTCAGACTGCACCGAGTTCGAATCCCGCCGGTAATCCGGTCGAGTCGAGCACGCCACTCTCGTGGGTCGAGGTCGCGCGTCGGGCGGGGCCGGCCGTCGTGACCATCGTCAACCAGCAGCAACCACAAAGCGATATCTTCGGCAACGTCCAACCTGGGGCAAAAGCCGAAGGGAGTGGATTCGCGATCGACAAAAAGGGTGACATCGTCACGAACAATCATGTAGTAGAGGGCGCGCAGACCCTCACGGTGGTTTTTTCCGATGGGCGGAAAGTCTCAGCTCAGCTGGTACGCAGCGATCCCCTGACCGATCTGGCGGTGATCAAGGTGAGCGCTAAAATTACCACCACGCTCACGTTCGGAGATAGCAACAACCTGCAACCGGGTGAGCCTGTGCTGGCGATCGGAAGTGCCCTCGGCGAATATCGCAATACCGTCACATCCGGCATCGTCAGCGGCCTGGGCCGCGCCATTACAGAACCCACCGGTACAGTCCTGCAGAACATGGTGCAGACTGACGCCCCAATCAATCAAGGGAACAGCGGTGGGCCGCTGCTCAACGAGCATGGTCAGGTAATCGGCGTGAATACGGCGATAACACGAGGAGCACAGGCGAGCGACCCGTTTGGGGTCAGTCAGAACGTGGTCGCCGAAGGGCTCGGTTTCGCCATACCCAGCAGTACGGTCAAGAACGTGGCTTCGCGCCTGGTCCAGAACAAGGCGCCTGCCTTCCTGGGTGTAACGTATCACCCAATCAACCAACAGGATTCGACCTTCTACAGTCTCCCGGTGGGGGCATACGTGAACACCGTCGCATCTGGTTCACCGGCCGCGAAAGCAGGCATCAGGCCCCGGGACGTGATTACCAGGGTCGACGGTCAGAAGCTAGTCGGCACCGTCCAGCTCGAGCAGGTGATCGCCGAGCACGTGCCGGGTCAGACTGCGGTTTTGCAGGTCTGGCGTAGTGGGAAGACCATAACTATCAAAGTAAAACTGGGGTCCAAGCCTCACAGCTAGCTCGATATCACTCGGCGAAGTCCGACACCGCAGCGTGCGCGATCCGGCTCAAGTCGCCGGGCCGAACCTCGAAAATCGCCGTACTCGACCCCGCCGCAGCATAGACCAGCGGATATTCCGTGAGGTGACGATCCATGACCACGCGAATTGCATGGCGATGAGCCACCGGCGGCACTCCTCCGATGGCGTAGCCGGTGAGAGATTGCACCTCTCGTGGCCGTGCCAGGCGCACGGATTCTGCGCCTACCACCGTTGCCAGGCGCTGCGCATTCACCGTTCGGTTGCCTGAGACGAGCGCGAGCACCGGCGTCGAGTCGTGCATGAAGAGGAGCGACTTCACGATTGCCGCGACTTCCGTCCCAAGCGTTTCAGCGGCTGACGCGGCGGTGCTGGTATCGGCCGGCATGGTTCGGACCGTGATATCGTAGTCTCGCAAATACCGCTCGACATCCTCGACCCCAAGGTCTGTGCGGGCCGGATCCTCCTTCACGGCGGCGGACAGCCCTAGCCGAGCGGCACGGACCAGTGCACGATGCGCTGCGAAACCGTCACGGCAGTCACTGCTCCCATGCTTCGAATCACCACGGGAATACCGCCTGGCTGCGGCAAGCCGTGCACCATTTGGGTCCCCTGAGCCTGGAGGTATGCGAAGGTACCTGATACATCGACTGGGAGATTGGCACGCCCGGAGTATACATGCTTGCCATGCGAGTGAAGCTGGATCACGCCGAAGCGGCCCGCGAGCGGCCCGTACGATACCCAATACGTAGTGCCTCGGGCGGGCTGCCCAGCCACAGCCAGCCGGAAGGTAGTCATCCCCATGCGTACCGCATGCGTTGGTTGATGCTTCGGGCTTGCGGCCTGCGCACCGGCGATACTGAGCAGTGCGAGGGCGACACCGATTCCGGCGGATGTCAGAGGTTTCATCGTTCGTTCCTCTCGGTTAGATTGCCCCTCCCCTTACCGCGTCTCTGTCAAGGCCCAAGTGCATCAACCGTGCCAGCCGAGAATTGACTGTACGTCGACGATGGCACGCAACTTGCGTCTCGCTGGGCGTTCGGGCTCGTTACGGGCCCCGGAAGGCCATCTCACCTGAGAAGCGAGACACCCATGTACGCCGATGGAGCCAATGCAGCAGCGAGACGACATATGCGCAGAGAATTGCTGGGCCAGTACGTCCGGCTGCAACGCGATCTGCTTGATTCCGACCCATCGTCAGCAGGCTACCAGGCAACTATTTATGCGTTTCGTCAGATGGGACATGCTCTCATCTCAGCTGGGCTCGAAGAGGATCTCGATCGACTGCTACGCCTGCGTGTGATGGACGGGGGTCGCCGGACCCCAGCGCCGAAGAAAGTTCGCACCATACCGGAAGAACTTCACCTGATCGAACAGCACTCGATCTAACAGCGCGGCGACTGGAGTTCGCCTGCCGGCGAGATTGAATGCGTCTTGTGATCCTCTAGCCGCGGCACCGTCGCTTGTGCTTCCTGGTAACCGTACATGTCCGGTGCCTCTTTGGTTTCGACGCGACGGTCCGTGTTGCGGTCCGTTTTGGCGCTGGAGCCGGAGTACGTGTCGCCGTGCGCGTCGGCGTGGGAAGAGGTGATGGTGTCGATGTAGGCGTATCTGTCGGAGTGAGAGTTGACGTGGGCGTAGCCGTCGGAGGAGGCGCCGCGACCGAAAACGTCGTCTCACCCCAGTCGTATGGAGTTGCAAACAGGTACCGTCCCGGCGGTAACTGCGGGAACTGCACCGCACCGGCTGTCGCGCCACGTGCATCGGTGGGACCCCACAGGAATTCCCCGGCCGTTTGGCCCGACTCGGTGGCATACGTCGCCCAGATATAGCGATTCACCGCATACGCTTGCAGCATAACGGGCACGTCGTCACCG
>JANWJD010000292.1 GCA_025449555.1 Chloroflexota bacterium | reverse complement strand
TCCCTCCGCCACGGGGATGAATCACTCTCTGCCCGGTTCGTCTGGCTTTCTCGGACATCACATCGCGCAGTGCCAGATAGCTCCGTCCGGTCTGGTGCCGGATCAGGTAGGTCTTGCCCAGTCCCTCAGCGGTGATGGCCCAGTCGTTCGTCATCGTAGATCTCGTGCATGATCAAGTGACGTGTTGGTAATCGCACAGGGGTGTGCCGCTGCGGCGGGCGAGTCGCCCACAAGGGGCGACGCTACGGGTACGGCCCCTCCGAACGCACAGCATCCACTCTGGCTCTGCACTAGATCAGATCCGCGAAGCTGCGTTCGGTGTGGTGGAAGTGGCGCAGTCCGGTGATGAAGATCAGTGCCGTCATGAGAATCGATGCTCCCAGGTAGAGCGGGTTGAGGGTGTTGACTCCTCCCAGGATGGACCAGCGAAACCCGTCGATCACCCCCACCATGGGGTTGAGGGAGTAGAGTAGGCGCCACTTCTCCGGGACCACACTGCTGCTGAAGCCCACCGGGGAGAGGTAGGTGCCGGCCTGGATGGCAAAGGGGATGACGTAGCGGAAGTCCCGGTACTTCACATTCAGGGCGGCAAACCATAAGCCTGGTCCCAGGGCGGTGAAGACGGCGAGCAGGAGGAAGAGGGGGAAGAGTACGATGCGGGGGCTGGGAGCGAACTGGAAGATGACCATCAGGACCAGCAGGAGCGCAAACGAGAGGAGGAAGTCGGCCAGGGCCACGATCACCGCTCCGGCCGGGAGGATGAGCCGCGGGAAGTAGACCTTGGAGACCATGTTCGAATTGGTGATCATGGAGCTGGAGGCCTGGGTGAGGGCGGAGGTGAAGAAGGTCCAGGGGAGCAAGGCGGCGAAGACCAGGATGGGATAGGGGGCTCCGGTGGATTTCAAGTGCGCCAGGCGGTTGAAGACCACGACAAAGATGAGCATGGTGAGGAGCGGTTGGATCACGGCCCAGGCGATGCCGATGACGGTTTGTTTGTAGCGGACGGCGAGATCCCGCCAGGCCAGGAAGTAGAAGAGCTCGCGGTAGTGCCAGAGGTCGCGCCAGTAGTGCCGCAGGGCTCCTCCCGGCTCGATCCAGATCTCTTCGACCCGTGCGGCTGCGCCGCGTTCCTGGGGGATCGATGCCACGTCAGTCACTACCCTGTTCGCTTCTGTCCCGTAGGTACGGAACGGGTTACGGCACCGACTGGTCTGGTCGCCCCTGCCGCATTCATGAGATCTTCACTCCAATCGCGCTACCGTACAGACGAACTTTGCATCCGTGCAGCCGACAAACGCGACGCGCAACTTTTCAACGCACTGTATCAGATACCACTGAGTATCTCGATCAATGCCTGCTCCGGCTGCTCCTGGTCGGGTCCAGGGAGCACAGTAATCAGCAGTTGGACGTGAGAGAACTCTAATGGTGCTCTTATATTGCTCCTATATTTGCTCCTTATAATGGCGCAAATGAGATGACGATCAGGTGGAGCGCGGCGTGCCTGATCTGGGCTGTGAGTTCCAAGCGCTCCACGCCTTCCCCCTCCCTCGCTTCGCGCCGGGTTGAGGCTCCTTTACTCGAAAGGCTCCTGATGCCTCAAGAGGCCGGATTGTGGCACGCATAACGTCCCCAGAGCGCTCTGGCCGCGCGCTCACCGGCGTGCTGCTCTGGGCGATTGCGGCTGCGCTCGCAACTCCGGGGACGGTGCGCGCGGCCGGATTACAGGCGGGTACTGGGTCTCTCTCGAGAACGGTCGAGAGGCAGAGTACATCAGTCTCCTCGCCGATCACTCTCCGCGTTGCGGCCGGGTACCAGAATATCTATCGTGGCACCGCCTGGACTCCGGTGCGTGCGACCGTGCGCAACAGTGGAGGCGCCGATGTGAGCGGCGAGCTCGAACTGCCACAGGCCGGCCAGTCCGCGAGCGTGGGTGCCCAACCCGTCTTTCATGGCCTCTATCAGGAGTCGATGGTCGTGCCGGCGGGTGGTACCAAGCAAATTACGGTGTACGTTCCGGGCGCCGAGGTGCAGGGACAGGTGAATGCGAGCTTCCGTCAGGGAAACCGGACGCTGGCAACTGCTTCTGCCCTACCCATCGGAGTGGACACCAGCGCCTTCTTGATCGGTGTATTGGCGAGCACACCGGCCGATATGGCATGGATCGCGCCGGCCATTCAGCAAGACGTCACCACCCATGTCATGCGATTGAGCGCGGCGACGCTCGACCCGGTTCCCCAGGCGCTCGCGACGTTCGACCTGATCGTATTGACCAACGTCGATACCTCGCAGCTCGATCGCGCTCAACTCAATGCCTTGAGGACGTATGTCCGCGACGGTGGATCGATCATGGTCATCGGCGGTCCCACCTGGCAGGAAACGCTCCGCCCGCTTCAGGCCGTCCTGTTGCCGGGGCAACTCTCCGGCCTGCGCGTTCTCCCCAATCTGCGCGGGTTGATCCCCCTCACGCCCGCGGCTCGGCCGATGAACAGCGGACCGGCCGCAGTCAGTGTGCTCGTCCATCCAGGCGGCACCGTCCTCGCCAGCCAGGCGGGTGTTCCACTGCTGGTCCGAGCACCTGAAGGACAGGGGGCGGTAGAGTATGTTGCCTTCGATCCATCTCTCAACTCGATCCAACACTGGATCAGTGCCCCCCATCTCCTGAACCACCTGGTAGCGATGGCAGCGCCCACCGCCATCACGCGAACGTGGGCGCCGGGAGGATTCCGTGCTCGGTTCCAGACCATCTTTCGAACCGAAGCCTTGACCGGCGAACTGTCGAATCTCCCGGCGACCACCGTGCCCTTCCTTGCGCTCTTCGCCGCGCTCACCCTCGGCTACCTGCTCATCCTGGGCCCGGCAAACTTCGTACTGCTGCGCCGGATTCATCGTGAGCACCTGGCTTGGGTAACGATCCCGGTGCTGGCTGCGACCTACCTGGGGGCGATCTTCGCACTCGTGCCGAATGTCAGAGCCGGTTCGGCGGTGGTAAATACGGTGGGAATGGTCACCCTCGACGGGAATCCCGGCTCCAATACGGCGACGATGTACCTGGGTCTGGCAACCCCGCAGGGAGGAGACTACCATCTTGCGTACCATGACGCCGCTCTGCCGGCTCCGTTGCCACAACTCAACCAAGCCAACGGCTTCTCCTTCCGCAGCGCGTCGACGCTCCATGCCACGCCACTGGGGATGCGCCTGCAGGAGAACCCACAGCCCACGGTGACGTTTGTCTCCATGCAGCGGTGGACCATGCGTGATATGACGCTCGAGACGTCCGTTCACATTCCCGGCACGGTACAGAGCGGCCTCACGATCGATCCGCAGGGAAATGTAGTGGGCCGGATCCATAACGGCACGAATCTCGATCTGCTCGACCCGGTGATTGTGGCCGGGCAAACTGTGCAGCATCTCGCCAGTATCCCAGCGGGAGGCAGCATCCAGGCCCGCATCCGTCCTGGCACTTCAACGTATGGCCAGGCCGGAACGTTCTGGGACCAGCTCTATGGCGGTTCCAGCTTGGGAAATTCCGACAGTTTTGGTTTCGGAGGCTTTGGAGACTGCTGCAATCAGGCTGCGTACTCGCCGGAATCCACCTTGCTCAATCGCATACGCAACGTGGTGGGAATGCTCTCTCAAGCCCGGCCGAATGCGCTGTCGACGCTGGGCGAGGTCCTACTGGTCGGCTGGAGCGAGCGACCGCTGGGTGCCTTGAGCATCGACGGGAGCACCCCCCAACGGCGAGACCTGAATGTGGTCGTGGTCCCACTCTCTGTGCGATTCCCCGTCCATGGCTCGTTCCGGCTCCTGACAGGGACGGTCGGTTCTCGGTTGGTCGATGTCCTGCCCCGCGCACCGCAATCGAGCTGCTGTGGCTTCTCAGCGGGCGGCGATCAGCAACCGGCCGCGTCCGTTGCCTCCGGCGGATTCCTGACGTTCGAGTTCGATCTTCCCCCAGGCGGGCACATCACCTTTCAGCAGCTCATGGTGCATGTGAGTGGCGAAGATCAGGGTGTGAGCGTGGGTCGAGTGTACGATTGGAAGACCCTTCGCTGGATCCCGGTCGATCTCTCAGCCGGAATCGCTCAGCTCCCGAATCCGAACCGCTTTGTCTCGTCCCAGGGGCAGATCATGGTGAGGCTACAGGCGACCGGCGGTGAGGGAGACCTCCAAATCTCCGACCCGAATCACGACCTTCAGATCTCGGGCGCGGGAGCAGGAACGTGACCGCGCCGGTGGAAACAGCATACGCCATTGCGGTTGAGGACCTGAGCGTCTGGTACGATCGGGCTCCCGCCGTGCACCACCTCTCGATGCATGTTCCTCCCGGCAGCATTTATGGCCTGGTGGGCCCGAGTGGTGCAGGAAAAAGCACAACCATGCGCGCGCTGGCAACGATTCAGCAACCGGACGCGGGAGTCGTGCTGATTGACGGGATCGACATCCGGGCCAATCCAGCGGCGGCGCGCGGCAACATCGGCTATCTGCCGGACTTCTCGGGCCTCTACGAGGGCCTTACGATTGATGAGTATCTGGGCTTCTATGGAGGGATCTACGGCGTTCCGACGCGGCGGCGACGGTCGATGACGGACGAACTGCTCGAGCTCATTGGTTTGACGGATCAACGAAACAGTCAGGTGAAGGCCCTCTCCCGTGGCATGAGACAGAAGCTCGGGCTGGCCCGCTGTTTGGTGCACGACCCGAGCATTCTGCTGCTGGACGAGCCGGCTTCCGGGATGGATCCGGCTTCGCGCCTCGATTTGCGCGACATATTGCAGGAGTTGGCCCGGCTGGGCAAGACCATCCTCATCAGCTCCCACTTGCTGTCCGAATTGGGTGAGATTTGCTCACATCTCGGCATCATGCGCGCCGGCGAGCTGATAGCGGAGGGGTCTCTTGGTGAGATCATACAGGCGGTTTCCCCGGATACCCTCGTACGGATTCACCTGCTGCGCCCGGATGATGCGGCCACGGCGCAGCAAATCCTGGAGACGCTGCCGGCCTGCCACGACCTCACGGCGACGGGGGCATCCACTCTGGTAGTTCGATACGACGGTACGGCGCAGGATATGGCAGGGGTCCTCAGTCAGTTGTCGGCGAGCGGGGTACGCGTCACGGAGTTCGCGGTCGATCGCCCGACCCTGGAGGAGGTGTTTCTGCAGGTGATTAACCCTGGAGGGAGCGAGTAATGGCAATGCTGACGCTGCTCCCGACGGCGGTCATGACCAAGGATCTTCGGTTGCGCATGCGTGGCTGGCGTTGGGCCGGCGTCGCCACCCTGTATGTCGCGATTCTCGCCGCCATCGCCGTCACCTTCCTGCTCCAGAAGTACAACCTGACGGACAGCAGTTCAGGCGCATCGGCCCCTGCAACGGCCGGCGTCAGGCTGTTTCAAACTCTCTCGATCTTCCAGCTTTTCATGATCGTCCTGGTGACGCCGGCGACCGTGGCAGGTGCGATCAGCGGGGAACGGCAGCACCGGACCTGGGACCTGCTGGTGGCGTCTCGTGTACCCACCAGAGGCATTATCTGGGGAAAGCTGCTGGCCGGGATTGCGTTCAACCTGGTTCTGATCGGAGCGTCGCTCCCGGTCTTTTGCCTGGTCTACCTTTTTGGCGGCATCGGTCTCGTTGACTTGATCGCGCCCTTCGCGGTGTTCCTGGCAACTGTCCTGTTGCTCGGCGCCATGAGCCTGGCGGTGTCCGCGCTGACCGCGCGGCTCACCGTGTCGTATATGGGCAGCATGCTCATCGCGCTGGTCCTGACCCTCGGACTCTCGTTCGTGGTGCTCTACCTGCAGGCACCCGGACAACTCGGAGTGTTGACCCTGGGTGGATTGCCGTTTCAAACGCTGAATCAGCCGTCGCCGTTGACGCCACTGGCCCAGTTCGATCCCCTGGTGGCACTCCTCTCGGCACTGCCGACGGAGTCCGGCGGCCCGCTCCTGGGAGGGTTGGGCACGATCCATCATGCCTATGGTCTGCCCGTCCAGCTTCAGTTATGGGGGGCCTATATCATCCTGGCCGTCCTGATTTCACTGGTCCTGATGGTCGTGACGGTACGCCTCGTGCGTCGCACGGCGCAGTTCGGGTCCCTCATATTCCGTCAAGGACCGGCGGGCACGCCGCACGCATCGGACGGTAGACGATGAATATCTCCTCCTCGCTCACGGATCCACACGCATCCGAGCATCAGCGGCTCGACATCGCGCACACTCTGTCCCCGGTGGCCAACGCCATCGGCTTGGGACGTGTGGTGCAGGGCGCACTGCTCGGCTTCACGGGGGGTGCATTTGTCGGGATCGGCTTCCTGGTCGCCGGGCACATCCACTCCTTTGGGTTTGCCGTACCCTCGGCGGTGGCTGCTGCCGTACTGGGCCTGCTGGCCGGCGCCGCATTTGGGGCCACGCGCTGGCCACGTGCGCTCGAGGCGGCACGAGCCGCCGATCTGTACTTCAATCTGGACGACCGGCTGACGACGGCGCTCGAACTCAAGGGAGCCGACACACCGGTCGCGTTCCTTCAAAACCGCGATGTAGCGCGCCGCATCGACGGGCTCAGCCTCTCGAACAGTCACGGTCGGTGGCTCCGCCGGCGTGACGGAGTGCCTGCCCTGGCGGCAGCCGTTGCCTTCGCGGCCGCACTCACGCTGGGTCTCGGAAACGGACATCATCAGACTGCGGTAGCCGCACCGGCCACCTCTGCCCGGGCGCGACACGCCGCGGCAAATCGGGTGAAACAACTGAGTTCGCAACTGCATCGTGGCCTCACGCCGGCGCAACTCCAGAGTCCGGCCGTGCGGCGGCTGGATCATGTCCTTTCCCAGCTGCGACATCAGCTCTTGCAAACCTCCAGCTCGCGCGCCGCCTTGCGAGCCATCTCGGCGACGCAACAACAGGTCCACCAGCTTGCGCAGGGTCTGCATCCGGTGAATGGCCGAGCGGTTGCGCAGTTGAACAGTTCGCTCTCCCGCTATCTAGGGAAATCGCAGAGCCGCACCTCCAGGCCGTCGTCCAGCCGCTCGGCCGCGGCCACGGCGAATGCCTTGAACCATCTCGCTCAGTCGTTGCAACATCTCACACCGTCACAACGGGCGGCGCTGGCCCAGGCGCTGGCCCGGGCCGCCAATGCCACATCGAATACTGCCTTGCGGTCGGCCCTTCGCCAGGCTGCTTCGGCTCTGGCTAATAACGCCCCTCAATCGGCTGCGACCTCGCTGCAACAGGCGGCGCAGTCGCTTTCGCAGAGCGCGTCGGCCCAGGCGGCGCTCTCCCGGGCTGCCGCGGCGAACTCGCAGCTCGGGTCACTGAAGAACCAGATCGCGGGCACCGGCGCCGCCCCACCTTCGTTGAGCCCTGCCGCCGGAAAGGGCCTGGCCAATGCACCGGGCGCCGGAAAAGGCACGAGTGGTAAGAATGGGCAGGCGTTGGGCCGTGGCACGGGCACAGGG
>JANWJD010000291.1 GCA_025449555.1 Chloroflexota bacterium | reverse complement strand
GAGGGTATTGGGGTTGCGGGTGATCCTGGGGGTCGCGGTGGCGGTTCTCGTCGGTGCGCTCTTCGTACTCTGGCCCCGAGATGAACCGCCGTTGCGTCCGGCCGCGGTGTCGCATGAACACCACCACGACCATTCCGGTTCACGAGTAAGCACTGTACTGGAACACGCTGCGCACGAGCTGACGTCGCTCATGGTCTACCTGGTTGCTGCCGCGCTCGTCGCGTCGGTGCTGCAGGTGTTCTTGCCCCGAACCCAGCTGGTCTCACTGGGGCAGGGGCCATTGCTCTCGGTTGTGATCATGATGACGATCGCCGTCGTGCTGTCAACGTGCTCATCGGTCGATGCATTCGTGGCGCTGGCGTTTTCGACGACCTTCGCGCCCGGCGCCATTCTGGCGTTTCTCTTGATCAGCCCGGTGTTGAACCTGAAGAGCGGAGCGCTGGTGATCGGCCTGTTCCGACCGCGGGTGGTCGTGCCGCTCTTGACGGCTTCAACCTGCACCATTCTGGTAGCCGCTCTGGCCGTGAATTATCACCTGCTATGAATGTCTCTCGGGTCATTCGTCTCGTCTCATCCAGCGCGCCGCTGTTGGTCGCCGTGTTGATCGCGAAGCTCTGGATCACCGGCACGTTGGGCTACTACGTCAACGACCGCACAGTCTGGATTGTCCTCCTCGGCGCGTTCCTCTTCGCGGGCGTGGGAATCGCCGCCTTGAGAAACGCCTGGCGGGCACAAGACAGAGAACGGCCCTGGTCCTGGCGCGCAATGGTGTTCCTCGGGGTGGTCCTGATCGGTCTGGTGGTTCCGGCTCGTCCCCTCTCGGCAAGCAGTGCCCAGTCCTCATCGCTCGGATCGCTGGCGCTGGCCTCACATGTCTCCGGCGGCAGTGGTGGCGACCTCTTTGGTCAATGGGTGAGCGCGCTGGCCGGACATCCGGATGCTAGCTGGTGGGCCGGGAAACACGTGGCCCTGGTCGGCTTCGTGACGAGAGGATCGGGGCTACCCGGCCATAGCTTCATTCTCGGTCGTTACCTGGTGACGTGCTGCGTGGTCGATGCGACCATGTTTGGATTTCCGGTCCAGCTTCCGGCTTCGCAACCACTGCCGTCACAAGGAGCATGGATTCAGGTCAATGGGGTCTTCGGCCGGAACTACTGGACCGATCCCAGCGGAGAACAGTATCCGATCATTCAACATGCGCGTATCGGTCCGGCACGGGTTCCCTCGAGCCCGTATCTTTCACCGTAGAAGGTCATCCGCCCGGTCCACCGTTCGGGGCTTCTACCTCGGCGTGGTGACGTATTGCCTCGCCTGTGTGGTGGCGGCGGGCGTGATCGTGCTGCGAGGTGATGGACCGCATCCGCGGGTGGTCGAGGAGTATCCGGCGAACGCCGATCGATACTGGCCGGGGGGCACAGCCCAGATCACGTTCAATCAGCCGATGAACCAATCGAGTGTGGAGCGAGCCCTGCAAGTCTCTCCCGGAGCACAGGGTCAGGGTATATGGTACGGTAATACCCTCAACCTCCAACCGGTGGGCGACTGGAAGCCAAACGTTACCTATCACCTGGTACTGCGAGGCACGGTGGTGGACGATCAGGGTCGCCCCCTGCGGACGCCGGTTTCGTTCTGGTTCCGGGTCCACCACGTGGGGAAACTCGAAGCGTGCCGGGTGCGTGGAGTGACAAACGTCTGCGAACGAGTGGGGTCTCATGCCCGCGCCTTGACCCATTCCTTGCGGCCTGTGTTTGCCTATTCCCTCTCACCGGACGGAAGCCTGTTGGCGTACACGCACCGGGATGATAGCGGCCTGTCACATCTTTTCGTCATCGGAGTCGACGGCACCGGAGCGCGCCAGTTGACGAATGGCCACTCGTACAGCGACAACAACCCGATCTGGATCCCGGGGGACAGCAGCAGTGTCACGTATACACGTCGTCCGACGGGAACGAGCGGCCGAACGCAAGTGCAAACCTGGAGCGTGCAAACCGACGGCTCGTCAAACTCACGTCTGTCGTGAGCACTACGCCGCACGGCAGCACGACTGCTCGACCTATCGATTATCAGCGGCTAGCACTGCACTCACACCTGCTCGGCGAGTCGCGGGAGGGAGACGCCGCGCCTGCAGGGCAAGGCCGCGAAGCATTGCCTTGCCGCCGTGCCCCCGTGGTGCGGGGCCACCGGGCGGCTGGCCACTGCGGCTGGCGCCGCGGGCCGGCCCGACCGAAGGCGTCCGGCCTTATCGAAAGTATGCAGGGCTATGGCGCATCATGCGGCGTTGGCGTGCATTAGAGCGTGCGCCACCAGTTCTGGCCGACCAGGTCGTGGCCAAAGCTGTGATGTTTCTCTTCCTCCACCAGGGCAAAGCCGGCGCGCTCGTAGATGCGCCGAGCATCCACCAGGACGTCGTTCGTCCAGAGCATGATCGCCTCGTAGCCGGCCCGTTTGGCGAACCGCAGACATTCCTCGACCAGTCGGGAACCGACGCCCATACCACGCGCCTTGGGGTCGACCAGCAAGAGGCGGAGCTGCGCTGTATGGAGATCCCGCTGGACGCAGAACACGCACCCCACCGGCACTCCATCCATCTCCGCAATCCAGGCGTTCTCCCGCTTCTCCTCGCGCTCGTTGACGTAGTCCGCCACGATCCGTGCGACGAGTGCTTCAAAGCTGCCATCCCAGCCATATTCTTCGGCATACAGAACGCCATGACGCTGCACGACCCACCCATAATCGCCCGGTTCTGGTGACCGAATTACGAACGACTGCGAGCGAGGGAGGCCTCCCAGAATCGCCCGAATCGTCGACATCGCCTGCAGGAGTCTCTGTCGATCCTCCCCGGTCAGTGCGTCCAGGAGTTTGCGTTTTTCTTCGGCCGAACGGGCGTCGAGCAGGCCGAAAACACTCTGTCCCTGGTCGGTAAGGCGGACAATCTGGCGTCGCCCGTCTTTGACTGAACGCTCTCGGGAGATAAGACCGTCGACCTCGAAGCGGCTCAAAATGCGGCTCAAGTATCCGGGATCGAGTTCCAAACTTCGACGCAGTTCAACCACTTCGGTCACCGGGCGTTGAGCTAGTTCGAAGACGATCCTTGCCTCGGTGAGAGAGTACGGCGTATCCAACAGCCCTTCGTTCAGTACCCCGATCACGGTCGTGTAGAAACGGTTGAAGGTTCGAAGCGCCATTACCGCCTCGTCTCGTTGCTCGGGTCGGTGGTCATGAAGCATTGCTCACCTCAAGTATTTCTTTGACTCAGGCAATGATATCAAGACTCGCGCGGGTTCCGCTCCGAAATGACGAATCGCAGGAATCCTGCTGGTTACCCTTCCGGACCATGAGTCTGTACCGAATCTTGGTTGTCATCCGCTTCCTCTCCTACGCTGAGGCTGAGGTGACGGGGTAGACTGAACCCATGGATACAGAAGCCATGGCAGCAGTGGACCTCCAGGCGCAGCGGGCCGTGCGCTTTCTTGCCTTGCACCATGGCAGCACGGCATTGCTCCTGCCGAATCCCTGGGACACTGGGTCCGCGCGGCTGCTCGCATGGTTGGGGTTCGAGGCGCTGGCGACGACCAGCAGTGGCTATGCTGCAACTTTGGGACGGCTCGACGGATCGGTCGATCGCGATGAGGCAATCGCACACGCGAAGGCGCTGGTCGGAGCGACCCAGTTGCCCGTGTCGGCCGATCTGGAAAATGGTTACTCCGATGATCCGGCCGGCGTGGCCGAGACGGTTCGGCTCGCACTCCAGGCCGGATTGGCGGGCTGCTCGATCGAGGACTATTCCGGTCGGGAAAACGATCCAATCTATGCTGCCGAACTGGCCACGGAGCGGATCAAGGCATCCGCTGAGGTGGCCCATGCCGGTCCGGTGCACCTCGTCTTGACCGGTCGGGCCGAGAATTACCTGCATGGGAGGCCGGATCTGGCCGACACCATCTCGCGGCTCCAGCGTTATGGTGAAGCGGGGGCCGATGTGCTCTACGCTCCAGGCATGACCGACCTCGACCAGATTGCCGAGCTCGTGCAATCCGTCGACCGTCCGGTCAATGTCCTGCTGCGACCAGGAGGCCCCACCGTGGCACAACTGACTGCGGTTGGGGTTCGCCGCATCTCCGTCGGAGGTGCGTTTGCCTTCGCCGCGCTCGGAGCGCTGGTCGAAGCCGCGCGCGAGCTGCAGGCGGGCGAAAGTGCCACCTTCCTGGCTCGAGCACGTGAAGGCGGGACGGCTGCTCAGGCTGCCTTCGAGGGTTGAACCAGCAGTGTGCGGGCGTGTCCGACACACTGGCCATAACCACTCGTGAACGGCGAACTCTACCGCTGGGATAAGGGGGTCGTTACGACGTGACGTCCCGCTGCTGCACGACTGCCACCATCGCGCCGATGAGAAGAGCCAGGTAGATCGCCAGAGCAATGATGGAGACCTGAATGCTCGCGTCATCAGAAGACACCCGGGCAAGTGGTCCCTTGACAACCAGCTCATTGGCTAGACGAGAGTTCAGTGCGGTGGTGTACGCCGCGGGGAAGTGGAGGGCTATACTCTTCCACGGATCGCCCAGCGCACCGAAAATGCCGGAGACGGCACTTTGGGCGACGGCGAAACCAATGCCTATGCCGATCCCGGCAGCCGGCGAGCGAAAGATGGCGCCGGCTGCATAGGCCAGGACCACATAAAAGGCACTGGCGTACCAGGCCCCGAAGAACATCTTGATCACCACACCCGCGGCATTCGCCCCAGCCGGCGGGGTAGAGACAATCGCGTGCGTTGCGGCGCCAACCAGGGAGCTTGCGATTGCTCCCACGACGAGGACCAGGATGAGTCCGGCTCCAACGGTCATCAAGACAACGATCAACCCGGAGAGGCTGAACGCGATTCGATTGGGCTCCTTGGTAAGCGCCATCCGAATCGTTCCCCAGCCGTACTCGCTGCCGGACCAGCTCCCTGCCAGGATCGGCCAGATGAAGGCGGCGAAGGCGGCGCCGAGACTGAGAGCCACGACTAACCCATCCGGCATAACAAGATCGCTCCGGAATCTGGCCCGCGATGAGATTCCCAGGAAAACGAGCGCGACGATGGCCAGCAAAATGAGTACCAGGATTCGTGGCATCCAGCGATGGCGCAATTTTCGCCAATCGCTGCGCAAGAAACCAATCATGCCTCTGCACCGGTGAGCTCGAGAAAATACTGCTCGAGACTTTCCTGGCGCGGCCGGATGATCGCAGGATACAGGTCGTGCTCGCCCAGTATTCTGGTAATTTCCGCACTCCGCTTGATCGGTGCGGCGAGTATCAGGGAGCCGTCCTCCCGGGTGACGGAATTCACCCAGGGCAGATCCCGCAAGACCTGCTCTGCCTGCTCGACCGGATCAACCTGGATCTCGATACGATCACTGGCGCCCAGCAGCTCCTGGACGCTTCCCTGTGCCACCACACGACCATGGTTCATGATGGCAATCCGATCGCAGACCTGCTCGATCTCATGCAACACATGGCTGGATACGAACACGGTGTGGCCCTCTTCCCGCAGTCGGTGCATCAGCGATCGCATCTCCACGATGCCCGCCGGATCGAGCCCGTTGGCCGGCTCATCGAGGATGAGCAGGTCAGGATCGGTGAGTAGCGTGCTGGCCACCCCGATGCGTTGCTTCATACCCATGGAGTACGAACTGAACGCCCGGTGGGCGGAGTCCCGCATATCCACCAGCTCCAATGCAGCGTCGATTCGGCTCGCCGGACAGCCGGTGAGGTCTCCAACCACCCGCAGATTCTCTCGACCGCTGAGGAAAGGATAGAAGGTCGGATTTTCAACCAGTGCACCGACTCGATGCAGAATGTCGCGCAAATGCGTGGTTATGTCCACGCCCATGATTCGCACGTGGCCGGACGTTGGCCGGGCGAGGCCGAGGAACATCCGCATCGTGGTGGACTTGCCTGCGCCGTTCGGACCGAGGAAACCGAAGATCTCGCCACGGTTGACCGTCAGGGTCAAATGATCGACGGCCAATATAGAGCCGTAATGCTTCGTTAGTTCGCTGGTTTGGATCGCCGGACTGGTATCGGTCAGGTGGACCTCCCCGGATCGACGAGATCCGCCGACTGTCGTCGATTGTGCGCTACCGCTGACTCAGTGTGGTATGCGGACCCGGTGCGTAGCAACTTGTGACCCGCGCCGTGTCAAGCGGTGACGAGATCTCGACGGCGGTAGGCGGACACCCCAACCACCACAAGTCCGAGGCCGATCGCGGTGAGGATTGCGGCGGGAAGAAACGCGAAGTTCTGAGCGGGGATGGCCGCCAGCACATGAAATGGACTGAGATTGAGGCTCCAGGTGGGCGCCTTGATCGCGGTGCCGAGTGCATCCCACAGGTAGGCGATGGCGACGGGAGCGTAGAGGAAGCCGACGGCGCGCGGCGCGAAGGCCAGAACCGCGACCGAGGCTCCAACCGTCACCACGATGAGCGGGATGCAGTTGAGCCCCGCCTCAATGAGCGAGCCGAACGCGAGATCCTGGCCCGCAACAGCAGCCCCTACCCAGAGCGCTACCGCCGAAATCAACGCCAGCACGAAAGCCGCACCGGCGGCGAGCGCAGTTCGACTCAGCAGCCAATGAGCGCGCGAAAGCGGCTGAGCGAGCAGGAACTCCAGGCGGCCGGACGCTTCTTCACTGCGCGCGCCGACGATCATGGTGACTGCGAGCAAGGTCACGATAACCTGGACAATCGAGAATGACGCCGCGATAAAGGCGTTGAGGTCGAAGCTTCGAGTGAACAGATTCGAGAAGGCGGAGTTGGACTTGACGAGATCCAGCACAGTCTTGGTGAGGCTGCCGAGTAACAGGGTGTAGAAGAGCGAACCCAGTACCCACATCGTCAATGGGGGCAAATCACCTCGCAGTGCTGCTTGCCAGGGCGCGCCGAGGAGAAAACGCCGTGGAGCCCGGCTGTCGCTTTCGGGAAGCAGCCCGAGACCGATATCGCGTACAGCCAGCATCCGACGTGCCATCAAAATGAGCACCGTGCCCGTACCGGCGATCGCGAGGAGTGCGACGGGCGACGGTGCGGACGGAGGGTGTAGCTCCTCGAACCAGCCGAGCGGCGTCACCCAGCGTAACCAGCCGATACCGCTACCCGCGTCCGCGGCAGTGCGAATAAAGAAGGCGACGGCGAGCACGCCGGTCGCTGCAATTCGAGCTCCACGGGTGGTCCCAATCAACTGGCTGGCGACGGCGCCGACCGCGGCGAACAACAGTGCAGCCAGCATGAGTTCGAGGCTGACTTCCAGACAGTCGACCACTGTCATCAATCCCTTGGTAACGCAGAAGGCGGCCAGGCCCGCCACGTTGACGGCTCCGATGGTGATGGTCTCGATCGTCACCGCGATGAGTGCCGCTGCGAACCACACCGACCGGGATTGCGGCTGGCTCAGGGCCAATTCGCCTCGACCTGCATCTTCTTCTCCTCGCAGCGCACCGACCGTGATGAATGCGCCCCAGATGGCCATGATCATGACGAAAAAGCCCAGGGAGCGCCACGACAACCAGCCTGTCGGATTCCCAATGTCGTACGGGTAGCCGTACAGCGCCCGGAGCGCAGCGTTCGAGGTGAACGAGGCCAGAGTAGCCGCGCGGGTGGCGGCGTCCGGGAAAACGGACTGATACGCGGTGACCTGCACGATGTCGTTCACCGTGATCAGGGCTGCCATGACGATAAGCACCGTGCGATTCACGCGCAGTTGTCGCCGCACCATCACGTACAGGCCATTCATGCCGTCAACTCGAGCCGTTGTGTGCCCCGACCGCTGGGTCCGCAACCGCGCCGTTGCCGCGGTAATGCACCAGGAAGATCTCTTCGAGTGAGGGTTCACGGCTGTCGAGCGTCTTCACTGGAAGGCGGCTCAGCGCCTGGAGGAGCAGGCCCATATCGCCCCGGATCTGAAGTTCCAGGTGGCGATCGTTGACCGCTGCAATTTCGACACCCTCGATGTCACGCAGGTTCTCGAGCGGCCCAGGGGAATCCGCGAATGTGACCTCAACCGTCCGCGCAGTGAGGTGACGCAACTGGGCCAGTGTTCCCTGGTCGATCAACTTTCCGGTTCGCAGGATGCCGATGCGATCGCACAGCAGTTCCACTTCGCTCAGCACATGCGACGAAAGAAAGACGGTCTGCTCTCGTGCACGCGCCTCGGTGACCGTCGTGCGAAATGCCGCCTCCATCAACGGGTCAAGACCCGACGTCGGTTCATCGAGGATGAGGATCTCGGCACGCGTGGCAAAGGCGGCGATCAACTGAATCTTCTGCCGGTTTCCCTTGGAAAGGGCACGTACCTTTTTCGCGGGGTCGAAGTCGAAGCGAGTAATGAGTTGGTCACGATAGGCGCGATCGCAACTACCTCGCAGATTGGCCAGATATTCGAGCGTTTCCGCCCCCGTCAGCGACGGCCAGAGCGTCGGCTCAGACGCAACGTATGCCGTTTGGCGATGCGCGGCCACCGGTTCTGACCAGGCGTCATGGCCGGCGATCAGGGCGGTCCCCGCGGTGGCTCGGTGAAGGCCGAGCAATAGCCGGATCGTCGTCGTTTTCCCGGCTCCATTAGGGCCGAGGAAACCGTACACCTCACCCCGCGCGATATCGAGGTCGAGATGATCGAGCGCCAGGGTCGCGCCATAGCGCTTGGTCAGTCCGATAGTCTGTAGTATTCCCGTCAACGTCCTCTCCCTGCGGATCCCACGGCTCTCCCCACGAGTTCGGCCCCGCCAGAGGCACATGTTTGTGAACGATACTACTCTGCAAACAGATGTAGATAACATTGGATAACGAGCCGACTGCCTGCGACAGGTTCCGCCGGTGGGGAGCAGTAGCAGGCCCGTCGATCCACAGATTCAAGAGTTGCTTGATCGGATGTCGGCCGCTGACGATCCGACCATGCAGACACTGGCGATCGAGGAGGCCCGAGCACAGGCCCTCCACTTATCTACCAATGGCTTATCTATCCGATCATGGATCGACGCGGCCCTGCTTGAAGCCATTGCCGCCCTACGCGCGTCGTTCTAAGTGGGAAGGTCGAAGACGCCCTCATCGCTCAGGGGCAGGCGGTGAGGCACACATGAGGATATGCGTTTCCGTTCACATCCCTGCCGGATCTGGTTGCATTCCTTGTTCACGCGCACCGCTCACGTCAGATGGAGTACATTCCCGCTGTGGCTCCAGGTGACGGCGCAGCGCTCTCGGGATCTTGCCGGGCGACCCGCTCCAGTTCGGCAGTCAAGATCGAACTGTACGGGGGCGAGAGAAAGCGCACGAAGTGCCGTTGGATCCCGCTTGCATAGATGGGCCAGGTGCGCCTGATCGCGTTCCGTCCCTCGTCGTTCAGCACCGCGTAGATCGCTCTCCGATCCTCGACGCAGCGCTCACGCCGCAAGAGTCCGGCTTCTTCGAGACGGTCGACCAGGCGGGTCACACCGCTCCGTGTCAACACCACCCGTCGGTTGAGGTCGCGGAGTCGCAGCCGGTTGTCCGGCGCATGTTCCAGGGCAATCAGCACGTCGTAGTCCACCAACGGCAAACCGCCCTCCCTGGTTAGATCGTCCTCAATGCGTCCCACCGCGGTCGCATGGGCGTTCAGAAAAGTGCGCCAGACTGTCAGATCGGCATCGCTCAACTCGTCACTCATGATTCAGTATAGAACCTTGTTGACTGCTCAACAAGAAGCTGGTATGATGTGATTGTTGATCGATCAACATACGCATAATCAACAACCTCACGACTCACCTGAGCGGAAAAGACGCTCAACGGAGGACCCATGACCACGCCCATCACCCGCGACGAACTCAAAAGGAAACTGGATCGAGGCGATGATCTCGTCATCGTCGAGGCGCTGCCGCCGCTGTACTACCAGGACAGCCACCTGCCCGGTGCCCTCAACCTCCCGCACGATCAGGTCGACGCTCTCGCTTCCGAACTCCTGCCGGATAAGAATCGCGAGATCGCCGTGTACTGCTCCAACCCTGCCTGCCAGAACTCCAGTATCGCCGCCAATCGCCTGGCGGCACTGGGCTATCGAAACGTGCGCAAGTATGCCGAGGGCAAGCAGGACTGGATCGATGCCGGATTGCCGGTGGAAAGCGGCTCGGCGGTCGCCGTGCGGTAACGCACGCGGTGCGCTAACAGCTTCCCATGCCAACAGTCACACACTCGTAGCACGAGATAGGTTCCATGACGGGCCCGGAGCATGAACTCCGGGCCCGGCTTTTCTTCGACTAGCGGGAGGTGTACCGGGCGATGATCTCCGGCTGGGCAGCCTGGAGACGCTGAGGAGGTAGGCCGCGCGCGATCGCTTCGAGATCGTCGACCACCATCTCACCAAGGTCCCACAACGCCTCCCGTACCGATCCCGCCCGGTGCGCCGAGAGCACGGCATTGGAGGCCTGTCTTATCGGGTGGTCAATCTCCAGCGGCTCCTGCGGGAAGACGTCGATTGCCGCCTTGAACCGCCCGGCGAGCAGTAACTCGGTCAGGGCTTCGAAGTCGACCACATGGGCACGGCTAATCAGGACCAAGACGGCGCCCGGCTGAATCCGCTCCAGCAGCGGGCGAGACAGCAAGGCTGCATTCTCCGCTGTGGGTGAGGCCAGGACGAAGATGACGCGCGAGTGATCGAGGAGCGACTCCAGATCTACCGGCTGGACTGCCTGGCTGCGTAAGTATCCAGCGCCGAGCCAGGGATCGTACACCGAGATGTGGCACCCAAACGGCGCAAGGAGCGGACGCAAACACCGCGCGAGACTGCCGTAGCCGATGAAGCCGACCCGCTTTCCATACAGTGAGAAGGTCTCGATGTTACCCGCGTGCTCCCAGCCTTCTGTACCCTCCCGCATAGCCCGATCGCCGGCGGCGATCTCGCGACCGGCAGAGAGCGCCAGGCCGAGCGCCATTTCCGCCACTCCCCGCGCAAAGCCGGGGGCTGCGGTCAGCACACGGATTCGCCGGTCGTAACACTGCTGATAATTCAAGGTGCGAGGGAAGGCGCCGGCGAGGTCGATGATCGCGCGCAGCTTCGAGGCGTGATGCAGGATATCGCCGTACCGCCATCCCGCGGTGACTACCGCAATCGCCTCCGGCAGAGCTGCGCTGAATTCTTCCAGCGGCATGGCGACGTCCTTGCCCCAGACGACCTGGACGGTGTCGTGGAGTCGCGCCAGGTCGCCGGGCGAAAAGATCTCTTCCATACGGCGGAAGTGAGGATCCACCACGACAATCGACTTCTGGGTCACTACCAACTCGCCTCAGGCTCGACTCCACGCCTCGGGTCGACCATCCGCACGTCGTCGCCGCGCCTGATCTCACCATCAACCAGAATGTCGGCCCGCAGGCCGCCCCGGTGGACGAGCGCGCGCAACACTGGACGCGAAGCGTAGCGTTCCAGTACGACGCACGGTTCACAGAGCCGCATGCCGCGGCAGTGGACACTTCCGATCGTGAAGTCGCTACCGACCAACCCGTTGAGGTCGATGCCGCGCGTAAGCAGGTTGCGACGGTGTTCACTCGGCTCCAGGGGCGGGTCGAATGATTCGCACACCTCAGCCTCAATCAGTGTCAATGCACTGCCGGGCAAGCCGGAAGGAAATGTCCCGGTACCGGCCACATACCGGTCGCCCTGCAGTCCTTTCCCGGCGAGAACCTGTACGGTATCGCGGACCTCAGCCGGCTGGCCGGCCGCTGGAACGACCCAGATTCCCTCGATCGTGCCGGGTCCCTGGGGTGCGATCGGGCGGGGCGGAAGTGCCAGCGCAATATCGGCTGCCGCCACCAGAAAACCATCCTCGATCCACTCCGGCTCAAGCTCACCGGCGTCTCCTGGGTCCCACACCACCCCCGACGGTACGCCATACATGACGACATAGCGGCGATCAGCCCCATCGGATGACCGACAGCGCGCGATCCACGGCCCCGCCCACGCGAATGAGGCCGGCCTGGCCACCTGCGCCAACCCCAAACCGAGCCCCCCGAGCCAGCGAGATACGGTCCAGCCGGTGGCCGGGTCCTCGCCCTTAACCGGGCGCGGTATCCGTTCCAGCGGCAGTTCTAGAATCGTCGCAAGACAGGCACGAAATGACGCTGTTTCAAGCGACGCTCCCCGTTCCGACAGTGCTACCTCTCTCATGGCATGATTATCCTCCGGGAGTACTGAGCCATCCTACCTGCCTGGCCAGCACCGGGACGGCAGCATTGCGAACCTACCGCGAAGTCAGCTCGAAGCGATGCTGGTCGCTCGTGGCAGCCATGTGAAGGATAATGTCCCCATGGAAACTCACCTCGCGGCTTTTCTTGGGCTCTCGATCCTTATCATCCTGGCACCGGGGCCCGATATGGCCCTGGTCACACGGAATACGCTGCTCGATGCGCGGGGCACCGGGATCTTCACCGCGGTGGGCGTGGTGACAGGGCTTGCCGTCTGGTCCATCGCGACCGCCCTGGGTCTGGCGGCTCTCCTGCGCGCCTCCGCACCGGCCTTCACTGCGGTCAAACTGGTTGGCGCGGCGTACCTCGTGATCCTCGGGTCACAGGCGCTCTACGGTGCACTGATCTCGCGGCGATCGCATGGGGACGAAGACGGCCGTCGACCTCAGATTGCGCCCCGGCCGCACATGGCACCGTCCAGGGCATTCCGACAGGGCGTCATCAGTAACCTGGGAAACCCCAAGATCGCGGTCTTCTTCACCAGCTTTCTACCACAGTTCACGGCTCACGGGTCGGACTTCTTCGCGCTTCTCCTCCTCGGCCTGCTTTTCTGCGGACTGACGCTGCTCTGGCTGACCAGCTATGCCCTGGTTGTGGCCACGGTGGGCGACTTCCTCCGCCGGCCACAGATTCGCCGCGCCATCGACGGGCTCACCGGGGTCGTGCTGGTCGGGTTTGGCCTGCGCCTGGCCACCGAGCAGCGGTAGGTTAGAGACCTCTGGTGAGATTCCGGCCGCATCCCAACTCCGCCGAGGCAAGCGCTGTACCCGCGAGCCGCCATCGGTTATGTGGATGCCTGCATCCCAGGCAGCAGGAGGTGGTGAGATGAGCGCCGCACCTGAACTTCCCCTTATCTGGTTCCCATCGCGCCAGGCATGGGAGGGGTGGCTTGCCGAACAGCACGGGAGCTCGCAGGGGTTGTGGCTCAAGATTGCCAAGAAAGGGTCGGGCATCGACACGGTGTCGTACGCCGAAGCACTGGCGGTTGCGCTCTGCTACGGCTGGATCGATAGCCAGAAAGCCGGATTCGATGACGCCTACTTTCTGCAGCGCTTCACGCCCCGGAAGGCACGGAGCAAATGGTCGAAGATCAACTGCGACAAGGTGGCGGAACTCGTGCGGAAGGGCGAGATGAGACCGGCTGGACTCGCGGAGGTAGAGCGTGCCAAGGCTGATGGCCGCTGGGACGCCGCGTATGAATCGCAGAGCGCCGCGACGATCCCGGACGACTTTCAGCGTGCGCTGGACCGGAACACGAAAGCGCGAGAGTTTTTTGCGCTGCTGGATCGGGCGAACCGCTACGCAGTTCTGTATCGAATCCAGGATGCGAAGAGGCCAGAGACGCGAGCGAAACGCATCGACCAGTACATCGCCATGTTGAGCGAAGGGAAAAAGATCCATCCCTGAACGCCGTCGGCCCGCAGCAAGGGTTCAGCTGCGAGGCGCCGCCGGAGGTGGCGGGCGGCATACCCTACGCTATAATTGACCCTAATTGACCCTGGACCAGGCGGGCTGGGAGCCATGTGCGTGCCCTTCATCCATTGGTCACTGTCGAGTGGAGGAAGGGGAGCACCGTGTCGCAGGGAGAAACCGGGGCAGTCGTCGTCGAGTCCCTGGTGAAGACGTTCAAGGGGTCGATTCGCGCCCTGGACGGCGTTAGCTTCGAGATTCCCACTGGGACCGTGCTGGGCTTGCTCGGTCCGAACGGCGCCGGCAAGACAACTGTGGTGCGCATTTTAACGACCCTCCTGCGCCCCGACTCCGGCAGCGCCACGGTCGCCGGCGTCGACGTGCTTGCCGACCCCGACGGCACGCGCAAAGTTATCGGCCTGGCCGGCCAGTATGCCGCGGTGGACGAAGCGCTTACCGGCGCCGAGAACCTCCTGCTGGTTGGCGCGCTGAATCACATGAGCGGAGTGGATCGCCGGGAGCGCACCAATGCTCTGCTCGAGCAGTTCGGCCTCGCCGACGCAGCGGATCGCACGTTGAAGACTTACTCCGGAGGCATGCGCCGCCGCCTCGATCTTGCTGCTGCGCTGGTCGCTCGCCCGCCGGTGCTCCTGCTCGACGAGCCAACCACCGGACTCGACCCGCGGAGCCGGATCGGTCTGTGGTCCACCATCGAAATGCTCGTCGCCGGTGGCACCACGGTCCTGCTCACCACCCAGTACCTCGAGGAGGCGGACAGGCTGGCCAATCGCATCTGCGTGGTTGACCATGGTCGGGTCATCGCCGCCGGCACGGCGGCCGAACTCAAGTCGACGCTGGGCGGCGCCGTGGTCGAGGTCGTCCTGCGCGATGACAGCATCGCCATCGACACCGCACGTGTGCTCCAGGGTGCGTGTGCCGGCGATCCGACGCGTGATGGCGCAACAGTGCGCCTCCCCGCCACCGAGGGTCCCGGGACGCTTACCGAAGTGGTACGCCGGCTCGATGCCGCGCGCATCGAGCCAATCGGATTGCAGTTACGCCAACCCAGGTTGGATGACGTCTTTCTCTCGCTCACCGGCCATGCTGCCGAACAGGAGGAAGAGAAAAGG
>JANWJD010000290.1 GCA_025449555.1 Chloroflexota bacterium | reverse complement strand
CTACAGCGCGGGAACTACCTTCCAGATTGCCCGTATCGACCTGGTGGCCAACACCGGTACCTACGTCGACTCTCCGTTTCACCGCTTTGAAGATGGTGCTGATCTGGCGGGTCTCGAGCTGGCGAAACTGGCGGACGTGGATGGGATCGTGGTCGACGCACGCGACCAGGGACGAGCGCTGGGCCCGGAGCTATTCGACGGCTTGCCACTCGCCGGCCGGGCCGTACTGGTGCTCACCGGATGGGACCGCCACTGGGCGACACCCGCCTACGGCGAAGGGCACCCCTACCTCACCGGTGCCGCCGCGGAGCTGCTGGCACGGTCCGACCCCAGCCTGGTCGGGATCGATTCCCTGAACATCGACGACATCGCCGATGGCGAGCGCCCGGTCCACACGCTGCTCCTGGGCGCCGGCGTCCCGATCGTGGAGCACCTCTGCAACCTGGCCGCGCTCCCCGCCTCCGGCTTCCGCTTCCACGCCGTCCCCGTCAAATTCCGCGGCGTTGGCACCTTCCCGGTCCGCGCCTACGCGGCAGTCGATAGTGCAGCCGACGGCGTGTAGGCGAGGAATCGCACATCCTGCCAAGCTCTCTTGACACGCCCGCCAACCGTTGTAGCGTCGACCCTCGTGGTCGACCCCGTGCGCTCGATCTCACCCCAACCCCGATCATGGCCGGGAGCCCGTTTCATCCTGTAGGCCGGCGCTCCGTCGCCGGCGCGCGCGTGGAGAGGCTCCCGATGCATCTTGACCCAGATGCAGAAACTCACTTTCACGTCCTCGCTGAAATCATTGCCGAGGAGATAACCGTGCGACGGGTCATCGCTCCGGAGGAGTTCGATGCAGCCGAGGGCATCCGTGCGGTCGCCGAAATCATTGCCGACGCGGTGCTCGATGGCTTTCAGGTACGACGTCGCACACCCGAAACACTTCGCTACGAGTCGCACGAAGCGGAAGAGGTTGTGCCGGCATAACCGGGGTCTAGCGTAACTGCTCAGATAGTGTGAGAGCGTTGACGTGAGGACGGGGATCGTCGTAGGATCAGCACACGATGGATCACCGCCTCCCCCGTGGTGCCCCGGATGCCGCCACGCTTGCCATGCTGTTGGAGAAAGAACGTGAGCGGGGCGAAGCGCTGGAGCAGGAGCTGGCTCGGCTGCGGACCGGACTGGCACGGCAGAACGCCACCATCCTGCGCTTGGAGCAGCGCGATGCCGCACGGCAGGAGGAACTGGCCACCCACCGGCTGCTGGTCGCCGGCCTGACCGAGCAGAATACCCGGCTGCGGCAGCAGGTGGCACGGCTTGAGCAGGAGAATGCTCGCCTGCGTGGGGTCTCGCTGGCCCCAGTTCCTGATCCCGTGCCAGAGGGCAAGCCGGCCACGCCCCAACGCGAGCAGACACCCCGCCGCAAGCGCGCACCTGAACAGAATCACGGTCGTCTGAAGCTGGAGCGGGCGAACCGGTGGGCGAATCATGCGGCCGAGCAGTGTCCCCAGTGTGGCGAGCACCTCAGGGATGGCTGGATCCAGCGCCGCATCCAGGTGATTGATCTCCCCGTGGTGGCACCGCTGGAGATCACCGAGCACCGGATCATCCGCCGGCCCGACCGAAGGGAGTGGATCCGCGCTGTGGGAAGCGCCTCCTCCCGCAGCCGGTGGGACTGGAGGCCGGGAGAATCGGGCGTTGCCGGTTCGGGCCACGCCTGCTGGCCGCGATCGCGACCATGGCCACCGTGGAGCGCTTGCCCGGTCGACTCATCCAGGAGCGACTCAAGCGCGAGTATGGACTCAGGATCAGTCACGGCGGCATCATTGGGTTGCTCCAGCGGATGACAGTCGCTGGACAGCCGACCTATGCGCAGTTGCAGCAGGAGGTGCGGGCGAGTCCGGTGATCCATGCCGATGAGACTCACGTGGCGGGAGAACGGGCAGCATACCACGGTCTGGACGGTGAGTACCTCCCAGCTGATCTCCGTCCACCATGGCCGCCGGACCAATGAAGCGATCGATCTGATCCTCGGTGCCGATTTTGGTGGGACGATTGTGGCGGACTGCTACGCGGCGTACAACCACTTCCTCGGTCCCAAGCAACGATGCTGGGCGCATCTAGTGCGGGATCTGGAGGCGCTGCTGCATGAGCACGGCGACGAGACCGAGACCGTTGCCTGGGTGAGTGGGATCCTGGGGGTCTATGCCCAGGCACGACAGCCACGTCCCGCCGTGGAAGAAGGATCGACCCACCAAGCAGTCCGGGCACGGGAGCAGCGGGCACGGCAGGCTGAAGCACTCATCGCTGCGCTCTGTCCGGTGGACCTAGCGCCGAGGCTGCCGTATGCGACCCTGGCCAATCGGCTGCGCACGCACCTACCAGAATTGTTTACCTTTGTGCGCGATCCAGCCGTAGCGCCGACCAAGGATTACGTGGCACACTGCACCTCCTGCGGCCGATGCGAGAGAGGTTCGAAGGACGGACATGAGCGCTTGTGCTTCCACTTTAGTGGAGCGTGAGCTGCGGGCGCTGTGTAGAGATAGGAGCCCTTATCGTTGTACGCGTAGGCGACGAGCAAGCCGGACTTCTGCCAACACCGGATCGTGGCGGCACACACGCCAAGTTGCGCCGCGACCTCCGTCTGGGTCAGGAGACCGCTTCGTCGGAGACGGGTAAAACGGTCAGCGAGCTTGTAGGTGCGGCGGAGTCTGGCAATGATGCGGGGAGTAAAACTGGTCGCCTGGCCTGGATGGAAACCACGCTGGTTGAGGAGCGCCGCCACCTCGCTGTCCGTATGCTCGTCGAGGAGTCGATCGATCTCCTGGACCACAGCGGGTGTGGTCTGCCAGAGTTGCCAGCAGCGAGGCGGAATCGGTAGCGCGAGTGTGCGTGAGGCACCACCGCGGAAGCGCACGTGGGCCGTGATCTCGTCCTCTTTGCGTACCGTGACGTCCTCCAGAAGGAGACGCACCATGCGTTTGCGTTCGCGGTCGGGCGTTGCTGGATCACGCCAGAGCCGCGGGAAGTCGGTGGCCAGTGCCAGGATCTGTGTCCGCTGCTGCTCGTCAAGCGCGAGTTGGTTGGTCTGATGCCGGCGGTCGTACTCCTCCTGTGCCGCTACCACCCCTTGCAACTTCCGATTCCACTCGGCTTCCAGTGAATCCGCCACCAACCGATTCTGGGGATCGACGTAGAGATAGCGCCGTTGCGCGAGATCGGCCTCATACCGCGCACGTTCCACCTGCTGTCGACGCAGGCCCTCGGCCTCCTCGACCTGCGTGGTGAGTTCCTGCTGAACGGCGAGCGCCACTTCCAGCGCCAGTGGTGTCACAGTCTCCACGAGCAGGGCACCAATCGCCTCATCCAGACCGGCACCGGGCACCTGCTGGCAGATGGGGACTCCGTGCGCGATACCCTCCTTCTGACACACGTAGTCTGGGAGCAGACGGTCACCGCGGCAATGGTATCGAACCGTCATCCGCTCCCCACAGCGGGCGCACAGGATCAATCCCTGCAGGAGCGCCGGCCCTTCCCGCGGTGGACTCTTCCGGCGATCTGCTCCCTGTGCCTGGGCGTTCTCTCGCAACTGACGAAGGTTCTCCTCATACACGGCCCAGGTAATGTAGCCAGGATGGGCCCCAGGGAGGAAGGTATGCCATTGCTCACGCGGCACGATCCGCCGCTCCTCCTGGCCAGTCACCCCTCGCCTACCCTGCGATCGTCCGTACGCGAAAGCGCCGGCATAGCGGGGATTCTTGAGGACGCGCAGGGCGCGCCAGTGCAACAGCGGCGCCCACACCACCTCGCCCTGGTGGACGCCGGTGCGCAATCGTCGCGGGAAGAGCAGTCCTCCCGCTCGAAAGCGGCGCACGGTGGCTCCCGCCGAGCCCGTCTGTTGGAAGGTCTCGAAGAAGAGACGGAGGGCTGCCTGCACCTGCCGATCGGGATCCAGCACGACTGCATCGTCCGGGCCGTACACGAACCCCACGGGTAAAAGCATCTTCAATTCACCCCGACTGGCCTTCGAGAGAATACCGCCGCGGAGTCGCGCCCGGAGGACGTGCAGCTCCGCCTCGCTCATCGTCCCTTTGAGACCGAGCAAGAGCCGATCATTGAAGTGACCAGGATTGTAGAGTCCGTCCTCATCCAGGATGAGCGTGTCGGTCAGCGCAGAGATCTCGAGCAGGCGGTGCCAGTCAACCGAGGTGCGTGCCAGACGGGACACCTCAAGACCAAGCACCACACCAACGTGCCCCAGCCCTACCTCGGCCACCAGTCGCCCGAAGCCCTCCCGGTTGGTCGAGGCGCCGGATTGGCCGAGGTCGCAATCGATCACGACCACCTGCTCCGGCCGCCACCCGAATGCGACCGCCCGCTCCCGGAGGGCATACTGACGCGTGGTACTCTCCGTGTTCTCCATAACCTGCCGCAGGGTGCTCTGCCGTACGTAGAGGTAGGCGTCGCGCTGCAGATGGCTGGCGGTGACCTTCTGATGCAACTCATGATTCATTGCTCACTCCTTCCGCCGGCCGCCGAGCACCATCTCGGTCAGAACCAGCACCAACTCCCGAGTACATCCAGCCAGCAGACACGGCGCTCCGTTGCCGCCCGATGGTGTCGTCTGGGTGACGGTCGCGGGTGCAACCTGCGCCCACGCTGCCATCCAGGCGGGGATACCGAAGCGACGGAGGAGGGCCAGCCCCTGCGGTGGAGAACCACTCGGCTCCCGACCAGTCGCGTGGCCACGCAGCGACTCGTACCTGACGTGGAGATCTGGCCCACACGCTCCCATGGCATCGCTCATGGGTGTGGGCCCCGACGTTTTTTTGCATCGCGTGCAAGAGCCCGCTCGATACTGCGTGGATGGACGGACAGTCCCACCTGGTCGCGGAGCACCTGGGCCAGCGTGTCGGCGCGGATCGAGGGATCCTCGGTGAGCACCTGCTGGAGGAAGGCAATCACCGGCTCATCCAGCTTGTGAGCGCGCTTCGGTCCGGGACGCTGCGGCAGGAGTCCGGGCAGGCCGTGCAGGACAAAGAGCGCCTGTGCCTGGTAGAACGTCGGGCGAGAGAAGCCGAAGACAGGGGCGACCCGACTGACCGACTGGCCCTCCTGATGGACGCGCCGGAGCATCTCGTACTTCACCTGGACGATGTCCCGCGCGTCGAAGAAGGGATTGCCGGT
>JANWJD010000289.1 GCA_025449555.1 Chloroflexota bacterium | reverse complement strand
TGCGCACCCAGAAGTTGGCCCGTTTGCTCCTGAAGACGAAAGTCCAGATGGGCGTGGCGAGGACGATGCCGACCAGCGCGCGCCGAAAGAGGGTGTCCTTGGTGTTAGTCACAAAACGTCCTTATAGACAAAGTCGATTGCGTCGAAACGGTTTCGCGGCTCAGTGAACGTAGCGTGCCATGGCGAGTCCGACCACCAGCAAGGCCCCGAAGATGGAGTGCAAACGAGCCGTCTTCAGGTCGATCATCGACAGCGCGCGCACCTGGCCCGAGGCGCCGAGTTCGGAGGCCCGTAGCACCCACACGAAGACCGGTAGGCTGAGCACTACCAGCAGGGTCGACACGGGAAGCAAATGTGCAATCGCGGCCAGACCGATTACCAGGTATGCTCCGGTTACCAGGCTGACGTACAGGTAGTGCGCGGCCTGTGCCCCAATGGCGGCCGATAGCGTGAATATTCCGGCCCGGGCGTCCTCACTGACATCACGCCATTCGTTGGCATGCAGAATCGCGGCCACCAGCAAGCCGATCGGAATGGATGCATAGAGGGCGGCCACGTCGAATCCACCGCTGATGGCGTAGTAGGACCCCACCACCATGAGCGGGCCCATCAATACCGCGACCAGTGGTACGCCCAGGGCATGGAACTTGTACTGGAACGGCGGGCCGGTGTACGAGTAGCCGGCGACCAGCCCGACGACTCCGAGCAGCAGCATGGGCCAGCCGCGCACGGCAATCAGGACGATGCCCACCAATGCAACCATGGCAAACGCGCCGAATGCCACACCGAACGCTTCCCGTTCCGTCAACGCACCTTTCAGGAGCGCATGCGACGCGCGCGGCGAGGTAATGGTGTCGATGCCCTGGCGTACGTCGTAGATCTCATTGATGACATTGGTACCGATTTGCAGGCCGACCCCGCCCAGCAGAACCAGGAGAAAAATCCAGAAGGTGAAGTGCCCGTTGGCCCATGCCAGACCTGCACCCGCCAGGACCGGTATGATCGAGGCGGTCCAGCTAAACGGGCGCGTGACCTCGTACCAGGCCTGGGCGTGTCGCCACACTCGACGCGTCCACGACGGTCGCTGCGCGAGAGCGGGCACGCCTGCACCGGCATGCCTGCTATCGGTGGCAAGCGGGCTTACTGCGCGGTCCGTAGCGTACAAGATGCCTGCCTCCATCACTGCCTGCACCTGCGCCTCTTCCTGCACGATGGGCTGAATGAGCGGGACATCGAGCCCTGCCTGCTGGTACTCCAGCGCCTTCTGAGCCACGTCCTCGCGCGTGCCGCAGGCGAGGAAGGCGTCGAGCAGTTCATCCGGAATCAAGCCGCCGGCGCGATGATATTCCTCCGCCCGCCAGGCGGCTGCGATCTCGTCGCGTAGCTCCGGCGGAAACCCGGCGCGTTTGAGCGAGACGTTGCTCAGGACGCTCATCATGTAGATCACGAATGGCTCGCGCTTGGCACGATTGAGCGCGTCACGCCGGGTGTCTCCCACCAAGGCAAGCACATATCCCCGGAACTCGATCGCACCGGCCGCCCGGCCATGAGCTTCGGCGCTACGGATGATGCGTTGCTTCATGAGGCGAAGCGCGGGGATCGACTCCGCCGGCCGAGCCAGATAGCCGTCGGCCTTCTCTCCACAGAGGTCGAGAAATCTCCCCTGGTAGCCGGCAATGTACATCGGGATGAAGTGTGGCGGCTGAAACATGGGCTGCAAGGGAGGTACGTGGGGATTGAGCACGACGCGTTCGCCGGCCCAGAGGGTGCGGATCTCGTCAATAGCGGCCGAGACCCGCGCCACGGTGTCGTCGTACTCGATATTCATCTGCGCGAGGCGCAACGGCAGGCCGCTCCCCAGCGCCATGGAAAGGCGTCCGGGGGCCAGGTCGTCGAGCGAGGAGCCGGTCATGGCGAGCACTGCTGGATCGCGTGTGTACGGATTGAGTGAGCCGGCGCCAAGGCGAATGGTTCGGGTTTCCAGGGCGATCGTGGCCAGATACGAGATGGGATCGCGTTCGAAGTAGCTGTCGTGAATCCAGACCGATTCGAAACCGAGCCGTTCCGCTTCGAGCGCGTACTGGACGGTGTCGCGCACATCCCCACGCGCTGCCAATCCCAACCCGATGCGCCGTCCCGGCCCAACCATGCACATCCTCCGTCATCTGTTCGATTGTACGTGTGGGTGGGCCCGAACGGGGTGTGGCCACTCGGTATAGTGTTGATGTATGGGTGCGACCCGAGGTCGCAGAGAGTGAGTGGCAGCAATGCCCGGAGTAGTGTCCAACTCAGTTCCCACCCCTGCGTGCGTCGCTGGTAACGGCGGGGTGCGAAGCCAGGGGGCAAAGTCCAAGGTGAGTCTGAATCATCCAGACAAACCGGGCGAGGGAAAGGCTGGACGGATGAACGCAAGTGAACCTTCGATGAGGCGTCATCACCACAGCAGGTCGTCGTCAGAGATGATGGGGGCGATCGCCCGCGACGATGAATTGTCTAGTACATCCCGGCCCATATCCGGGATGCCAAGGGTGCGGGTCGACTACTCCCGTATCTGGGACACCACAGACATGGCGCATAGAAGGCATCCACCCCAGCCGCATCTCACCCCTGCGGAACGGGACAACCCCGTTGAAGTCTGGTGATGGTCGATTCGCCAGTAAGCCGAACGTAAGAATGGCTGAATTCTTCAGCGGGCAAAGGATGATCCAAAAAGCGAATGCCAGCCGCCGAAAGGCAACGGGAAATCATAACCGGCTGGATAGGGCGGAACGCGAATGACTAACGAGTATTTACAGCGTTGTCCCACATGTCAAAGCGAAAGCTACGACGTAGTGGGACGACTGGATAGGCGGGGAGAGGTAATTGTGAGCTGCCAGAGATGCGGCCATAAGCGCCTCCTTCCGGTGTATCCATACAAGCCATACCCGAAGAGACTCCGTCCCGAGAGACCCAACCCGAAAGGGTGCTGACGTGGATCAGGTGAATCACCCAAAGAACGATGCAATGATTGCAAACCAGAGGAAAAGTTAGGTGCAGGAAACTGTAAACGGACCGATGGGACCGACCGACTGGAACAGCGTCCATTGGCGCGAGGTCAATCGGCAGGTTCGCAATCTGAGGCAACGTATCTTTCGGGCATCACAAGAGGGAGACTGGCGTAAAGTCGCCTCCCTGCAAAAGCTCATGCTGCGAAGCTACTCCAATCGGCTCCAAGCCGTGCGGCGTGTGACGCAGGTGAATCAAGGCAAGCGAACGGCTGGAGTGGATAAGGTGCTGATCAAGACACCCAAAGCGCGAGGAGAGTTCGTGGACTCGCTGCGAATCTACCAACCGTGGAGAGCCAAACCAGCCAAAAGAGTGTACATACCGAAAGCCAACGGGAAACAACGCCCCTTGGGAATCCCGACGCTTCGTGATCGAGCCCTCCAAGCGATGGTCAAGAATGCGCTGGAACCTTCCTGGGAAGCCAGATTCGAGGGAACGAGTTACGGATTCCGACCGGGGCGCAGCACCCACGATGCCATAGCAAAGATTTTCGTGCTTTCACGTCCTAACGGACGGAAGAAGTTCGTGATTGATGCAGACATCGAAGGGGCATTTGACCACATTGATCACGCATTCCTCCTTCATGCCATCGGACCGACTCCCGGTCGGGAGCTGATTCGGCAATGGTTAAAAGCGGGGTACGTTGATCGAAAGGTCTTCTACTCCACCGGGGCGGGCACACCGCAGGGTGGAGTGATCAGCCCTCTTCTGGCAAATATCGCGCTACACGGGATGGAAGAAGCCATGGGCGTTACACGAAACTCGAAGGGAGAGATCACCTCGCCCTGTGCCGTAGTCCGCTACGCCGATGACTTCGTGGTGTTTTGCGAATCCGAAGAAGCGGCTCGAAGTGCCATTGGCATTTTGCAAGGATGGCTCGGCCAACGCGGGTTATCTCTATCGACGGAGAAAACCCGGATCGTCCATCTGACCGAAGGTTTCAACTTCCTAGGATTCAACATCAGACATCACGCCGCTCCCCAGACTTCAAAATCTGGGTATAAGCTGCTGATCAAACCGAGTCGCGAATCGGTAGCCCAAATCCGATCAAACCTACGTCAGAACTGGATTGACCTGAAAGGTCATTCTGTTCACGACGTGATACAGAGGCTTAATCCCATCATTAGAGGACAAGCTAACTACTATCGGATTGGGGTTGCGAGCGAGACGTTTAGTGCCTTAGACAACTGGATGTTCCAGCGTCAGGTTCGGTGGGTGAACCACACCCACCCGAACAAACCCACGCACTGGAAGAAAGAACGGTACTGGGGACGCCTCAAACAAGCACGGCAGGATTACTGGGTGTTTGGCAACAAACAAACAGGCGCATACTTGTGGAAATACAGTTGGTTTCCCATTCAACGACACACCCTTGTAAAAGGCTCCGCGTCGCAAGATGATCCCACGCTTCGAAATTACTGGGAAAAGAGAGCTACAGCAGGAGCTAAATCTCTCTCGTTCCGGTTCCAAGAAGTGGCACGACGCCAAGGTTTTAGATGCGAGGTCTGTGGGGACTCACTCTTCAATGACGAAGAACTCCATCGACACCACATCAAACCGAGAAGTCAAGGGGGTAAGGACACAGACGCCAATCTCACATTGAGACACTTGTATTGCCACCAACAGATTCACGCTACACAAACCATGACTAGTGATGTTAGTGACTTGCTTGAGCCGGATGCCGTGAAAGTGGCAAGTCCGGTTCTGAGGGGGGGGAGCCGTTGACAGACGACTCCCCTACCCGACAACCCGAAGGGTCGCTCGGCAAGTATTTCGACTCGCTGTACGGGATCACGCTGCGCATCAGTAGCAGCCTCGACCTGGACAACGTGCTGTCATATCTGACCGAGGAAACCGCCGGGGCGCTGGGAGTGAAAGCGTCGTCGGTGCGCCTGCTGGACAAAGAGGGCAAGCGGCTCGAGATGCGGGCTGTATTCGGGCTGAGCGAGTCATATCTCAATAAGGGGCCGGTCGAGGTGGCGCGAAGCGCAGTGGATCAGGAGATCCTGGAGGGTAATGCCACGCAATTGCCCGACGTCACGCACGATCCGAGCTTCCAGTATCCCGACGAAGCGGCCCGTGAGGGAATCGTCTCCGTGGCCAGCGTCCCCCTCATCGCCCACGGCCGCGCGATCGGCGTGCTGCGCGTCTACTCCCTCGTGGCTCGCACCTTCTCGGACTCGGACATGCACTTCCTGATCGCCGTGGCCGATCTGGCCGCTCTCTGCATCGAAAACGCTCGGCTGTATGACCAGCTCAAGCAGCGCTACGAGGACACGATGAACATTCTGTGGGGAGAGGAACCGGCGAGGTAGATAGGCGGCATAGAAGGCACCGTAGGCATTGCGGCCGGACGCAATACGGTGTCAGATGGCCGGAAAAGCATGCTGCCCCAGACTGTTCGGGAGGTCGAATCATGAACCGTGCTTACATCGTTGGCGGAACGCTGCTGATCGCTACCCTCGCCTGGAATTCCTGGCCGGCTCGAGCCCGTCTCGCCGGCGGAGGGCGAGCGGCTCCCTCCTGGGAATCGTCGTGCCCGGTCAGCCGGCCCAATGGCGGACATCCTGCCGGGCAGGCGCCCGACCGGTGGTACCACGGCATGGGTGGATTGTGGACGATCCTCTGGCCGAGGGGCACGGCACCCATCCCACGGGTGAATGTGCAGCGCAACGGCTGGCTATACCTGAAGGTCCCATGGTGGCGGGAAGCAGCGAGTGCCGGGAGGTTGAGGATTCAGGGCAGGCGCCTGGACAGGTCGGAGCCGGCACTGAAAGCGGACGTCCCGGTTGGGTATGGCAACAGCGGGTTGCAGGCAAGCGCTGCCTTGTTCCCAACCGTCGGCTGTTGGCAAATCACCGGCAGAGCTGGAGGCGGCAGCCTGACGATGGTGGAACGGGTCATAAGGGTACGAGGGTAGCATCTTCCGTCGTTCGGATGGTCTGACAGCCGCGGCCACGAATTACGGCTGAGTTCGCGCCGCTTTCACCCGACAGCGGCGCAACCTGAGCGCCCAGGTGGCTGCCCCCACGCAGGTTCCTACGACGATTCCGAACACCGCGCCTACCGGTGGGGCGCGATGCGTTCCGACCGACAGCAGTAGCAATACAACAACCACCGTGAGCGCGAAAACGGTGAGCGCGCGGGTTCGATTCATCGTCCCACTACGCCTCGTCCGCACATTTCCCCATCTCGGGAAGAACGACTACATTCGTCTCAATCAAGTCGTCAATTACCTCATCGCCGATAATGGTCCATGACAATCATAGTTGGGTTGCTAACCCACATCATCATTGTGCCTATCGCGGCCATCTTACGAATCACGCTCCGCGATCGAAGAATCGGCAAAGATGCCGATGAAAATTGGGACCTGCCGCGATCATCTCTGAGTCGCCGGGATGAGAATCGGAATTGGGAGGAGTTGGACCATTCACAACCGACTGCCTGGCGCAAGTGACGGATATCGACCTGGTTCTGACCGCTTTCAGGTCGGCGACGACGCCCTATCGGCATGGCATGCCGCGGCTGCTTCCGCGTCGCGTGTCTTGCATCGGTACCTCGATTACGACAGTCGTTAGTCGATCGGCAGCGGCCCTCGCGTCCCCGTGACAGATAGCGGCCGGCAGCGCTCCTTTTCTTATTGCCTACTGTGGTTCCGCGCATGCGTATCCCGCGTACAGTAACCTCGGAATCCCGAACGTGACTCGGCCTTTGTGTCTTAAACATTTCCGCTACTCGTCGGCACCATACCGGGCGAAACGTGCGCACGGGGTCGACCACAAGGGTCGACGCTACAGCGGTTAGTGCATGTGAATGGGTTGGGGCGTACTGTTCTCCTGAAGGGCCGGCTCGTACGCTGTTCCGTGACTTCTACGCAATGCAGGGAGGTCGGGCCAATCACCGCTTCACGGCCCTAATCATGCCCGAATCCTTGGTGATGGTGTAGGCCCCATGCCGGTCGAGCTCGAGCTGGATCTGTTGCCGCAGGGCTTCCTCGTGATCGCCGGTGAGCCCTGCTGCGTACGAGCGCACATAGGCGAGGAGCGGTTCCGCCTCGGTGACGACCAGGGTATCAGGGTAGCGCTCCAGGCGAACGTCATCGAACCAGGGAGCAAGTTGCGGCGGTCCGTTCTCCAGGCTGAAACCGGACTCTCCATCTCTCACCAAGCCAGGGGCCACCCGGTCCACCAATTCTTTGAACTCCCGCATATGCCGGCTCCCGTTTGTCATCGCAAAGAGCCGGCCGCCGGCAGCCAGCACGCGATGGATCTCCGCCAGGGCGCGGGGGCGGTCGGGCACGTGATAGAGCATGAAGTTGGCGATGACGGCGTCGAACGACCGGTCGGGAAACGGCAGACTTTGCACATCGGCCAGCACGAGGTCGAAGGGTCGCTCCAGTACTGCCAGTCGTTGCCGCGCCTGTGCCACCATGCC
>JANWJD010000288.1 GCA_025449555.1 Chloroflexota bacterium | reverse complement strand
GTGGCCGAGCGGAAGATGTGCGCCAGACGGATGGCCTCGTCGTCGAGCCGCCCTTCGCCCGGTGTTGTGGTTTCCAGCGTCGGGAAGTGTGTCCAGAGAGCGTCGATCGGGCTGATACGTGCCGTACAGGCGGGCACATGCAGGCCGGCCTGGGCCAGGAGGTGCGCTAACCCCACGGCGCGTGCATACGTCGTCTTCCCGCCACGATTCGGCCCGGTGAGGATCCACACCGTGCCGTGCGTCCGATCGAATGCGATGTCGTTGGTGACGATTGTATTCGCCTCAGGCGAAGACGCCCCGTCCAGGGTACGAAGTGCCAGGCTCACGTTGTACGCGCCGTTCATCAGGCAGACACAGTCGTCCGGTGACGCGATGTCGGGACGGCAGGTCGGCAAACCGGCGGCGCGCAGTGCTTCGATCAACGCCACGCCGTTCAGCAGGAAGGACAATTCGGCCTCGAGCCAGGCAAATGCCCGGGTCTGCACCGAGACGTAGCGCTCGATCGCCCCACCCACCGGCAGCACGACTCCATCGATCAGGCGCTGGAGATCACGCACGAGCTCGTTCTCGGTGCCATAGGCATTCGGGGCCATCGGGGGAAAGAAGGCACGGAAGTTTGTGCCGGCGCTCCCTCTCAACCGAGTGATCCCCTGGCGCGCCGTGTCACGCCCTAGTAACCGACCGAGTAGTCCGATCCGCCCTTCGATCTTCTCGCCATCGATCGACAGGATCGTGGCTGATTCCGGCCTCAGATCCTCCGACACATTGACGCCGATCGTGATGCTCTGCATGCCGTTCAACTGCTCGCGCAGTACCGGCAACTCCTCACGCAGCGCCGCGAACTCCGTCGTCCCCACCAGCGTGTCTACCGCGGTCTTCAATGCCCGCAGCGCAGCTGCCCGCAGCGTCTTGCCGTCCAGAGCGCTGGCGAGCCCCAGAGCAGCATCGACATACATCTCCAGGTCACCCAGGCGTTCCACCACTCCCCCAACCGTCCATTCGGTCGCGAAGACGGCGCGCTGGCGCTCGCGCGCCAGGCGAGTCAGGAGTGGAAACAGCGACTCGAGACGCTCCCGCAGCTCCGCATCCTCGAGGAGATTTGCCACGACCTCGGCCCGGTATGCGATCACGGCCGGGTCGGTCGGCAACTCCGTCAGCACGCCGGCGACGAATGCAGCGCGGGCCGTCTGGCGCCCGCTCAAGGCTTGCACCACCGGTTGGAGGTCGAGATCGCTTGCCGTCTGCGCGGAGAGGCCCGCAGGATCTCGGGCTATCCGGGTAGGTTTCTGCGGCCACAGCAGACTGGGGAGACCATCCATACCGGGCGCGTCGTCGCGCTGCCTCATCCGTCCAGCCGCCATCGAACCCCTTCCTCCAGGCCAAATCTATCACGCTGTGTCCCCTCATCATGCGCCGTCTACTGGCCCAGCCACGGGCCCGAACCGCCGCTCCTCAACCCTTCCCTACCCCGTTGCCGCCACGGTTGGATCCCGCTTCGAACCGTCGTAGAGGCAGGCCCCCGCGCCTGCCTTCTCGCGCCCATTCGCCCATCCGCAAGCCATCCCACCGTTTGCACCGGTCGTCGAGCACGGGTAGGCCGGTCGCTCCGTCGCCGGCTCGTTGGTGGACACGCTATGACGATCCACCAGTACGACCCCATTTGCATCAGCCAGATGATATTCCGCCCACAGGTCCAGTCGTTCCTATGCCTCCTGCCAAAAAGTTCTATCGTAGAAATGCTGGAGGACGAACTGCTGGTCAGCATGGAATGAACCCAGGTTTTGCCCTCCGCGTCCTGGGTGACCGAATGATCTGCCCAACACTGGGATGGAGGAAGGCCTTGACGGCGAAAGATGTCGCGCGACCGACGATGCAAGATCAGGCAGGCAAGCCGCAGCTTCGCCGTGGCGCCCTGACGCTGTTCGACGGTGTGGTGGTGGGTGTTGCCAGTACCGCGCCGGCCTACAGCCTCACCGCCACGGTGGCCATTCTCATCGGTGCGGTTGGATTGTTCTCAGCCAGCGCCATGGTGCTGGCCTTCTTACCCATGCTGGGCGTGGCCGTGGGGTTTTATTGGCTCAACCGCAGCATTCCTAATTGCGGCACGTCCTATGCCTGGATCGCCAAGGCCATGAATCCGGCGCTCGGCTTCTTCACCGGTTGGGTCATCATCGTGGCCGATGTGATCGTGATGATTTCACTGGCGGGCGTCGCAGCCGCCAGCACGCTCACCCTCTTCGGCCAGGATTCCAGCAACAAGACCTCGACTGTGATCCTCGGCGTCGCCTGGATCGCCGTGATGACCTGGATCGTGGTGCGGGGTGTGCGGCTCTCCGCGCGCCTCCAGTGGATCCTGTTAGGGCTCGAATACATCATCGTGCTGGCCTTCTGTCTCTGGGCCATCATCAAGGTCTATGCGAGCCATCCGGCAGGGACGCATGTGCTATCGGCCAGTTGGTTGGTGCCCTGGAAAGCGCCGGGTGGTGGGCCTGCCATGCTCACGGCCGTGCTGGCCGCCGTGTTCATCTATTGGGGATGGGACACCGCTGCCAACCTGAACGAAGAAACCGAGAATGCCTCCAGCGCCCCCGGCCTGGCCAGCGTCTATTCGACCTTCGCGCTGCTCATCATCTACGTCTTCGCGGCGTTCGCGGTCTCCGCCTACGTCTCGAACAAGTCGGCACAGGCTAACTCCTCGGATGTGCTCACCTACATGGCCCAAACGCTGGCCGGCAACAACAAGATCTGGTATCTGATGGTGCTGGCGGTGGTCTCCTCGGCCGCATCCTCGACCCTGACCACCATCCTTCCCACGGCGCGCGTTACCTTTTCCATGGCACGCGATCGGATCATTCCCGCTGCATTTGCCCGCGTCCATCACAGCTATCAAACTCCCTGGGTCTCTACGGTGGTGATGGGAGTGGTCTCTGTTATCGCGTACGTGGTCTCGCTGTACGCCGCGGGAGGCATAAGCCAGGCGATTCAGAACGCCATCCTGGCTATTGGCCTGCAAATCGCCTTTTATTACGGGCTGACCGGCATCGCCGCCACCTGGTACTACCGCCGGTTGCTCTTACGCAGCGTCTCAAACTTCGTACTCGCCGGTATCTTCCCGCTGGCTGGAGGTCTGGGATTCTTTTACATCTTCATTCAGGCGGCCCGAGGCTTGACACCAGCGCAGTTCTGGACCGGCGTCGGCGCCATGCTCATCGGCATCCCTCTCCTGGCCTGGTCCTGGTATCACAATCCGACCTTCTACCGGCAGCCCACGGAAACCGCACTGGATCCTGCAACCGTCCAGGCTGCCGCCACCCCATGAGCGTTCCCGTCGATGCGTCCTCGGCTCGTGGTGAGAATTACCTTCTGGGACCATGACACTATCCGCCACGCACGCGCCCAACGCAGGCCGCAAGGAGTATGGCGCCTATAGTTTCTGGCTCGAAACGTGTGGCGACGATCTGACCCCGCGACCGTCCCTTCCCGGCTCGATCGACGTCGATATCGCCGTCCTGGGCGCCGGATACACCGGTCTCTGGACCGCGTACTACCTGCTGCAGCGCGACCCGTCCCTGCGCGTGGCGATCGTCGAAGCCGAGATCGCCGGCTTTGGCGCATCAGGACGAAACGGCGCGTGGTGCAGCTCCGACTTTTCCGTCACCCCCGGCATGCTGGCCAAGCGCTATGGACGAGAAGGCACGCGTGCCCTGCAAGCAGCCATGTGGGACACGGTAGACGAGGTCGGGAGGGTCTGCCACCACGAGCGGATCGATGCCCACTACACCAAGGGCGGGGAGCTGCGTGTCGCGCGGGGCAGGCACGAGGTGCCACTCATCGAAAGCGATTACGCTACCTATCGCGAGCTCGGTCTGGGTGATCGCTACGTACTGCTGAACGCTCGGGAGACGGCGGAACATCTGTGCGTCACGGGTGCTGCGGGCGCACTCTACACGCCGGAGTGCGCCACCATCCATCCGGGTCGCTTGGTGCGGGGCCTGGCGCGGGCGGTCGAGCGGTGCGGCGCCACGATCTACGAGCAAACCGAGGTCACCGACTTCCGCGGCGGCGCACGGCCCGCCCTCCTGACCCGCCATGGGGACGTGCGCGCGAAGACGGTGGTCCTGGCCGGCGAGGCCTACCTGACGCGCCTACGCGCGCTGCACCGACAACTCATGCCGGTGTATTCGCTCATCGTTCTGACCGAGTCGCTCACCGACGCGCAGTGGGCCGAGATCGGCTGGGCCGGCCGCGAGTGTGTCTCGTCCAACAAGTACGTCGTTGATTACCTCTCACACACCGCCGATGGAAGAATTCTGTTCGGCAGTCGTGGCGCGCCGTACCACTTCGGCTCGCGGATCGACGATGCGTATGACCGGCACGAACCGACCCATGATGCCATTGCGGCACAGATCCTGAATTGGTTCCCCAGCCTGCGCGGCATCCGCTTCACCCATAACTGGGGTGGGGCCGTCGGCATGCCACGCGATTGGATGCCCGGCTTCACCTACGACCGGTCGAGCGGCCTCGCCTCGGCGCGCGGCTATACCGGTCACGGCGTGGCCCCGAGCAACCTGGCCGGCCGGACACTGGCCGATCTGATCACCGGCGTACGATCGCCGCTCACCACTCTCCCGCCGGTCGGACATCGCTCCCGCAACTGGGAGCCGGAGCCGCTACGCTGGCTGGGCACCCGCTATATGCAGTGGACCTACGACCGCATCGACCGCAAAGCCGCTTTTACCGGCCAACCCCCCACCGGCAAGACGCTGCCGGAGTGGTTGGGACGGCACTGAGTGGCCGCAGGCACAGAAGCACGTTGCGCTCTTACCCAGACGCCCGAGTGAAACCCCTTCAAGCTGTGGGCCGCACTTCTGCCACCCCCACGTGCGGCGTTGCCGAATAACATGGAAGGTGACCAAACGAAGATGCGCAGGTAGCCAAGCAGGAGAGTCAACCTATGACCCAGTACGATGCGGAGTCTCTCAATGAAGGGAGACACGTACAGGCAAATGGCCTCAACATCTACTACGAGGAATATGGGGCCGGCCAGCCGCTCCTACTCATCCACGGAGGCGGCTCGACCGGCCGAGGATCGTGGAGCGGCGTGGCGCCCATCCTGGCAAAGCACTTCCGGGTTATCACGCCCGATAGCCGCGGGCATGGCAGAACGAATAACCCGGACGGAAAGCTCAGCTTTGGTCGCATGGCGGACGATGTGGTTGCCCTCGCCGCCGCACTGGAACTGGAGAGACCACTCATCTGCGGCTGGAGTGATGGAGGCTACATCGCACTGGAGGTAGGCATCGACCATGATGGCTTCGCCGGGGCAATCATCGCCAACGGCGTTCACTTCGTCTACGACGATCACCACATAGCGATTACGAAACAATTCTTTAGCATCGCAGACGATGATCAGGTCGACCTGGCGCGCCTCGAGCGCGAGGAACCCGGCTTTGTCGAGTACCTGCGCAGCCAGCACTCCGTCCTCCACGGCCCCGAGCACTGGAAGACGTTCGTCCAGCAGTTGGCGGCGTTGTGGCTGGCTCCCTTCGATCACTCGGCTGCCAGATTAGGCAAGATCTCAGTGCCGACGCTCATATCCCTCGGTGATCGAGATGACGATTCGCCGCTGGAACAGGCCGTGGCAGCGTTTCGTCTGATTCCGCGAGGGGAACTCGCCATCGCACCGCACTCGACGCACATGTTTCCGGTTGGAAATCCCGAGCTGATGGCCCACACCATGCTCGAATTTTTCTCGCGTCACACCGGGGCAGGTATAAACACCTGATTTGAAAGCCATCTTGGCTCGTCTGCAAAGACAGGTACCAGCGGTACGGCCCCACGTGGGTATACGTCTAGAGAGAAATCAAGAAGGTCGGAGGAACCATCCATACCCGCCGGCAAGCTCTGCAGCGTGTGCGGCCGAGCGATCGGCGATACCGTCAATAATCCAATCGGTATCAACCAAATATCTCAAGGACGATTCGCTGGACGGGTACCCTCTTTACGTCCTCTGTAAAGGTATGCCTTGAGGTCTTCGGCTTGTTCGGGCGTAATCGCTCCGGCGCCTACCTCCATACCCGCACGCACAGCCTCTGGATCGTACCGAGCCCAGGGATCTTCGTCTTCCCGAGTAACCCGATATATAACCCCGTTCTGCTCGAGGCGGACGCCGGTCTCGTCTGCTTCCTGCAGCAATCGAGCAAGCTCGCTGTCGTTAGGTACGTGGATGGTTTTTACAACATCGCTCATTCATCGTTCCCCATAACCTTTCAATCATCACATCGCACCTGCAAAGGCCGCAAATCTGTCGAAACTCGGGTGAAAATAGCATCGTCACGGGGCCATTTTCATCCTTCGCGCCGGTCGCAGACCATGCCTGTCTCGGGTGAAAATTCTTGGGCCCAACGCTTGACATGTCCCCGGATTCCGTAGCTCGGCGCTCCGTCGCCGAGGGCTCGGGCGCGTTCACGCTCCGACATCGGAGCTCTTCCTCGGTGCCGGCGCCGCTGGTGTGCAGTACGTAGTCACTCTACCGGAGCTGCGCCGTCGCGGTATCGGGAGGGCGATGACGCGACGAGTACTCCACGAGGGACAGGCACTGGGCCATCGGGTCGGCGTGCTCACCTCGTCACCGGATGGACTGGGGACCTACCGGGGGATCGGTTTCCGCGAGTACTGCTGGTTTCGACGCTACGAGTGCGTGTAAGCAACGATCCCGTGGTTGCTGAGGGGCAATTGAGGCGCGTCTCGGTGGATACATCGTACGGCACGGTGACTACTGAGTGGGGATGCCTACTCAACACGATTGAACGTCATGCACCCTTTTGCTCTGCCAGCGCATACTCGACTGTCTGCTCCAGACTCATAGCTGCTCCCCGCTTCCACGCCGCCTCGTACGCCTCGGCCGTCAGTGCCGCCCGGGCAAGTCGAGACACCATCGCCGAGCGCTCTCGGTCCAACGGTTCCAGCGACATACCTATTCTCGTGGCGATGGTGTCGGCGGCCCCCAGGAGCAGAATTGCTCGCGTATGCCGCTCCTGGTGCGCGGCCACCGCACTCATGCCAATGAGCGCACCCGAGATGCCCGTACTATCTCCCAACTCCTGGTAGAGCTGCACGCTCTCCTCGTACAGTCCGGTGGCCCGCTGGTCCTCACCCTGTTGCTCGGCCGTGTCACCAAGGTTGCAGATCGCATTTGCGGTCCCTCGCGTATCTCCTTGCTCCCGCATAATCTGTAGGCAACCCTCGTACATCGACCTCGCGCCTTCATGATCACCGCGCCGCTCCATCACGAGACCCAGGCCGTTGAGCGCTATAGCCGTGCCCCGCGGCTCCCCCAGCTCCCGATAGAGGTGCAGGCTCTGCTCGTACAGCTCCTGTGCTCGCGGGAGGTCGCCCTGCATTCGCGCCACCCTGGCCAGGTTGTGGAGCGAGCCCGCCTCGCCTAACGTGTCTCCAACCTCCCGTCGCAGCCGCAGCGCACTCTGATGCAACTCCGTCGCTCGTCGAAAATCGCCCTGTCGGTGGGCCAGGTTCCCTGCCACGCTCAGGGCCCACGCTCGGAGGCGAGCATCTCCCCCCTGCTCTCTTGTGGTCAGCGCAGCATCCAGCCAACTCCGTCCCTCGCTGAGGTGTCCGTGTATCTCCCAGAACACCCCAAGATTGGCGGCGATCCGCAGTGCCAGCTCGCTTTCCTCTTCCAGGCTCCACGCCAGGGCTGTGCGCAAATTGTCATGTTCGAGTTCCAGCGTCGCCAGCTGACGACCCTGTTCCGATCCGGACCACTCGGGCTCCTCCTTTTCAGCCAGCACGACAAAGTACTCCGCGTGTTTTTGCCGCAGAAGCGCTCGCTCCGCCCGTGCGATCAGCCGCTCAGCCGCATACTGACGGATCGTCTCCAGCATTTCAAAGCGCGTCTCTTGCTCCGCACCTCCTTGTCGACGTACCAGGCTCTTATCTACCAGCGAGGCCAACCCCTCGATCAGGTCAAACTCTTTCTCGGGATTGCAAACCGCTTCGGCCGCATCAAGCGTGCAGCCACCGGCAAAGACGCTGAGGCGGGCAAAGAGCGCCTGTTCCTTCTGCCTCAGGAGGGAATGGCTCCAGTCGATGGTATTGCGGAGTGTTTGTTGCCGCACCGGCGGGTCTGCTGCTCCGCCGGTTAGCAGCTCGAGCGACTGCCCCAGCCGCTGAAGCAGGTCCTGAGGCGAAAACAGCTTGATCCGGGCGGCCGCCAGTTCGATGGCGAGCGGTAAGCCGTCCAGGCGATAGCAGATCTCGGCTACCGCCGGGGCACTTGCCTCGCTCAGGCGAAACTCGGGACGAACCGCACGGGACCGCTGCACAAAGAGCGTCGCCGCCGGGGAGCGAGCGGTCTGCGTGGAGGATGGCTCTGACCAGGGGGCAGGCGCCAGCAGCGGCGGGACCTCCATCTCCTGCTCCAGTTGCAGGTGCAGGGGGGCGCGGCTGGTGACCAGCGCCGTTACATGCGGGCAGGCGGCGAGCAGGCGAGACAGAATCGATGCCGCCGGCAGCAGGTGCTCAAAATTGTCGAGTACCACGAGGCGCTCCTGTGAGTGCAGCCGTGCAACCAGAGCTTCCTCGAGGGATTCGCCCTTCTGCTCGCGGACACCCACGGAACCGGCCAGCGTCGTGAGTACCAGGGAGGGATCACCGATTGAAGCCAGCGACACGAAAACCACGCCGTCCTCGAAATCCCCGGCAACTTTCCGCGCCACGTGAACCGCCAGCCGGGTCTTGCCCACCCCACCGGGACCGGTGAGTGTGAGCAGGCGTACGCCTTCCCAGCGCAGCAGGTGGATGACGCGCGCCTCGTCCTGCTCGCGACCGATCAGTCGGGTGAGTTCAGGCGGCAGGGACGAGATGGCGGGCTGCGCTGCCGGGCCACGGTGTCGGGAAACGGCGGCCCTCAGCGCAGCTCGACCGTCCGGCGCAAGTTCCAGCGCCGCCGACAGTAGATCGACCGTGTCCCGACGCGGAGCCGTGCGTAGGCCGCGTTCGAGATCGCTCACTGCTCGCACGCTCAGATTCGCTCGCTCGGCCAGTTGTTCCTGGGTCAGGCCGGCGGCCAGCCGATGGCGCCGCAGCAGGGCGGCGAAGCTCGGCGCGGCATCGAGGTCCATGCGAAACCGACGTCTCCTCTGACAACGCCTCGGGGCTCGGATCAGACTCGGTCGGCCTCACACTACACACGTTTCTGTCTCGAGTCAAGAGCAGCCGAAGCGCAATTGCGTGGGTCAATTGCGTGCATTGCGTGTGGGCATCGTCCAACTCAAGGAGGAGACTGGACATCAAGCATCACTCCTGGAGAGAGGTAAGCCCGGACGCTGCTCCACTCCCCAATCGGAGCGCCGGCATGGGAGTGGCGATATTCAAGCGACGTTCCACGGCAGTAGCACACGTTCAGAAAGGATAGGAATCATGGCACCAGCGACTTTACCTCAGGGAGTGCCCAAGCTCACGGAGGGTCAGGCCAAAGCCCTCGCGCTGAAACTCGAGTCCTTCTGGAGCGAGCTCTCCCCCGCGGAACAGGCACACGTCAACCTGGCGCTCAGCCGCATGGCCGACGACATGTCTGATGTTTCCGCCCACGCCTCGTTGGCAGAGTACGGTCTTCTGCTCTCCCTTATTGCGGTTCTCCTGTAAGTGAACGGGAGAGCTACTCGGCCGCATAGACGCTGAAATCTATACCAGGAAGGAGGTTGAACCATGAAACGATATTACCTTCGGCTAGCTCGCTACGTAGCCTCTCTGGCCGCGCTTGTCGGATTCAGACTGGCGGGCAACTAGCACCCGGGGGGATCTGGACATGCATGCTGCCGTTCCGTGGGATGTCGCCGCCGACGCTCGATCCAGCGGGAGGGCAGCATGCTGATGTCCGCGGTGGCTCAGGTTCGCTTCGCCCTGTCCGTTGGGCTCGGCCTACGCTTCGCACCGTGGTCGCTCGATTTCCTCCTCGATGCGGTCCGTGCAACGCATCGAGAATTCGGCGAAACCGATGCTGACGGTCTGGAACTCTTGCATGGCCCCGAACTCGACGAGGAGACCCGACGCGAGCTGCAACTGCGCCGCTTTCGCAAGCAGGCGGCGCGGGCTGCCCGTGACACGGTGTACTACGAATCCCTCTTCGAGCGCCTGGAGATCGACCCCGGGCGACTGGTCCACGATGATCTGCTCCGCCTCCCCTTGACTCGCAAGGACGCGCTGCGTGACGCGCCCCACGCTTTTGTACGTCGCAACGGAAACCCTACGTTCCGCACCACGACCACCGGCACAACCGGCAAGCAGACCAGCATCAGCTTTTCTGCCGCCGAGATGCGAACCTTCATCGCACTCTCGGCAATTTCCTTTCTCGCGGCGGGGTACATCGACCCAAGCGATATCGTGCTGCTCAGTACGAGCTCTCGCGCCGCCCTGGGCAACTCCTGCTTCGCCGGAGCCTGTGCCCGCATCGGTGCGCTGGTATCCATCGGGGGGCTGATCGAACCGGCCCACACCCTCGCTCTCCTGACTGAGCAACACCACATATCCGGCAAGAAGGCCAGGGTGAGCGTCCTGTCCACCTACCCTTCCTACCTGGGTCAACTGGTGGAGGAGGGATTGCGCCGCGGGTATCGACCGGCCGACTTCGGCCTGGAGCGCATCATCATCGGTGGCGAGCTCGTCAGTGAAGGGCTCAAGGTACGGAGCCAGCGCCTCTTTGGCTCCGTCCATTTCGACGAGGCCTACGCCATGACGGAAACGTGGCCGGTCAGCGGGCAGCGCTGCGCGGAGGGGCACCTCCACTTCGAGCCTGGTCAGGGATTGGTAGAGGTCGTGGACCCCGAAACCGCCACTCCGGTCCTTCCCGGCGAGGCAGGAACGATCGTGGTTACGCCGTTCCCCCCGTATAGGGACACGACCATACTGCTGCGGTACGACACCGAAGACACGGCTCGACCGATCGCGGGGCCACTCAGTTGCAGTCTCCGCACGATGCCGGCCACCACGAACACGTTGGGCAAACTGCGTCTTTCGGTCCGGCACGACCGAGGCTGGACCTACCCGCGCGACGTCCTGGAGGTGCTTGAGTCGTTGGAGGAGGTACCGCTGCCGGCCCGTTTTGGCTTCTGGACTGTTCCCGACGGCGTGGCGGTGGAAATCGTCACGCGCGCGAATGGAATGGCGTTCCGTGGCCGCGTCCAGCGACAGCTCGAGGAGCGAGGCGTGCCCGTGCGGGAGATACGCCTGCTGGAGCACGCGGGCCGCCTCCTGCATCCTATGCCGCTGCGCTGTGACCTGCGTGAAAGCTCGTTCGCTCTCCCGACCACGGCCGTCCCGGCGGTGGACAGTGGGCTCCTGCGAGCTGGAAGCTGACGTGCTTCATCCAGCCTTCTATATCGTCCTCGGGTTCACCGCCGGCGCGGTCCTGGCCGGCTGGGGCTGCTTCTTGCGATTTCAGCTGGCGCGCCCACCGCTCGGCGTCATGACGCTGGGCGATGTCGCGGTCATGATTGCGGCCACCGTCATCATTCCCTACCTCTACCTCGCCCTGCCGCTGTGGTTGGTGGCGGGTCTATTTGCATTGGGAGCACTGTGCGTGCTGTACACCATGGGCGAATCGGTTCTCCGGGCGCGCTGGGCCATCTGGCTGGTAGCGCTCGTGCTGCTGGGATCTGATGCAGGCACGAATCTCGCCTTTGGCACCGCAAGCTTCCCCTTCTTCCTGGTCAACAATCTGGTCCTCACGCTTGTCATCGTGGGGGTCGCGAACCTCTGGGCACAGAGCGGCACGAAAGCGCGGGACATCGCGCTGCTGGCTGGGGCGCTGGCCGTCTACGATCTGATCGCTACCTTCTTCCTGCCGGTGACGACCGCCCTCTTTCACCACCTGGCGGGCATGCCGTTCACTCCCGAACTCGCCTGGAGCAGTGGAGGCGATCGCCTGGGCGTCGGTCTGGGCGATGTCCTGCTAGCCACCGTCTTCCCCCTGGTCATGCACAAGGCCTTCAGTGAGGTTGCGGGGCTCGTGGCAGCCGGGCTCTCGGTGAGCGCTATCGCCCTCACCGCGGCCGTCGTCGAACTATTGGGCATATGGGTGACGATCCCGATGATGGCAGCACTCGGCCCGCTCATGATCCTCCAGTACTGCTACTGGATGCGGCGACAGGGCACAGAGCGCACCATGCGGCAATACATCGCTGCGCGGCATCGCCATCTGGAGTCCACCACTTCGCCGTCAAGCCCCTCTCCCAACCTGCCCGGTAGGCCGGTCGCTCCGTCGCCGGCGAGCCCCTCTCCCACGTCAGGGAGAGGGGTTGGGGTGAGGGCCGCGCCCCTCATACCTGATCGACGACCGGATACCCTTCCGCTTCCATCACCTCCACGATCTGGTGGCGTGTCACGGTGGAAGGATCGAACTGCACGGTGACGAGCTGAGTGGGGATCTCCACCGAACAGGCCCGGACGCCCGCCAGAGCTCCGACCTCGCGCTCGACGGCGGTGCGGCAATGCTCGCAGCTAATGTCGGGGGCGGTAAGTGTGATGATTTCCATCGAGTGCTTCCTTTACGTGGAATAGACGGCGCCAACACCGTCCCCATGGCGTGACATAGAGGGAAACGTTGGTGGCTGGAAGCGGCGCAGTCGCAGGGCGTTGGTCACGACGCTGACGCTGCTCAATGCCATGGCTCCGGCCGCGAGCACCGGCGAAAGCTGCACGTGGAGAATTGGGTACAACACTCCCATCGCCACCGGCACCAGGATGATGTTGTAGGCGAACGCCCAGAACAAACCGGTTCGGATCGTGCTGACCGTGCGACGCGAGAGAGCGATGGCGGTGATGATGCCGCGCAGATCCCCACCCACCAGCGTGATATCGGAGGCAGCCATGGCGATATCGGTTCCGGCGCCCAGCGCGATACCGAGATCGGCCCGGGCCAGCGCCGGTGCGTCGTTGATCCCGTCTCCTACCATGGCGACCACCTTGCCCTGAGCCTGGAGACTCGCGATCACCTCCGCCTTCCCGGCGGGCAGGACATCCGCCACGATATGTTCGATGCCGACCTCGGCGGCGATCGACTGAGCGGTGGCACGATTGTCGCCCGTCAGCATCCAGACTTCCAGACCCAATGACTCCAGACCGGCAACCGCCTCGCGCGAACTGGGCTTCACGGTGTCCGCGACGCCGATTGCCCCGGCGATCCGTCCGTCGATGGCCACGTAGATGGGCGTCGTTCCGTCCCGTGCGAGACGCTCGAATCCATCGGCGAGTCCGTCAAGTGATACCTTCAATTCGCTCAGCAGGGCACGATTCCCCACCGCGACGGATCGGCCGGCGACTGAAGCCAGCACGCCTCGTCCGGTTTTCGACTGAAATCGGTCGGCCGTCAGCGTATGAGGTCCGTCCATGAGTGCTCGTTCCACGATGGCAGCCCCCAACGGATGCTCGGAGCCTTGCTCCGCCGCCGCCGCCAGATGTAGGATCTCGCTGGAGGAATACCCCTCGGCGGGAATCACCGCCGTCACACGTGGCGCACCTCGCGTCAGCGTGCCGGTCTTATCCAGCACCACGGTGGTCACTCGTCGTGCGCTGTCGAGCGCATCCCCGTCCCGAATCAGGATGCCGTATTCGGCCGCTTTACCGGTCCCGACCATAATGGCCGTCGGGGTAGCGAGCCCGAGTGCACATGGGCAGGCAACGATGAGCACCGCGATGGCGGCCGTCAGTGCCGGCGTCAAACCCTGACCCAGCGCCAGCCAGACGACAAAGGTCAGCGCCGCCAGCAGCAGAATGATCGGCACAAAGACGCTCGAGATCGTATCGGCGAGGCGCTGCATGGGCGCTTTGGAGCCCTGGGCCTCCTCCACCAGCCGGACGATCTGCGCCAGGGCGGTATCCTTGCCCACTTTGAGAGCACGGAATATGAACGAACCGTG
>JANWJD010000287.1 GCA_025449555.1 Chloroflexota bacterium | reverse complement strand
CGTTGCTCGCTCGAACCGGGGCAGCATTGGGGGCACTCCCCCTCGAGGTCGTGACCGAGCCATGCGATCCGATTGGCAAGCCATCGGCCAGTGCGGGTTGTGTCAGCACCATGATCGACGCGATGGCGCCCAGAACAAGCATCGCGAGGAGGACGGTCAAATACCTCAGACGTCCCATAACCTACATACGGCCCCATCCGTATGTTCACATCCCTCACGTTCACTATATAGTCCACATTTTGTACTGTCTATAGGGTCCTCACCCTATATATTGTCTAGGGTCGTCCTAATAGCGACTTCATTTTCTCGAGCCGGGGTGCAGGTGCTCCGTGGCCAGGTCAACACGCCGACGTGCTTGCTTCCCGCTGGAAAATCCCGCACTCGTCAGATCCACGCGGCGAAGCGCATACTGGATTTACATCGTTCCATATGAAATGGAACGTCTGCCGCATCGACCGTAGATCGGACCGCAATTGAGCGTAGTGACGGCGCGCTGGCGCCCTCTTTCGGTGAGTGGCTTACGGCACGCACGCCACGTGAGCGCGATCGCCAGTGGTGATCTGCTGTATCGGCTCAGCCGGATACTGATTCGCCCGGCATCGGTACGGTGTATCGGTTGCGGACCGGTCAATGCTGCCAGGTCGAATGGTCATGGCGTGATTCTGGCGAGCTGGCACAGCTTCAACCTACTGGCCTTGATCGCGCATCGCTGCTTTTTCGCCCCTCACACCCGCGGCATCATCATGGTCACCCCCGACTGGAAGGGGTCGGTCCTGCGGCGCTATGGCCAACGGTGGGATCTGGATGTGGTCACCATGGGGCCGGATGCGGCATCGGCCCAGACGGCCCGCGCTATCGCCCTCATGATCCGCCGGGTACGCGCCGGCGCCGATGGCCTGATCGCCGTCGACGGCCCCTCCGGGCCCGCCTTTCAAGTGAAGCCGGGAGCCGCGTTCATCGCTCAACGTGCCGGTGCGGTGATCGTGCCGACCGTGGCGGTGGTGGACCACGCAATCTCAGTGCGGTGGCGCTGGGACAAGCACGTCTTCCCCCTGCCCGGCTCACACATCGTCGTTTTCATGGATACGCCCATCGAGGTGCAGCCGGCGAACGCACCATCTCCCAGCGTGGAGGAGCTGCGGATCCACCTGGCAAATGCGCTGCAACGCCTGGGAACGGAAGCACCGACCGCGGCCAGGAGCACAGGATTCGCCCGTTTGTAACGATATGATGGTGCGGGCGAGGCGCCTCAACGGTGCCTTTCAAGGAGAGGTTACGATGCAAACCAAGACCCGCTTTCCGTTAGAGGAGTTGGTGCGACTCCCCGAGTTTTACGCGCCCATCGTGTCACCAGACGGCTCGAAGGTCGCGTTTTACGCCGATTATTCCGGCCGGATCGAGCTCTGGGTGCTCGATCTGGCGGGCGGTACTCCGCGCCAGGTCAGCCATGGGCAGGTGCCGAAATCTCCGCATGCCGGCTTCATCTGGGATCGTGCCGGAAGGGCTATCGTGTTTCCACTCGACCGAGACGGCGACGAGCAGCACGATCTGTGGCTCCTCCAGCTGGAGACCGGTGAAGCGGTGCAGCTCACCGCCACGCCTGGGGCGCAGGAGATCCCGATCGAGTTCAGCCCGGACGATGCATGGCTCAGTTTCCTCTCGACTCGCGACGGGCAGCTCAACCTCTATAAGGTGCGGCGCGACGGCTCCGAGGTCACGCCGCTCACCCGGTTTGATACTCCGGTGGAGCAAGGTGGGGAGTGGAGCCCCGACGGCAGTTACCTGATAGCGGCGGCGAACGAAACGTCCGACCCACACAATTTCGATGTATACCTCGTACCGGCCGACGGCAGCGGACCGCGCCAGGTGTTCTCGAGCGGCGCCGGGACGTTCGACTTTCCCACGGACTGGTCGGCCGATGGTCGCTCTATCGCTCTGACTTCCGATGCGGGCGGCTCACAGCGGGCGGGCGTGCTGGACCTGAACAAAGGAACGGTGCGTTGGTTGAGCGACGGGAGGGTCGAAGAAAGCTCCCGCACCTTTTCGCGTGACGGCCGCCGGCTGCTGACCATCCGGAATCGGGATGCCGTGCTGCGCCCGGTGCTGTACGAGTTGGACAGCGGTGTCGGGATCGAGCCGGCGCTCCCTCCGGCCGCATCCGTCACGGGCGGTGATTTCGCGCTGGGTGGCTCCGCTCTGGTGCTGCGCTACAGCTGTGATGCCGAACGCGGCACGCTGGCGCTGTACGAACTGGAACGGGCCGAGCTCCGGACCTTGCTTGCGCCCCACTACGGATCGATCGAACCGTCCGTCTTTGTGAGCGCCGAGGACATCTACTACCCGTCATTCGACGGGCTCCACATTCACGCCCTGCTGTACCGTCCGCACGATGTGGAGGAGCACGAGCAAATCCCGGCGATCGTAATGCCGCACGGCGGACCGACCTGGCAGTACTTCCATGCCTTCGATCCGTACGTGCAGTTCCTGGTCAACGAAGGGTATGCGGTGCTATCGCCCAACGTGCGCGGCAGTACCGGCTATGGCGTCGAGTTCCGTGACATGGCCCGCCACGACTGGGGTGGGGCGGACCTGCAAGACATCGTGGCCGGGAGGCGGTATCTCGCCACGCGTTCGTTCGTCGATCCGGAGCGCATCGCCATTTTTGGCGGCAGCTATGGCGGATTCATGACATACATCGCCGTGACCAAGGAGCCGGAGGCGTGGCAGGCAGGCGTGGCCTGGGTCGGGGTGAGCGATTTGGCCGCCGCGTACGAGGAGTCGATGCCGCACTATAAATACTTCTTGCAGGAGCAGATGGGCGATCCGGTGGAAAACGCGGATCTCTGGGCTGATCGTTCGGCCGCAAACTTCGCCCACCGCATGCAGGCGAAGCTGCTGATCGTGCATGGGGTCAACGACCCGCGGTGCCCCATCAGCCAGGCCCGGATCTTCCGCGACCGGCTCCTGGCGGCCGGGAAGCAGGAAGGGCGCGACTTCGAGTATGTCGAGCTGAGCGACGAGGGCCACGGCAGTGCCGATCAGGAACAACGACTGCGCGCCTTCCGGCTGGTCGCCGACTTCTTGCAGCGCACGCTGTAAAGGCGCACCCTCATCCCCCAACCCCTTCTCCCGCGGAGCAGGAGAAGGGGAGACCCCCCGTCCTTATCAGTGGACCCAGACCGGCCGCCAGCGGGCGTCGAGCTGGTTGCTCAACGAGGACACGCGGTAGGCGGGGCCACCCGTGGCGCGGACCACGTACAGGGCGAAGGCATCACCCTCGGGGCGCAGGAACGATACCCAGCGGCCGTCAGGGGTGAACGACGGTTGTGCCACCTGACCGCGGGCCAGCACGATTGGGTGCTGCAGTTGCGGCCCGGCCGCGGTGTTGACCAGCTGCGCCACGGCCAGCTCGTCGACCCCGTTGGTGGAGCGAATGTAGGCGAGACGGTTGCCTGCCGGGTCCCAGGCGGGCTGAATGACCCTGCCGCCTGCCGGCGTGAGGGTGTAACTCTGGCCGGCCACCGGGTCGTCGATGGCGAGCTGCGAGTAGATCTGGAAGGTGGAAGGGTAGAAGTTCCATTTCACATAGGCGAACTGCCGGCTATGCGGTCTCAACGCCGGGTCCTCATCTCCCGTACTGCCCGTGACGGGCGTGGTGAGCTGGGTGGGTGTACCACCCTTGACCGGCAGCGACCAGATGGCCAGCGCGGAGGAACGCGCATCGGACGGCGGTTGAGCCCGCTTCTGGAGATCCCAGGAGTAGAGGAGGTGCGTGCCATCCGATGACCAGGTCGGCCACGCCGCCCAGAGGTTGTTGCGCACATCCTTGGTGTCCCGACCGTGGGTGAGCGCATGCATCTTCCCGGTTCGCCGGTCCAGCAGCCAGATGTCCGATACATCCCGGTAGCGCGGGAAGCGAACCAGAGCGATCGTGTGGCCATCGGGTGAAGGACTCGGCATCGTCACGTCACCCGTGTTGGTGAGCTGCTGCACGCTGCCGTCCGGATTCCATTGATCCAGATTGCTGTTCCAGTGATGGATGTACAGCACAGACGCGCTGGTGTGAAACGGGGGGAGCACGGACGTGGGGCCGGCGGTGGGCGCCGGCGTGGCGGTCGCCAGAGGTGACGTAGTCGGCCGTGGACTGACCGCGATCGTTGGCTTGACCGCGATCGTCGGGGCCGGAGTAGGTTTGGGCTTCGCCGTGACCCGCTTGACCGGGTTGAGCAGGACGTTGGTGAAGATCCCCTGCACCACGGGGCGAATGGCCGGCCAATTCGGCACGACGACGTCCTGGCCTGCTCTGACGGCAAGCTGCCCGAAGGTGGGAGCCTGTAACACGACTTTGCGGATATCACTCGGCTTCACCTGGCGCGAGAGATTCATGGCCGAATACAGCTCGCTTGGTCCCATATCGGTGCGCACTTTGGCGTGCAACTCGTCGATCAGCGCCGGGATGTTGCGCAGGAGATCCAGACCGTGCGCCTTGGCCTTCAGCGCCACCAGCACCTGTTGCTGCCGGGCGGAGCGGTCGAAGTCGCCGAGATAGGAGCCGTGCCGCGAGCGCACGTATTTCAGCGCCAGGTCGCCTTTCAGATGTGCCCAACCGGGCGGTATGAAGACTCGTTGATAGGCATAGGCATTGACCCCGGTGATGTCCTGCGGGTAGCTGTCGTCCAGGATCGGGTGCTTCACATCGAGGGTGACGCCGTTAAAGGTATCGACCACGCTGATGAAGCCGTCGAGGCCGACCCACGCGTAGCGATCGATCCGGATATTGAACAGCGTCTCGATCGTTTCACGCGCCAACTGAACGCGGCCGTACTTGTAGGCCAGCATGATCTTCTGCATGCCGTGACCGCGGACGTGGACCCAGAAGTCCCGGGGGATCGAGAGCAGGGTCACTTTATGATTGACGGGATCGATCGACACCACGATCATACTCTGGGTGGGCGGATTCAGTTCTTCTTTTTTGGTGTCGTTATCACTCCCCAGCACAAGGATATTGATCCGGCGCTTCTGGTCGAACAGCGTTTTGTTTTGTTGTGCCACGACGATGGGAACCGGGGTGGGCTCGACTGTGGAGCGCGGCACGATGACGATGATATCGCTGGCCTCGCGATAGAGGGTATAGGCGCGCCAACCGGCCCACCCTCCGACGATCAGCAAGACAAGCACAACCAGAGCCAGCACCCGCCGTTTGCTGATCACGCCCGAGGACGCGATGATGCGGGGAGGAAACT
>JANWJD010000286.1 GCA_025449555.1 Chloroflexota bacterium | reverse complement strand
GTTCCAAGCCGCTGCAACAGACCGGAGTTGGCTCACTGCCCACATCCTCTGGCCCGCCCAGCCGGATGGTTCGGGTGCCAGACCGGCGGGTGCGGGGGTGCCGAAGGGCGTTCAGGATCCGACCTGGACGCGTGACGGTCGGGGTATGCTCTTCGTCAAAAACGGCGCCCTCTGGCTCGACTCGCACCTGGGCACAGCCAATCCTCATCCCATCGCCCGGCTGGTTTCAACCCATTCTGTGCCCACCTTCCAGAACCCGGCCTACCAGACCTGGTACTACGGCCACATGGACTGGCACAACCTGTTCGCGTGGTACTGACAATCGTGTGGAAGTCGCTCATTCGTTCAACTCTGCTCTCGGGACAAAGTAATTGCAGTCCCACTCTTGACATGTCCCCAGCATACGTAGCTCGGCGCTCCGTCGCTGAGTGCTCGGGCGCTGTAGCGATCCAGCATTGGCTGCGTTGCCCCTATTTCATCCGGCGTGGCACCGCTTGCTGCATTGTTGTCTCGATGTTAGATAGCTTCAACCACTGATCTCGTCCTCGGAAAGCGTGATCGCTTTGAAAAGCACAAGGCCATGACACGGCGCTCCCCTCATCGACTCTCCACGAGGGCCCACCGAATGCTTGCCATCCTTTCGATCATCCTGGTTGAGGGACCCGCCTCAAGCTCTCTTGCACAGAGTCAGATCCTTCGGCCGTCCGTTCGCATCGCCTACGTCCGCAGCGGCAATATCTGGCTCCTGGCCGAGCTGAGCGGTCGCAGAACGCGACTGACGAGTGACGGGCACGACGACGGCCCCCACTGGATCGCCGGCGGTCACGCTCTTCTCTTCCAGCGCGGGGCAGGAGGAGGAGGTGAAACCTGGCGCTGGCAACCTGGGATAGCCATCAAACGGCTCCGTGACGGCCTCTGGTCACCTGATGGAACAGCGGTCGCCATCACCCGGATTGCTCGCGGCGCCGGTTCTCCCACGACGGTTTGGATCGCCCGCCAGGGGAGGATGATCCGCATCGCACCGATCCAGCCACACTTCCACTGGGCTCCACTCGCTTGGTCACCGGATGGTAGGCGCCTGGCCCTCGGTCGCATCGGCATTCCCCCTCCTACTAGGCCCGGACAGGAGATCCCGCCGGCTCCTGGGAGTCTGTGGGTGACGACCGGCGTTCTCGGTTCGGGTCGCCTGCAGCGGCTCCCCTTGCCTGCCTCGTATCCTGGGCACGCCGGCTGGCAGGATCTGTTCGCGATAGCTCGCTAGCCCGGACCATTCGCGCGGCGACGCAGGCTGATGCGGTGGACTGCACAGAGTGGGAGTACGCTGAAAGCCGGCTGGAGCCGGTCGCCGGGGACGGAGCCCCGGCCTACTTGAGTAAAGCGGCTAGACCATATCTGTCCGTTACAACTTGGGATGAGCCGGCGTTCTCCTTATGACGCGCGCTACATGGGGAGGGCGGAATGGCAACGGTCAAGACGGTGGTCTCGTGGCTTGGGATCCTGTGCATGATGCAACTCCTAGCACCTGCATCGCTGCGCGCCGCGACGGTTGATGCGACGCCTGCCGCAACCGGATGCTCGGCTCCGCTCATGCTCACCCTGCGTCCGGGATTGATCGAGCCGAACAACCATGTCTCGATGCCGGCGGCGCCGAATATCCCGCCCAGACCGGTCGTGATCCAGGTGCCGCTGTATCCCGGCGCGACGCCGAGCAGCCTCCCCATGCCGCATGCGGCGTATTCGTATCCGGCCTCGCAGTACCTCAAAGCGGCCACTGCGGAGTACGCAATATCCACCGATTGGACCACGGCGTCGAACTGGTACCGGCAGGCGCTCATGGCCTGCGGTTACACCCTGGCCGGGTCCGGCTCCTCGGGGGTACACGGCGTGACCGTCTCGATTGGGCTCGCCATGCGCGACCCGATGCATGCACCGCTCGAAGTGGAGCTCGCCTTCACCCATGGTCCGGCCGGCAAGACGCTGGTCCTCTACGTGGCCTACACCATCACGCTGCCACCACAGCCGGCGATGGTGCCCGGCACTCCACGGACGGTGGAAATCCTGTCGTACCGTGCGCTCGTCCAGGGACAGCTCGCCGCCTCCAGGCCGAACAAGTACGTGATCGTGCGTGACAGTCAGAGCATTCGCGCCCTGATCCACCACCTCAATTCCCTTCCGCCACCGGGAGGAGTCATGTCCTGCCCGAGTGATGACGGCTCGCACGATGAATTGATCTTTGGATATCCGGATCGACCTCGCGTGACGGTCGACGTATATCTGCGAGGCTGCCGGTTCGTGCGGTCTGGAACGACCGTAGGATTTGCCGGGGCCGACAATGGACTCTTCCGCTTGCTCACCTCACTCCTGGCACGGAAAACCGCGGTGCACCTAGGAGCGCCGTTCGATGCCCGCACGCTGCGGCTCGTTGCCCTCCGAATCCACACCACAGATGGCCGCGCGAGCTTCCTGACCTGGAATCCGGGTGGCACCGAGTACACCTATCTGGACCGTGGCGCCCTGTGGGTGGCCGATCGGGACAACCGCTGGCGACGGAAGATCGCCGCCGGGCCGGTGGCACAGGGTACCTTTGACGCTTCTGGCGATTTCCTGTACCGACCGTTGGTACACGGCGCTCTCGGTCCGCTCACGGTCGTGGCGCAGGCGAGCCGCCTCGACCACTACCGGTACGCCGTCCCCTGGGCTCCCCGCACCCCGATCCTCGGGACGCAGGCCGGGATGGGCCCACCCTGGTCGAACGGCACGGTGGGCTGTGTCCGCATATGGTTTACACAGGGCGAAGGCATCATCGGGATCGATCCACACTATCGATCCGACGTGGCGCACTCCCGGGTACGCCTGCCACCGCTCACCGCAGCGACCCGGATTGCCGTGTCCTGCGATGACTCCCTGGTGGCCATCGCCACCCCGACCGGTGGTCTCCAGATTCGAGACGTTCAGTCGGGGCGGCTGCTGCGACGCCTGTCGCCACCCTCGCCCGTTACCGGACTGTCCTGGGCAACCGATAACCACACGCTGGCCTATGGAACGAGCGGCATCGGCGGTACGTTGAGCGATATCAACGCCACGAGCGGGCGGCAACATCTCCTGGTGCGCCTGGGTGGAGACACCGTGCAAGGCGTGACGTGGGATCCGTACGCGCATACCATCGCCTTCAGCCGGCTGGCCCGGACCACGCTCGCGGGAGAGCTGGACGTGGTCAACGCAGACGGCAGCGGGCTACGCGCGCTGGATCGGCTGGGAGGCTGGCTGGCGGCCCTGCCGCAATGGAGCAACTTCGGCGGCGTCATCGGCTTCACGAGGGAGACGCTCGGCGGCGTGCCACAACGCACCAGTGTCGAGGTGGACTATATCCGACCAAAACAGGTGACTCCATGAAAGTACTCGCGGCGGCGATCGTCACCATCTCTTTCCTGTTCCTCTTACCCAGGGGGACCCAGATATCGGTCGCCTCCGTCACGAGCCCGCCGCCGAGTGCGCTGAGTGTTCATGCCGCCAACACGTTCTGTCTATCCCATCCCGCCGGGCACGAGCGGATCTGGCTGCATGGCTGGTTCATTCCAATCGCGGAAGGAACCTTTGTCGACGGTGGGCTCTTCGATTCACAGGAAGCACTGCCGCTGGTGACGGTGGACCAGTGGGAGGTGAACGGCCACTGGCGGCGCTACGGCGCGGTGTATCTCCACATTCGCACGCGCAGTTCCTTTGGTCCTCGTTCCGTCACGGTGCACGGGTTGCTGGACTGTGCCACCGCCCGACTGGTGACCGATCGCGACCCGTTCGCCCTGCCGCGCCTGGCGACCAGGTACGGCGCACCCAGGGTGGAACGGAATGGAGCCGTAACGACGTGGGTGGTATCTGGTGGCCTGAAGCTGACCCTTACCGTGCCACGCCGTTCATACCCGCGTAACGCGCTGGCGCAGGTGCAGGTGACCCTGCGGAACGTCAACAATCACACGATCGGTTATCTGCATCCGGGGATTGGTCCCATCGGCTACGATGCGCCGCAGGCCGAGGTGCTGAACGCCGCCGGGAAGATCGTTTTCCCACCCGCCATGCCCTATACGCCGGCGCTGCCCGGACCCGCTCCGTTCTTCGAGCCATTGAAGCCCGGTGGAACAGTAAGCTCGAGTGAGTACATCGTCGTGCGAGGGGCGCGTATCCGGGCAACACAAAACTTCATGCCCCAGATGCCATCCAACCTGAATTTGCCTCCGTATGTCCTCACCACACGGCCCATTCTCATGCGCCTCACCGCGGAGACCGCGCCGAAGCTCACCCTGCATGGTGATCCATTGGATCCCGTCCTGGATGTGACCCGCCCGCCCAACGTCCAGGGACCGATGTTGTCGCTCAGTTATGCTAGCTGCGGTTTCGGACTCAATGGGCCCACCTACTCTTATCCGGGAGGTTGGTTCGCCTCGAAGCCCCATCTGACGCCCGGCTGTTCCCCGCTGAACGGGTGGTACGTGCGGGCAGCCTGGCTGAACCACCCGGTTGCTGCCCTCGATTACCTCCCGCCGCAACCCAGCCCCACGCCGCTCCCGACACCCTCCCCGACCGCGGCCCCGACACCCACCCGTACCGTGCCCTCATCTCTCAGCTTCACGAGCCTGCTCCACCAGGTCGCGGCTGCCATGGTCTCCGTCCACGCGATGCATGCCGACGGCATCCGTTCCTTGGTCGGCTCATCCGCCCAGTTACAGCTCCAGATCCAGGCCGATTGCGAGTCGCAATCCACTCGCGCCTTGCCGGTCTCGCTCCACACCCTCGTCTCCGGCCGGCAGAGCGAGGTCGGGAGGATCGACGAGGGGTATGTCATCCAGGGACCGCTCCTCCCGGCGCCGCATACAGTCACACATGCCTGGCATCGCTCGGTCGCAACGCATGAAGCCTGGCGTGCCGTCGATCTGCACACGCAACCGAGTTGGTGGCCGTCGAGCGAGCCGGTCTTCGATCCCGATCCCGCCTATATCAACCAGGTCTGCCCGGATGTGCTCCGGCTCACCTACCTGGCCGCGCCGCTCGATTCGACCTATACGCAGCACAAGGTGCTGGGGACCGAGCTCCTGGCCGGACACCGAGTCTGGCACCTGCGCGAACAACTCTGGTTCAAGGCGGACCTGTACGTCGACGCCGACACCTTTCGCCTGCGTCGTCTGCGGCTGTGGAACGGGGCTGCTCCCGGCACGCGCTGGCAGATTCGCTTCGATTACTCGCGGTTCAATGTCCCCGTGCATATCGCTGCTCCGACTGGAGGACGCAGTGTGCGTTGATTGTTTTGGGAGCCAGACTGGAGGGGGTTCGCGTTGATTTGGCAAGCAGATCCCGAGTTTCCTCATTCCATACGCATCAAGGTAGGCGAGATTCGGGTGGTGGGGCGCCACCTAATGCGGTCGCACGGGGAGGCGGCGGGACACTGCGGCCTGCGGCCGCGGTCCTGCCCTACCGGAGCCAGGTATTGGGCGAGTGTAGCCTTCGCGTGATGCGCTTGGGGCCGAGATTCTCGCAGATCCATACAACATTGTCGGGTTCAGAGAACGAGCAGTTACTCATAAGGAGGAATAACAATGGCAGGTCATGTGTGGGAACTGATCGTTCCGCTGATTGTGGTGCTCGCCGGAGTCGTCATCTGGACCGTGCAGCGGTTCGCGAGACGCTTGGTAGAGGGTTTACGGGGTCAATGATGAACCTTCATCTTTAGAGGAGTCGGCATGCATGGGAAGTTTTTCGGGCAATCCAAACAGGCGTCACGCACGATGCTCGGATTGTGTCGTCGATGTGCCCTTCGTTGATCGTTCCGCAATTGCAACTGCAATCGTCGCGTGCTGCCTCGTCATGCTGATGTCGCCGGAGTCATCTCACGCGATGGGGAGCCGAGGAGGGGACACGCCCATACGGGCCGCCGGGCTATGGACCGTCCTGAAAGCGGGAGGGCTGGACATCTCGGTTATCCAGGTCAGTACGACGACCTGCACCACGTTGATCCAGGGAGATCACAGCAGGCGGACTCGACCAGGATGGGAGTGGCTGTATGTCGACTGGCAGGTGCGCAACCGAGGTGACCATCGGTTCGCCTTCCCCGATTCAAATCATCCCGGGTATCGAATGGTCGTGGGAGCCCGCCTCTATCCAGGGGTCTATGGTGGATATCCGGGATATGGTGCAGTCATCGATCCGCACACGACCATAAACATGACCTGGACCTTTGCCATTCGCCGGGGCACCAGGTACGTCAAACTCACCTATGTGCCGCCGGGACCACAAAGGGTGTTGTGGTTGGTGGTCGTGCCGAGAATCTCATCGCCGGTTGGACAATGTCCATTGAGTCCGTGAGGTCGATCCGATCTCAAATGTACTTGCGCGTAACACGGAGTGTCTTTGTCCAGCACGTACGGTCGAAGGCGGAGGAGTGCGATGTACTACCTGAATAGAGATGGCGGATAATGTCTCGGCCGCGTCTTCGCCTTGTTGTTTTCGGGGCCGTAGTGTTTCTCGCAGACCCCCTCCCTCGCGATCTGCCGTTGCCGAGTGGACCTCCGCTTGAGATGCCAGCAAAGGTGAAATCGGATCAGACACAATCGGCTCCTCCAAAGCTCAGATTGCGGTTGCTGCCCAAAAGGACGGGAGTACCGCTCACAGCCCAGGCAACAATCACGGGCCTTTCCCTGTGTACGCTCACCCTCAGTGCGACACGAAGCAACGGCACGAGGAAAGTGATATTCACCGGAGTCGATGATGATGGACCAAGGCGTGGAGAATATGTCGGCAATTACATGGTGTTAACTAAAGTTCCGCCAGCCACGAAATTCATCATGGCATCTGCGACATGCAAGTACAGCACTCGCGGAAGGAGCCGCCGAGTGAAGCTGTCGGCGCGAATTTTCGTAAAGTAGAAAACGGTCGTTTGGCGAAGATACCGCTCCGTGTCCCTGACCACGCCTCTGGCTTATCGACTACGGTTGGGCCGGCGAATCGATAGCCGAGATGCTGGTCGGCACCGGC
>JANWJD010000285.1 GCA_025449555.1 Chloroflexota bacterium | reverse complement strand
CGGCTACGAGCCCTTCTTCCTCCTCCCGGTGAGCGGTCTCATCGCTGCGGCCTGTGCCGTCCCGCTCGGCATCATTACCCTCCGCACCCGCCGGCACGTCTTCGTGGTGCTCACGATCGCTATGCTCTTCATCGGTCAACTGCTGGCGATCAACTTGCGTGGTCTCACCAATGGGTCGACCGGCAGTGGTTTGCCGCAACCTCCCTGGATGGGCTCGGACTTCAATCCACCGTTTTACTACACGGCGCTGATTGTGCTGGTGGTTGCGGTCGCGGTCTCCTGGTGGATCCGTCAATCAAAGTTTGGCCTCGGGCTGCGCGCCATCCGCGATGACGAGGATCGCGCTCTGGGGCTGGGCATCAACGCGAACCTCTCCAAGCTCATCTGCTTCGTCCTTGCCGCCTTCTTCATCGCCATCGCGGGCGGCATTTATGCCTACTTCGTGACCTACATCTATCCACAGTTCGTGTTCGATCCGCTGGCCGATCTCAGCATGGTTCTGATGGTCTTTACCGGCGGACTGGGCACGGTGGCTGGCCCGGTACTGGGTGCGTTCCTGATCGAGCCGGCGCATGAGTACTTCGCCTTCACCTACGGTTCGAGCGGCCTTTACTTGATTCTGTACGGTGCTCTTTTCCTGGTGATTATTCTGCTGCTGCCGGAGGGTGTGATCCCGAGCGTGCAGCATCTGATCGTCTCCCAGCGGGCCAAACACAAGAGCGTGGAGACCGCTCGGATACCCGGATCGCGGGAGACCACTGCATCGGCCGGCAGCGAAGACCTGGCGACGCACGGCGAGATTCGGTAGCCATGACCCTGCTGGAAGCCGTGGATATCTCCAAGTCATTCGGTGGCATTCAGGCACTGCGGGCTTGCTGCGTCCGGGTGGAGGAGGGCGAGATCGTCGGCTTGATCGGCCCCAACGGCTCGGGTAAAACGTCGCTCTTCAACGTCATGACCGGGTATGAGAAACCTGATACTGGCAGTGTGCGCCTGCGCGATAAACCGATTACAGGATCATCGCCGCGTACCGTCTTCGGACTTGGCGTCGGGCGGACCTTCCAGCTCACGCGCATCTTCCCGCGTCTCACCGTACTGGAAAACGTTCATGTGGCGGCGCAGCGTCCCGGCTTCGCGGCCGGACTCGGTCGCTGGAGCGCAGCTAAAGAACGGGCCCGCGTGACGGAGTTGCTGGATTTCGTGGGGTTGACCCGCCTGCAAGACATGCCGGCCGGCACCCTCTCATACGGCCAGAAGAAGCTCCTGGAGATTACCTCTGTCCTCATCGCGGAGCCGACGGTGATCCTCCTGGATGAGCCAGCCGGCGGCGTCAATCCTACCACGATTACCTACCTGGCCGGCCGCATTCGCGAGTTGAACGGACGGGGCGTGACCTTCCTGGTGGTGGAGCACAACATGGAGTTTGTGATGGGACTCTGTAACCGGGTAAGCGTGATGCACCGCGGATCGACCATTGCCGATGGACCACCCGCTGAAATCCGCCGAAATCCCGCCGTGCTGGACGCGTATCTGGGAGATTGAGCCGATGTTACTGAGCATGCGGCAGGTGTTCGCCGGCTATGGCGGAGGAGATGTTCTCCGGGGCGTCGATCTGGAGATTCCCGCCGGTTCGGTCACCTGCATCGTGGGACCGAACGGTGCGGGGAAATCGACCGTGCTCCGTACGCTCAGCGGCCTCCTCAAGCCACGTGCAGGGTCCATCGTCTTTAACGATCAGCGTCTGGCCGGCTTGGCCCCTCGCCAGGTGCTGGAGCGTGGCATCGTGCAGGTGCCGCAGGAGCGCAGCCTCTTTCCCGAGATGACCGTCCGCGAGAACGTAAAGATGGGCGGGTACATTCTGCGGGACAAGGCGCTGGTGCAGCGTCGACTCGACGAGGTGACGGAAATGTTTCCGGTGGTGAGGGATCGCGCCGCCGATAAAGCAGGCAGCCTGTCGGGTGGACAGCAAAAGATCGTTGAGTTTGCCCGTTCCTTGATGCTGGATCCCGCCCTGGTCCTGCTGGACGAACCATCCATGGGCCTGGACCCCAAAACCTTGAAGCAGGTGTTCGAGATGATGACCGTCATGCGCGCTGCAGGGAAAACGATCCTGTTGGTGGAACAGAACGCACGCTCCGGCCTGAGGAATTCAACCTATGGCGTGGTGATGGAAGGCGGCAAAGTCCGCCTGACCGGTCCGGCGCACGAGGTCCTGCACGACCCGGAGATCGGCCACCTCTACCTCGGCGGAACGCTGGCCGCGGTATAACGGCCGCCTTTTACCCCACGACCGGTCACCGCGGCTCATCCTGCCACGCACCCGCCTCCACCGTCTCCTGCCGCAGACCTGCCGACGTATCGCCCAACACCTCGCCGTGGCCGATGCCCAGCGTCTTGATCCAGCGCTGCTGCCCAAAGGTGAGCGCCACGAAGGACCCCAACTCCACCAATTCGGGCTCGGTGAAATGGTGGTGCAGCTTCTCCCACAGCGACTCATCCGCGATCGATGCGTTCCAGATAATGGCGCTGGTATAGGTCAACGCCACCTTTTCCTTCTCGCTAAAGCGCGGTGAGTCCTCGAAATTGAGCAGTTCCGCGTACTTCTCTTCGGTCAACCCTTGCTGCCCAGCCTGGGCAGACCGCTGGACCCCTCAGTATTCGCACTCGATCGATTGCGAGACGTAGACCCGGCACAGCTCCTTGAGCGCGTGATCCACCACCCCGTGGCGAAAAATCAACTCCCAGGCCTGGGAAAACGCCCGAATCACATTCGGGTTGTTCGCCCTGATCGCCTGGCTCTCCGGACGTGGCGTCCCGTGCAGCCGCGCCTGCTCGAGATACCCCTGAATCTCCGGATCCGTAATAGCGTCCACATCGGCGTAGCGAATGTGCGGCATATCAACCCCTCCATGTGCGTACCTCTCACTGTAGCGCTCAAGTGACCTGCTTCGAGCGTCGGGCGCCGTTTCGCATCCTGGTGGCAGCTTCAATGTGCGAGGTCTTACTCACTCTATTCTTCATCGATACAGCATGTACCCCGCCACCCCCGCCAGCCCCAGAATGACGATCAGCGGGACCCGGCGACTCAGCGCCAGTACGAACGCCACCACGGCGATAACCCAGCCCAGCGCGTCTACCCCTGTTCCGTGCAGGATCGTCCAGCAGACGGTGAGCAGGATCCCCACCACTGCCAGGGACACCCCGCGCATCAGCCCCGCGACCCAACGCAGATGGGCGATACGCTCATAGCCCGCGGCGATCGCCAGCACCAGCATCGGCGGGATCGTGACGGCCAGCAGCGCCAGGCCCGCTCCCGGGAAGCCGTAGACGATGTAGCCCAGGCTCACCGTCCAGAGCCCGTTCGGTCCCGGACTGATCTGGCCGATGGCGATGGCCTCGCCAAAGTCGGCCTCACTGGCCCACTGCGCGTTTACCAGGTCCTGGTGCAGGCTGGGAAGGTTGCTGAAGCCACCGGTCGAGAAGAGCGATGCCTTGAGAAACAGCAGAAAGTACAGCAGCGGGTCGATCACGACGACCGCACATCCTCGACCTGATCGAGCGGCAGGACCGGAGGCTCCGTAACGTTTCGTGACGTGAAGAAGGCGGCTCCCAGGAGGGCGACGATCACCACCACGACGATCACGGATACCTTCAACACGACGATCGCCAGAGCGGTCGCGACTATCAACAGGAGGCTCACCAGCAGTGATGCCGGCCCCTCCTTCCACACCGGTACGAGCACCGGGCGGGCGAAGCCCACCGCCACCACCGCCATGATTCCGGCAGTGGCGGGAACCACGCCCCGCAAGATGGCATGCAAGGCGGCGCTGTGGCGGAGGGCCTCGAAACCGGCCGTGAGGCAACAGGTCACGATCGCGCTCGGTACCAGCATCCCCAACACCGACGCGACGATCCCGCGTGTCCCGCCCAACTTCCGGCCGATCAGGATGGTGAGGGAAATCAGGTTGATCCCAGGAGTGAACTGGCAGAGATTCCAGAGATGAGCCAGTTCGGCATCGCCAATCCACCCCCGCTCGTCGACGAAGTTGCGCCGGATGAGGAGTTGCGTCGAGGCGCCGCCGCCGAACGACTTCAAACCGATCCCGGACCACAGGCGGAGCAAGGTCCAGGCGCCTGGAGCGGCAGACTCTCCCGGCTTGCTACTCGCCGACATACGTATAGAAGCTGCGTTCTCGCCGCACCAGGAGGGGCAGGATCCGTCCCTCCACGAGCGTCTTGAAGTGCGGTGTCTCGCGGTGCGCCTCCAGCGCCGCCGCATCCCGGTACCGTTCGTAGAGCAGAAACTCATCGGGATCATCCTGCGACCGGTTCACCTCATACAGCACGCAATCCGGCTCTTGCTGTTTGACCAGAGCCGCCATCTCTCTCAATGCCGCCTCCACTTCGTCTCCTCGGCCTGCCTGCACGTAATACCGTGCTACCAAGACGTTCAAGTCCCACCCCCTACATCTGCCGGTTCGTGCGGGCCCGTGCACCGCCATTATCGTGCCGCTCCGTCCGCCCGTGAACTGCGCGTTTCCACCGAGCACCGGCTCAGTTGCTTCACCGATGCGCTTGAACTTCCTGCCGCGTAGAGTTGCCATCACGGAGACGACCGCCAGACTACATGCCTGCGTCGATGACATCGACCGGGGCGTGACCGGTGTGGGTGGTGTCTTCTGGCTGCCATAAGAAAGTGAGTGCGCCGTGAAACGTCTCGTCCTGCTGGCAACAATGTTCAGTCTGTCGCTTACCTTGCCACAAACGCTCGGTGCCATGCCTTCGGTTCATGCTGCCGGGCCGGCACGCGGCCATGGGTATGAGACCACGACCGGATCTGTACCTGGGCAGGGACTGCGTTCAGTGCGGCGCCTCGTCCCGCTGGGGACGTCCCACCAAACCAATGCTTCCGGTAGCATCCTGCTTGCTCTGGAGCTGGAACTTCCAGCCTCCGCCTTTCCGCCCGGCTCGTACTTGTATGAGGAGCACGAAGACACAGCGTCGCAGGCGGACAACTCCAGATTCAGCAGTCTACACGTCAGCACGTATGCCGATCTGGGCATGCAGGGCGGGTGGTTTCAGTACTACACCACGCAAATTTCGGACGGCTTGTTCGACCTGGCGTATTTGGGATCGTTCTATTCCTCGAATGATGCCGCAAAGCGGGCATTCGACGACGTCCGCAACAACCCCACCTTCGCCAATGGGACGGCATGCAACTTCGGAGAACAGTGTTACCAGGACTACATCGGAGCCGTGTTTTCGGATGGCGAGTATCGAGGAGTGTTGCAGGTCATTCAGAGTTCCAACGCCCTGATGGAAGTCATGTCGTTGGTGCCGGCGGCAGATCTCCCCTCCCGCCAGACTGAAATCCTGGCAAACGTGAACCGCGTATCCGCGGCCTTTGTTCAGGACATTGCTGCTGCCGCACCCACGGCTGTCCCCACGGCCACTCGTGCGCCGTCGACCAGTACTCCCACCAGCACCGCCACGCCGCAGCCCGCTGCGACCCACACACCGGTACCCACGGCGACCGCGACCCCAACCTCAACTCCCGCCAGCACACCAATTCCCCTGTTCGTGAGCGTGCATCTGGCACATAGGTCAGTGGCCAGTGGGAAAAAGCAGACCATCTCGGTGACGACCCTCTCGAACGCTGGTGTAACAGTGGTGGTCACCTTCCCCGACGGTACAAAGGTACATCGAACCGGCACCGCTGACGCTGGCGGCCACTACGCCTGGTCGTTCAAGCAGCCGGCAGGACACACCAGGGCGGCCAAGCGCACCGCCGGCGTGCTGGTGACGGCCACGAACGGATCGGCCGCCTCCGCACGAGCCAACGCCAGTTACACCATCGGCTGAGCCACACTCGGTCTCCGCGCGCTTCCTCATTGGGGGAAGCGCGCTGTCTGCACACCGTGCCGCCTCTCGTATCCCCAGGCCCATCGCCCTACTCCACATCCTTCGGTGGGCACAGGAGCGATTCCTGCAGCAGGCGTGCCGGCCACCGTTCGTACCATTCGGGTGGCCACGTCCGGTCCACCACCAGCATGCGAAACATCTCGGCCGACCCCAGAGCCCACAGGAGATCCATCGCTTCTGCCATCTCCATACCCGGACAGAGCACGCCCTTCTGCTGGAGTGACTCCGCCACGGTCTGCATGTCGCTCAGTCGTCGGCTGCCGAGTTCCCGCCGCAGCACCGCCAGCTCGGGATCGGCGGTGGCCGCGCCGCGCACGATCAATTTCGTGTCCGCCCGGGACGTCGCCCGCTTCATTGACCTTGCCGTGGTCGACCCGTCCTTACACGGCGAAGCGATCGAGGTCGGTGGGCCGGAAAATTTGAGTTTCAATCGATTGGTGGAGATTTTTGCCGAGGTGACCGGCGCCACCGGATCCACGAAACATCTGCCGTTACCGGTCATGCGCGCGACCTCTCTGCTGGCTCGCCCCTTCAATCCTGTCCTGGCTCGTCATGCCCGTGCCGGTGTGATCATGAACACCCAAGACAGCTCGATCGATGTGTCCGAGACCACCCGACGATATCCATCGATCCTGCCGACCAGCTTTGCAGATGTGGTGAGGCGAGAGTACGGTACTTTCTCCGTTGCAACATCTCGTTCGCCGGAGCCGCCTTTCGTCTCACACGCCGGTGCGGCCCGGTAGACAGCATCGCAGGGGCGAAGCCGGGTAGCCGTGTCCATACCAACCACATCGCCCCACGGATTTCCCCTCTCCTGCGCTGCGGGGGAGGGGCCAGGGGAGGGGGTTTTTGCACGGTTTGATGCAAGCGACTCCAAACGAGGAGAGAGATGCCTCGTGCCCCCAACCGAGAGGAGCCGGGACTTGGCACCACTAATCGAGCGCATCGAGCGCCTGGCCTTTCGCGCCTGGCCGGCCGGCGAGGTACAAGAGTGCGATGGCTGGCGCCTGCGTTTCACCCACGGTGTCACCCACCGTGCGAACTCGGTCTGGTGCTGTCGAACGGGTGAGACGCTCTCGCTGCCGGAGAAGATCGAGGCGGTCGAAGCGTTCTACGCCGCACGGGCGCGGCCCTCGATCTTCCAACTGTGTCCGGCCTCCCAGCCGCCTCTGCTCGACGACGTGCTGGAACAGCGAGGCTACACGCGAGGCAGAGACACTGCCGTCCAGGTCGCCGCGTTGAGCGAGGTGCTCGATCGTACTGCCGGCGCTGATTTTGCCGTGACGCTGGGAAACACCTGCGATGACCGCTGGCTCACCGTCTACGGCGAGATAGCGGGAGTCGAGCGGAGTGACCTCTTGCGGCGTGGTGAGATCATGCGACGCACCGCGCCCGCTGCCGGCTACGTCGTTGCCTGGAGCGGTGGCGCCCCGTGCGCGGTCGGTTCGGCCGTCTGCGAAGACGGTTGGCTCGGGGTGTTCAACATGGCAACCGCCCCGGCCCATCGCCGTCAGGGGGCCGCCCGCGCCGTGCTGTGCGCCCTGGCCTCGTGGGCGCAGGCAGATGGAGTAACCAACATCTACCTCCAGGTCATGCGCGACAACGCCCCGGCCTGGAAGCTCTACCGGCAACTCGGCTTCAGCACACTCTACGGCTACCACTACCGTTCGCTCGCGGTACACCGGGAGACCCAGGCAGATCGCCACGTCGGGCGATCCCTACGTATACCGGAAAACGTCAAGACATCCTCGACGATTCCATCCGCCGTGGTGCCGCGCGACGGCCTGCACGACCCGATCGCCGGTCCGCCCGGCGCTCCGACTCACTTGCATCGCCCGGCCCGTGCGATGCGATAACGTACGGCATGCCCCGGCAAGGGGTCACACGAGCGAATACAACCCACCAAAGGAGAACACATGACCAGTCGATTGAGGGAAATCGTGGTGGATTGTCGCGATCCACAGCTCATGGCACAGTTTTGGTGCGCTGTGCTCGACTACCACGTGGTCTATCAGGATGAAGGGGAGATCGAGATCGCCCCGTACCAGGCAGATGCCCGTCCTACCCGTGAAGCCTGGCGCCGAGCGGTCCAGCCGGCCACGCTGCTGTTCGGTCCCGTCCCGGAGGGAAAACAGGTCAAGAATAGGGTCCACCTGGATGTCAGTCCAATCGATCGCACTCAGGCGGAAGAGGTCGATCGCGTGCTGGCGCTCGGCGCTCGCCGGGTTGATATCGGCCAGGGAAATCCAAGTTGGGTCGTGCTGGCCGATCCCGAGGATAACGAGTTCTGCATCTTGAACTCGATGGCGCTCGACGCCGAATCCTGAACGTGCTACCACGCCGGGAGGGACGGCCTGGCGGTGCGACCGCGTGGCGAGATCTGGGGTGGCAGCCGATTGTGGCTGTATGGTCGGGAACATCGTATTCAAGGCCGTATTGCTGCTGCGGTTGAAGACCGGCGGCGACACGGAGGCGACACCGCGACTGTGCCGAAATGCCGTGGCGAGCCGGTCCTGCATCGGCTGCAAATCAGACCTCAGGACCGCCTTCTTCTGATGCGGCGTCCGGCGACACAGATCACCAGTGTCTACTCTAGAAAGTGTTGAGCTGTAAAGTCAGGGCTGCGGCAGGACGCCGAGTTGTTGCATCATACCCAGATCGTCCCGCACTGCCCAGTGCTCCGCGATCTTGCCGTCTTTGAACCGAAACATGTGAGCAAGTTCCACGGCAATCTGCTTGCCGTTCGTGTCAGGCGTTGCTATGCCTCGGAAGCTGCCGCCGTGCCAGGTGGCAGCGCGGATGCCATAGGCGACCACAAAATCGTCTTCAGCGATCAGGCGGCGCTCGGGCCAGTGCTGATCCGGCTGGACATCAAAGATGAATCGGGCGATGTCCTTCATTCCTTCGATGCCATAGCGCCGCTCGGGGACCGCGGCCCAATTGACGACCTCCGGCGCGCACATCTCATCGATCAGGTCGATCTGTCTCTGGCCGATCACCTCGTCAAACCAGCGTCGGACGATCTCCTTGTTTGTTTCGGTAGTCATGGTGTGCTGTCCTTTCTAGCGCTCCTTCTGCTACATATCCCAACTCCACTAGCCGCGCGTCAGCACCGCTTTCCCATGCACCTGGCCGTGTCGCAGGGCGTCCAGCACCTCTCGCGTCTCTTCCCAATCGCGCACGAGCCCGAGTACCGGATCCAGGCGCCCGGCGGCTACTAGCTCAACCAGCGTGCCGATGTCCGCACCCTTCGTCTCATGTGGGTAGGCGTGGTAAAAGCCCACCAGTTTGCCCAGCGGCGCCGACGCGAAGTCCCGGAAGCTGAGTTCGGCCGGCCCGGCAAGCGCGCCGTAGGCCACGACCGTCCCGCCGGGAGCGAGCCGGTGGACCGCATCCTGAAGCACGCTTCCACCCACGGCCTCCAGTACCAGCTCGAATCGACCGATTGACGCGTCACCGAGAGAGGTCACGACGTCGTGGGCGCCCAGGCCACGCACCGCCTCCTCATCCTCCGCCGTATGAATGAGAGCGGTCACGTGCGCCCCCGCTATTGCGGCAAGTTGCACGGCGAACTGCCCCACCCCTCCCATCGCACCCGTCACCAGCACCCGACGCCCCAACACGGGACCGCTTACTCGCAAGGCGCGTAGTGCCGTCAGGCCCGCGATCGGCAGCGAGGCGCCCTGCTGAAAGGAGACACTTTCCGGCAGGTGAGCCGCCCAATTCGTCGGCACCTGGACACGCTCGCTCCAGCCGGCGCCATCGGCCACACCCACGACACGGTCGCCCACCGCCGGGCCACTCCCGTCGCGCGCGGCGCGAACCACCACCCCGGCCACATCCTGCCCTGGCCGCCATCCGTCCGGCCGCTGGTGCAGGAGGAAAAGCTCGCCTCGGTTGACCCCGAAAGCGCGAACCTCTAGCAATAGCTCGTGTGGAGCAGGTTCCGGCGCAGGAAGGTCGTCGGCCAGGCTCAACCCGCCCGGCGCGCCGGGGTCGGTTTTGTAGCCGCGCATCCTCAACTCCAGTGAAAGCCGGAAGAATAGAGATCAGGTCCGGCCGGAGCCGGCGGTGCATGGTTCACCAGGAGTGTGAGCGTGCTCAGTGGGTGTCGGTCGGCTCCGGTGCCTACGTGGGCTCGGGAGCGTCAGTCGCCTCCGGCTGCTCTTTCCCCCCGCCGGACTGCTTCGTCTTCGCGTGTCCTTTGCCCTTCGTCCACCCCAGGTGCTTCCCGTGATCCTTGGTCCCCTCACCGTGCTTGCCGGCGTTCGTGCGAGCGACCTGTGCCACGCACTGACCGTGGTTCTTGATCTTGGGGTTGTGTGGGTTTACGGCCACACAGGTGCCGGAGGCAACTGCCGACACTGCGGCGCCATGCTGACCCTTCCCCTGTGCTCCGACCCCATGAGCGGCGAGCCCCAACATGACAACTGAGGTTCCGACTGCAATCACTCGGCGCATGTGTACCTCCCTCGCTTATCGCAAGCGTATATGCCACGTGCCCCAAACATCAAGCATGAGCTGCCCCACGCCTCATGCTGTGCCATAGTCCGGGCGCGACGTACATCTCCGCGCACACCTCGGTAGGGCCGGACGTCTCCGGCCGCCCGGCCGCACGCGCATGATGCCTCGGGAGCCCGCCACAATCCCTTGATGTACCCCATCCCATCTGATCCGGCGCTAGGGCAGAGTCGAGGTAAAGGTGCCGATCAGTGTCTTACTATCCGTCTTATAAGCCTGCACGATCCCGGAAGTGACGGTCGGAATGGTTTTTCCGGCTGACCAGGAGATGCGCCTCGGCTTGGGCCATCCCAACTGGTAGGCGAGGATCCCGGCCGTGGACGAATCGTCCCGCTTCAGTTCGATAAAATAAAGATTGGCTTGCTCGTTATCGGCGTACACGTCGATGCGCGTGATATTGAGGCGCTGGAACATCTGCTGCACCGTGTGGTTCCTGGCGTGTCCAAGAAGATTGAGCGTCGAAACCACGTAGACCGCGGTATCGCGCTGCTGCCAATTGACCGGCGCGTTCCCGTGCGCCCCGCTTCCCTGTGCATGAACCGGTACGACCGAGACGGCAAGGCCCAATGCCGACATGATTAGTAGACGACGTATCGTTCTCATCCTCGTTCCTCAACAAATTCTTATCTAAGAGCATAGCGGAACAAGATTAGCCGGGGATTAACCGTTTTGGGGCACAATGGGGCACGTCATCGCCCAGCGAAAGTGATTGGCCCTCCATGCCCTTGCGCATCGTCCAGCAGCATAATGTGACCGCACACGATCGCGAGCGTCTCTTCGAGCGACGCCAGTCGCTGGCGGCACTCGTACCTGCTGTGCAGGCGATCATGGACACGGTTCGCGCCGAGGGGGATGTCGCGCTGCGGCGCTTTACGGAACGTTTCGACGGCGCTGTGCTCCGGGACCTGCAGGTCTCCGACGACGAGTTCGCTCAGGCTCGCGCTGCGCTCGATCCGGGAGTCCATGCGGCGCTTCGGGCCGGGATTGCCGCGGTGCGTGCCTTCCATACTCCACAGCTCCGGGCGGAGGAAGCGGTCGAGACGGCTCCGGGCGTCTGCGCCTGGCGCGAGTGGCGGCCAATCGAACGAGTTGGTCTCTACATACCTGGGGGGCGCGGCGCATATCCGTCATCGGTGGTGATGCTGGGCGTTCCGGCCTCCATCGCGGGCTGCCTCCACATCGTCCTCTGTACGCCACCGCACGAAGACGGCTCGGTACCGGCGGCCACGCTGGTGGCGGCCGATCTGGTAGGAATCCATCAAGTCTTCAAGGTAGGCGGGGCGCAGGCCATTGCTGCTATGGCGTATGGCACGGAATCGGTGCCGCGCGTCGACAAGCTGTTCGGCGCCGGCAATGCCTACGTCACGGCAGCCAAGCTCCTGGCCTTCCCGGAGTGTTCGCTCGACGCGCCCGCCGGGCCTTCGGAACTGTTGATCATCGCCGACGAGCAGGCCGATCCAGGCTGGATCGCAGCCGACCTACTGTCCGACATGGAACACGGACCCGACTCGCCGGCCGTGCTGGTCACCACCTCCCGTAACCTGGCGGAAGCCGTTTCGCGGGAAGTCGAGCGTCAGATCGTCTCGCTCCCCCGGGCGGACATTGCGCGCGCCGCGCTCGATACCGCAGGCCTGATCGTGCTGGTGGATTCGATCGAAGACGCGGCCGCCCTGGCCGATGAATACGCTCCGGAGCACCTGGAGATCGTCACGTCCGCACCACGTGAAGTGCTGCGTCGCATTGCCAACGTGGGTTCCGTCTTCCTGGGGCCGTACGCGCCCAATGCCGCCGGCGATTACGCCACCGGCACAAATCACATCCTGCCCACGGCACGCTATGCCCGTACCTTCGCGCCCGTCTCGGTCGAGAGCTTTGGACGCATGATTCAGTGTCAAGAGCTGAGCCCGGCAGGACTGGCCTCGCTGGTAGGGACCGTTGGGCGGCTCGCACGCGCGGAAGGTCTGGAAGCACACGCCCGAGCCGTCGAGGCACGCTCGATGGGACCGCGTTCTTGAGTATTCACGATCTGCTGCGGCGCGATATTGCAGCGCTGGAGCCATATCCGCCTCCACCTACCCTCGAGCTGCTGCAACAGCGTCTGGGACGCACCTTCGTCAAACTGGACGCCAACGAGAATCCGTATGGGCCATCGCCGCGCGTCGCCGAGGCACTGAGGCACTGCAACGCCTGGCGCTATCCGGATGCCGCGTGTACGGAGCTGCGCGAGCGTCTCGGCGAGTATCTGGGCACCGAGCCGGAGCGGATCGTCTGCACCGTCGGTGGTGATGAGATGATCGACCTCCTCATTCGACTGTTCCTGGATCCGGGCGACGAGATGATCGACTGCACCCCCGCCTTTCTGATGTACGCGATCAGTGGGGCAGTGAATCGAGGCAAAGTCGTCGTCGTGCCGCGCGACGATCATTTCGCGGTAGACCTGGAAGCCGTGGAGCGGGCCTTGAGCGACCGCACCAAGATCATCTTCCTCTGCAGCCCAAACAATCCCACCGGGAATATGACACCTGACGCGGATATCATTCGCCTACTCGATACCGGACGAATCCTCGTGCTGGACGAGGCGTATGCCGAATTCTCGGGACATTCCCTGGTCCATCTGGCCCACCGCTATCCAAACCTGGTCATCTTACGCACCATGAGCAAATGGGCTGCGCTGGCTGGCATGCGGCTGGGCTATGCGGTGGTCGACCCTTCTCTGGTCGCGGAATTTACCAAAATTAAGTCGCCATATAACGTCTCGATCGCCGCGCAGGTGGCCGGCGTCGCGTCGCTTGAAGACCAGGACTACCTCATGGCCAATGTGCGCTGCCTCATCGCGGAGCGAGATCGCTTGTCCGAACGTTTATGCGCGCTCGACTACGGGCGGGTCTATCCATCGGTTACCAACTTCCTATACTGGCAGATTCCATGCGATCGAGCCGTCACCTGGCGCCAGGGGCTGGCCGATCGAGGAGTCCTCATTCGAGCCCTGAGCGGCCCAAGGGAAGCGCTGCGGTTCTCGGTTGGCAGGCCCGAGGAGTCGGATCTGCTGCTGGCTGCGCTGGAGGACGTGCATGCACAGCTTGCAGGTTGACGCCGTCCTCTTCGACCTGGACGGGACGCTGGTGGACGAGAGCAGGTCGTATCGCGAGGCCATGCGGAGTACCGCCGAGCGTCTCTTGCACGAACCGGTCACAGTTGAAGAGGCGTCGGCGATCAAGCGCCATCCGGGACTCAACAATGATTGGGATGCGACCTGGGCGTTGGTGGCGCAGCGCCAGGGTGGACTGCCGCTGCCACCGACCGACGAACAGCGCTCCTCTCCGGACTACAGCGCTCTGAAAGACATTTTCCAGACCTAGTACCTGGGCAGTTCCAGCTGGGAAGAGCTCTCGGGCGAAGCTCCACCTTTCGAATGGGATGAGCCGCTGATCAACCGTGAGACGCCGCTGGTTTCACGTGCAACGCTCGAGGGTCTCCGTACCTTGGCGCGCGGTATCGCAACTTCGCGGCCCCGCTCCGAGGCGCTGATGGCACTTCGACAGCATGCGTTGGAGGACTACTTCCCGCCGGACATGCTGATAGCGCAGGAGGATGCGCCACGCGAGAAGCCCGATCCCGCGCCCCTGCTCGCACTGGTGGCACGGCTGGACTGCCGTCAGCCGGTCTATGTAGGCGACACGGTAAACGATGCACTGGCCGCCGAGGCAGCGGGCATGCCGTTCGTCGCGGTCGGACCGCTGGCTCCTGCGATGGACGTGCCATACTGCCTGCGCGATGTCAACGACCTCTGGACCATTCTGACGGCTCTGCCGGAGAGAGGACGCACCTACAGTCATGGATGAACGAGCGCGCACGGGCGAGGTCCATCGACAAACCGGAGAAACCGATGTGCGGGTCCGGCTCGATCTGGATGGTGGTGGTGAGGCAGAAGTCAACACAGGTGTGCCCTTCCTCGATCACATGCTCACGCTGGTCGCCCGACACGGACGGGTCAGTCTGCTGGTGCAGGCCTCCGGCGACCTCGAGGTCGACGACCATCACACCACGGAGGATGTTGGGATCGTCCTGGGTCAGGCATTACGCGCCGCATTGGGTGACAAACGTGGGATCGCCCGCTATGGGTGGGCCTACGCGCCTATGGACGAAACGCTGGTTCGCACGGCGCTGGACCTGTCGGGCCGGCCGTACTGCGTGTACGACGTACCAGTGCCGGTTGCAAAGGTCGGGACGTTCGATACGGAGCTCGGCGCCCACTTCTTCCAATCACTCGCCTACGCCGGCCTCATGACCCTGCATATCGATTGCATCCGGGGCGAGAACGCTCATCACCTGCTCGAAGCGGCCTTCAAAAGCTTCGCCCTGGCCCTGCATGCGGCCACGCGGCTCGTGCACGATGATGTCCCATCGACCAAAGGCACGCTGTGATTGCGATTGTCGACTACGGTCTCGGCAATCTGGCCAGCGTGCACAACGCCTTTGCAGGGATCGGAGCCGGCGCCGAGCGAACATCCGACCCGGAGGTTATCCGGCAGGCGGATGGGGTCGTTCTGCCTGGAGTCGGGTCTGCCTCGGCCGGTATGGAGCGACTGCGGGAGCGTGGACTGGATGAGGTCGTGGTCGAGGTCGCACGGTCGGGCCGCCCCTTGCTAGGCCTCTGTCTCGGCATGCAACTGCTGTTCGAGCACAGCGAGGAGGGAGATACGACCTGTCTTGGCGTGCTTCCCGGGGATGTTCGGTTACTACGCGTGGATCGAAAGGTTCCCCACATAGGATGGAATCAGGTAAAGACCTGCACCGAAACCCCGCTCTGGCAAGGTCTGCCGCCCGATCCATATTTTTACTTCGTGCACTCATATATCTGTGAGCCGGCCGAACCGGACCTGGGCGTGGGCGAGACGGAATACGGCGCCTCGTTCTGTAGCGCCGTGGCCGCCGGTGCCATCTGGGGCGTCCAGTTCCACCCGGAGCGCAGTGGGCGCGGTGGCCTGCAACTTATCCGAAACTTCGCGGCAGCCTGCGCCGGCCCTCTGCGACACCCACTCCCTTCCAAATAGTCCTCCCCGAATCTCCGTCTACCCTGTTCTTGTGGTACACTTCCCGAACAGTTGATGCGTGACGCCCCACCGTCGGATTCCGCACAGAGTGAGACAATCATGACCGCGACCCACAAGACCGGGCTGCCGGATGGATCCTCGATTAGTCGACGCGAATTGTTGCGGCGCGGGACGCTAAGCGCGCTGGGACTCGCGAGCGCGGCATCAATCAACGGCATCCTCGATGTCTCCCAGGCGAGTGCCGCCGGAGTTTCGGCCGGACGCGGCTCACTGTCCAGGCTCATTGCCGGAGCGAAGCAGGAAGGACAGGTGACTACGGTTGGCCTTGATCCGAGTTGGGTCAACTATGGCGAGATCATCGACACGTTCCATCGGAAGTATGGGGTAACCCTGACAGATTCGGCGCCGACTGCGGTTGGAGCCCAGATTGTCCAGGCAGTGGCAAGCTTGGAGGGGCAGGATCGGGAGGCAGATGTCGTGGAACTGTCCTTCACCTACACCGCTCAGGCCATCCGGCAACGGCTCGTCATACCGTATCGAGTGGCTACCTGGGACAGCGTTCCCCGGAACATGAAAGATCCCCATGGATACTGGGTAGGCAGTTACTGGGGCGCTACTTCTTTCCTGGCAGTTCGCGGGATGGTCAAGAACGCGCCGAAGGATTGGCATGATCTTCGGCTGCCGGAATATAAGGGGATGGTGGCTATTTCCGGTGATCCACGCCTCGCCGGCCAGGCGTTCGCCGCGGTCATGGCGGCATCCCTTGCCAATGGAGGATCGCTCAACAACATCCAGCCCGGGATCGACTTCTTTGCCGAACTCAAGCGCAGCGGCAACTTCGTGCCCGCCCCGGCTTCGAGCGGGAACATAGCCAAGGGCGCTACCCCCATTGCCGTCAAATGGGACTTCCTCAATCTTGCTACGAGGGACTCGTTAGCGAACCAGGGCGGAGCCACCATCACCATTCCTAAATCCGGGGTCGTCGGCGCCTACTATTGTGAATCCGTTACCGCGTTTGCACGCCACCCGCACGCGGCCCGACTCTGGCAGGAGTTTCTTCTGTCCGACCAGGGGCAACTGCTCGTCCTGAAAGGGTATGCCCATCCTGCTCGTTACGAGAACCTGGTGAGCCGGCATAAAGTCCCCGGTTCGCTTACGACGCTGCTACCTCATGCCCAGGCATACAAGCACGTCAAGTTCCCTTCACTCCACCAAATCAGTATGGCCTCGGCGGTACTCCAGGAGCAGTGGGGTCCGAAGGTGGCGGGGAGTTAAGGGGAACACTCCGGCGACAAGCTGTCGAGGCAGTCTATGGTAAGCGTCACCCAGACCCGACGCGACGACCCCGCCAGAGCATCACATGACCGCCATCGAGCCCGGACGCTACGTTGGATCCCGGTGCTGCCATTCCTGCTCTACGTGACACTCTTCCTCCTCCTCCCAACACTGTGGCTCGCCGGCGGGGCATTCAAGACGAACAGCGGGAGCTACACCCTCGAGCACGTACGCAAGCTCTTCGATCCACAGTATCTCAACGCCTACCTCACCAGCGTGAAACTCGGTCTGGTGACCGCGCTGGGCGGCGGTGTCAGCGGCATTTTCGTGGCATACGCCATGACCAGGGAGGGAGCACCGCGCTGGATTCGTACCACCTTCACCTCGTTCTCGGCCGTGGCAGCGCACTTTGCCGGCGTGCCGCTCGCCTTCGCCTTTGTCGCAACCCTCGGGTCGACCGGTATCGTCACCGTGTTTCTGGCTCATCATGGCTTGAACCTTTACGCCCGTGGATTCACGCTCTTCTCCTTCGCGGGGCTGGCGCTGACATACATGTACTTTCAGCTTCCGTTGATGATCCTCGTCATCAGCCCTTCATTCGCCGGGCTTCGTCGCGAGTGGCGCGAAGCGGCGAGCAACCTTGGCGCAGCGCCGATTCATTACTGGCGCTGGGTAGGCCTGCCGATTCTTTTGCCCTCGTTCCTCGCCGCGTTACTCCTCCTCTTTGCCAATGCGCTCGGAGCCTATGCCACTCCCTACGCCCTGGCCGGCGCGCAAATCAATCTGGCGACCATCGTCATTGGCTCACAGATCTCCGGTGAACTCACCTACGACCCACAGTTTGCCGACGCGCTGGCTCTGGGGATGATGGTAATCGTCGCTGTGTGCCTGGCGCTCTATGCGCTGCTGCAGCGTCGGTCCGCTCGGTGGCTCCGATGAAATCCCGCCGGCTCAGCGTCTGGAACATCACCTGGCTGCTCTTTGCCGCTCTGTACCTCCTCACACCACTCTGGGGCACCGCCGAGTTCAGTTTGGAGACCGGTACCGGAAGGTACGGCTTCGACGCCTATCGCACCATCGTGCATGATCCCGCATTCAGGGACAGTCTCTTGTTCTCTCTCAAACTCGCGCTCGCCACGGTCACGGTCAGTGCAACTCTCCTGGTTCCCACCGTCTTCTGGATCAATCTCCGCTTTGAGGAGTTCAGGCCGCTGATCGACTTCATAGCAGTGCTGCCGTTGGTGGTACCGCCGATCATCCTCACCGTCGGAATCTTGCGACTGTTTCACTCAGTCATCTGGCTCATTTCCGGCCCGCAGATCCTGGCGCTCGCGTACGTGGTGCTGGCTCTTCCCTTCACCTACCGGACGCTCGATGCAGGCATGCGTGCCGTCGATTTCCGCACGCTCACTGAAGCAGCGCAAAGCGTGGGAGCGAGTTGGCCGCTCATCCTACTCCGTGTCGTCATCCCGAATGTACGCTTCGCCATCCTGTCGGCCATCCTCTTGACTGTTACCCTGGTGATCGGCGAGTTCACGATGGCCAGCCTCATGCTCTTTAACACGTTCCCGGTCTACATGGAGTACATCGGAGAAACGAAAGCGAACCCCGCGGCGGCGCTTGCCATGATCAGCTTCGCGTTCACCTGGCTCACCATGCTTGGAGTGCTCCTCGTGGGGCATGGTGCGGCACGGCGCCAGATTCAGATTGGAGGCATTCGCTAACAGGGAATAGGGGCCGGCTCAGCAGGTTCTGGAGCGTGAGAGCTCCCGACCGCGCACGTCAATCGGTCTCCGTCTGCAGGAAGGTGCGCTCGAACGTCGCGGCCATCCTCTCCAACACCGCCCGTCCGTCGCGGCGGCTAAAGGCAACAGGCCCGCCGGGGGTATTATTGACGTCGATGATATACAGCCGGCCGTCGTCAACGTCGCGCAGTACGTCGAGTTCCCCGAAATTGAGTCCGAGTTCGCAACACAGAGCCCGCGTCATTTCAACTTCGTCGGGCGAGAAGACCTCGTCGGCATCCACCATGACTCCTCGAATAGAGTGGCGAAAGCGGCTATGCAGTTCTCTGTTCCTCAGAAATAGAAACGGGATCGATCCGTTATAGATCGGTACGCGGATATCGAGCAGCAAATCGCTGCTTGCAATCCGATTATTCACCACGCGTTGATAGATACAAGCGGGATCCACCTCCTCCTGCTCTATCGGACAGGTGATGATGACACCATCATGTGTTCCGTTGGAATCTGACTTTTTGACACACTCGCCGGTAAATGTGCAGGGATCGAGCGTGAGGGTGTAGCCGAAGACCTGCTCAAACGCGGCTGCTACGCGCTTCTTGCTGATATCAGTGCACGCTACATTTATCACCGGCCGGATCGTTGCCAGCTCGGCAAGCTGGTGGTCACGCTCCGTCACCGTGATGTCGTGAAATGCCACGCAGGCGACCGCGTCCGCGTGAAGATCGGTGGTTAATCGATATCCCAGGATGTGCGCGATCTTGTAGAGAATGTGGTAAGTGCGAGGCCGCTGGGGATACGTGATGATGGTCCGGCGTTTGAATCCATGTCGCGCGATCGCCTTCAGGTATATCAACCGGTAGATGAAGCCGTTGACTATCCAGGGTCGCCGTCCGGCTACCTTCCGGGCCGTCTCCCAGGTCGCCGCATAGAACCTGCGCAGAACGTTCATGACCGCGACACATTACTGGGCATGATGGTGTTCATGCTGTCATTGATCGCGACACCGGCAACCTCCGGCAAATCATAGTGTCACCCTTTACGCCTGCGGAGTCACGCTCTGCTCCATCGCAGTACGACTGTCGGCGCTCGCCTCCAGGAGGGTGCGCTCGAAGGTCGTGGCCATCCGGTCTAACATCGTCCTTCTCTCGCAGCGACTGAATGCAAGGGGCCCGGCCGGAGTCTTATTGACATCCACGATGTACATCCGCCCATCGTCCAGGTCGCGAAGTATGTCGAGTTCTCCTAAATCGAGCCCCATCGCACGACACATGGCACGCGTCTTAACAATTTCCTCGGGTGACAGCACGTCTGCGACATCCACCACGGCCGTTCCAAGACACCCGTCAAATCGGCTGTTCGGGTCTCGGTATCGCAGAAAGACAAGCGGAATCGACTTGTTATACATTGGCACGCGTATATCGAGCAGAAGATTGCTCCCTGCGACCCGGTTACTGACCACGCGTTGATAGATACAAGCGGGATCCACCTCCTCCTTCGGTATCGGACAGGTGATCACCACACCGTCATGTTTGCCGTTGGTATTCGACTTCTTGACACAATCGCCGATGAAGGTGCACGGATCGACCGTGAGTGAATAGCCAAATATCTGCTCAAACACAGCTCCTACGTGCTTCTTGCTGATATCAGTGCAACCGAGATTGATCACCGGTCGACTGCGTGCCAGTTGAGCGAGCGTATCGTCCGGCTCGTGCACCGTGGTGTCGTGAAATGCCACGCAGGCGACCGCATCCGCCCGCGGGTCACAGGTGAGTCGGTATCCCAGGATGTGCGCGATCTTGTAGAGACTGTGGTAGGTGCGAGGCCGCTGGGGGTAGGTGATGATGGTCCGGCGCTTGAATCCTCGCTGCGCGATCGCCTTGAGGTAGGTCAGCTTGTAGAGGAAGCCGGTCACAATCCAGCGGCGGCGTCGGGCTATCCGTACGGCGATCCCGCGCCCCATGGCATGGAGCCCGCGTGGTAAGTTCATGACTGCGATTCCCTTCCGAGCACACTGTCATAAATCATACCGTGCGTGCTCTCCGACCAGCACTCGTATGATCCTGCACTGGTGGTGCGTCCAGAAAACTCTGAGGAGCCGGTAAGCATATTCCCGTAACATCTACTCGTCGTGTACGAGGCCGAAGCGGCGGAGGTCGATCTCGAGCGGCCGCTTCCACAACGTCTCGGGCAGGCGGTAGTCCCAACCGGTGCCTTCCAGATCGAGGGCCGGCTCTGTGCCATCTCTCGATCCCGCTACCAGCATCAGCGACATCTTGGAGGCAGTTGGCTGATGTGGGAGAGCGCACAGCCGGAAGTAGGGAGGTCGCTTCGGTCTCGACCGCAACGCCATTCGGCGCTCGGCCTCTGCGGTCAGCACCGGAGGCATCAGCCAGGGAGCGGCAGAGCGGAGCTGCTCGCGTGCGAAGGTAATCCACGAAGGCAGTTTGTTGCTCAGATAGCCTGCGATCGGCAGGCCGTGGATCAGGCGAAGGAGGCTGTCGGCGAGGCGAATCCCGAACAGCGCAAACGCCTCCTCCAGCCTGCCTTCGTCTTGCAGCAGGATACAGAGCGCCACGCGGTCGGCGAGCGAGCCGCCGGCCGCGCAGCGACCGCTTAGATCTCGGATGCGCGCGGTCCGATCGCCAGAGCCCAGCAGGCTCACATCCAGTCCTTCCACGCCCCAGCGCTCGCGCTCGGATGCACCGGCTGCTCGGTCGTCCCAGAGCCAGCGGGTATCCTCCCACACATGCGGGTACGGTCCGCGGGCCAGTGTGCATACCGCTAGCCGTATGACCTGCGGATCGCGGCGGCGCCCAGGGGTGAGCACCGCGAGCCAGACCTGCTTCGCGCCGAGCTCCTCCTCGCTCTCGTAGGAAGCGAGCAACGCGTAGGCCCCCAGCGCCGGTCGTCCCCGCTCGTCTCGCGGAATGTGCAGCGCCAGCGCCTCCCGCGAGACGTGGGAGAGATCATCGTCAAGGCGCGCCCGCGAGTCTGGGGTGAGCGCCGTGTCGTCGATCTCATGCACGATCTCGGGCGGCTCCGCCGCCGTGGTCGCGAGCGTGCGGAGCCACGAGACCTCATCGTCGCCGATGGGTGAGACCGAGGTCGGCTCCGCACGTGGACCTTCGGCCTTCCAGCGCAGGACGGCCGCGAGAATCTCGTCCGGGCCGGCGGTCGTCATGTGCTCGAACGCGTACGGCGGACCGGTCGGCTCGTCCCGCCAGTGGAGTCGGTGCAGCGCGTAGACACACTGCTCGCCGGTAGGGAAGGGCGTGAAGTCGTTGCGATGGGGACCCAGAAACCACATCGGGTGCACCACAAGCTGCGCCGCCGTCTCTCCCACCGAGATCCGAAGGCCCATCAGATTGTACGGAGGAGCGATGCCAAAGGCCCAGGAAACATCCGCCGGTCCGCGTGACTCGAGGTACGAGACCAGCCGGTAGAGCGCTTCGAGGCGCAGAACATCGGCGGCAGAGGGGGAAGGCCGGATGATCATGATATTGCAAGGATACCGTCAAACGGGCCGTATAGCGGTTGCCCGTGAGCGCCTTTTGCAATTGGCAATCGGCCCCCACACTCGGACTTTTTCCGACAGGCCGCCGCGCTTTCGAAATCCCGGTTTCCCGGCAAGTCTTTCTGGACAGACCGCTCGGCCCGAATGTCAATCCTCGCCACGGCTACCCTGTGGGCCAACACAGACCGACGCACGTAAAGGGTGCGGATGGGTGAAGATAAATATAATAAACTACATCACTCGACTTGCAGGCACGGTTTCTGCAGAAGCGAACGTAGGTCTCCTTTCCCTCTTGACTGCGCATCGAGATGCCCGTAATGTTGTCTGTACGAAGGTCTGAACGAGTTCCGTGTTCGTTCTGCCGGCCGTGGGGATGGCTCAACGTCAAAACGTTCTGGCCTCAATTACCTATGTCGAAAGGAAGTGACGGTGATCCTAGTAATCGACGATGAGCCGGGTATCACCGAGCTTCTCGCAGACATCTTGGAGTATCATGGCCACCCTGTCATGGTGGCGCACGATGCTCGAGAGGCGCTGCGAATTATCCCGTTAAAGCGACCGGACCTTATCATGGTCGATCTCATGATGCCCTCGGTAGACGGATTGAGCCTCGCTCTCACCCTGCGCCACGCTCCTGATACGCGAGGTGTTCCCTTGATTGCTATGTCTGCCTCCGACAGCGCACTCAAACTCGCGGATCGGGTCGGCGACTTCGACGCCTACATCGCGAAACCTTTCGAGAACGATGTACTGGTGGCGCTGATCGAGCGGTTTACCCCCGTTCCATCGTAGGCGGTTATCCGGCGCCCAGAATCTCCCCCAGCGCCGCGATGAATCGGTCGATCTCCTCCGGTAGGTTGTAGTGCACCAGACCAACGCGTCCGGTGGCGTCCAGACCGAGTTGGTCTAGTGGCTCGAGCGCGTAATGATTGCCGGCCCAGGAGTAGATGCCGCGCGTGCCCAACGCCGCTGCTACCTCCTCCGGGCGGTGGCCGTCGAAGGTGAATGATGCCGTCGGCACGCGCCGGTCAAACTGCGTGGGGTCGGTCAGCCCATACACGTGCGCCCCCGGCAGCGAAGCCAATCCAGCCAGTAATCGCTCCGTCAGCGTGCGTTCCGACTCCTTGATCGCCGTCATGGCGGAGTGCAACTGTTCGGACTCGCTTCCACCTGAGCCGTTCGCCAGCGTACGGAGGTATGACAATGTGCCCAGCAGCGCGCTCATCGACTCGTAGTTGCCGCTGCCGGTCTCCCATTTCCCGGGGAGTTCGTCGCTTGCCGGTCGAACCTTATAGGCTGGAAGCTCCTCGAGGATCTCTTCCCGACCATACAGAATCCCCAGGTGGGGACCGAAGAACTTGTAGGCCGAGCAGGTCAGCAGGTCGCAGTCCAGCGCCTGCACGTCGATCGGTCCGTGTGGTGCGTAGTGCACGGCGTCCACGAACAGCCATGCGCCCACGGCATGGGCGAGATCGGCGAGGCGGTGTACATCGTTCACCGTCCCAAACGCATTTGAGGCGTAGCCGCAGGCCACCAGCCGGGTGCGAGGACCGATCACCTGTGCGGCACGCTCCAGGTCCAGCGTCATCGTCTCAGGATTGATTCCGATCCAGCGCAGTGTCACACCGCGCTCCTGCAATGCCAGCCATGGCGCAACATTGGCATCGTGTTCCAGGCGGGTCGTCACCACTTCATCACCCGGCTGTAGCACCCGGGCGATTGCATGGCTCAGATCGAAGGTGAGTGACGTCATGTTGGGGCCGAAAACGATTTCACGGGGCGAAGCTGCTCCCAGGAAGTCCGCCATTCCCTGCCGCGCCGCATCGATGACATCCTGCGTCTCGCGGCTGGTAGCAAAAGCTCCGCCCACGTTCGCATTGTGGAGCCCGAAGTAGGTGGCATAGCCGTCGATCGTTGATTGTGGTACCTGTGTACCGGCAGGGTTGTCGAAGTAGATCACTGGAAGGTCATTGTGCCGGCGTTGGAGCGAAGGGAAGCACCGTCGGGCGCGGACTGTGTCGATCACGCCTGATCTCCTCGGGAGAATGTGATGGTCCACCTATACTAGTGGCAGGTTTGACTGTGTGGCCGGATTCCACCTATCATGCGCGCGGTGGTGCTTCCCGGCAGCAGCGGCATCGTGCGGCGTAGTGTGGAAAGTGGAGGTGCAAGCGGTGGAAGTAGAGGAAAGCCTGCGCAATGTGCCCCTGTTCGAAGGGTTTCAAGTAAAGCAACTCAAGTCGTTGGCCCGCTGGACGACCACGCGGTCCTATCAACCAGGACAGACGATCGTGTCGGAGGGGCAAACCGGCCTGGGTCTCTACGTGATTCAGACCGGGAAGGTCCAGATTTCGATGCATTCCGCCCATGGGGAACGAGAAATCCGCGTCATGGGTCCGGGAGAGTCGTTTGGAGAGATTTCTCTGCTGGATGACCGACCGCGCTCCGCCACTGCCACCGCGGTGGAATGGACGACTGCGATCCTGCTGGATAAGAGCCAGTTCCTGGCCGAAATGCACGCTCACCCGGAAATGGCGCTGGCCATGCTGCCGGTGTTGGTCACCTGGCTGCGCGAAGCCGACATGAAGATCGCAAGCCTTTCATAGGGCTACTGTAGGTTGCGCCACGCGTGACCGATGTTTCACGTGAAACATCCGCCAGGACGATAGGCACCCGGCTACAATACGTCAGCAGAGCAGAGGCGGGGGGAGCATGCAGCGTCGAGACCATCAGACACGCCGCGGACTCGATTGGTTGACCGACTACGGCATCGGCGAAGACGACCTTCACGCCTGCGGTCTCTGTGTCCCCGGAGAATTCATGCTCGACGATGCCCTGTACGTCAACAGTGGCACGCCCGGGGTGGTGTACCAGGGCGCCGGCGAGGGGACGCTTCCGCTGGTGGCCGGCCGGTGGTATATGATCCCGTCCTCCCTGACACAACGCTTTCCCAGCCTGCGCCGCGACCCGGTCCCGGTAGCGCGCGCCACGCGACTCATGCCTTCCTGAAGAGATCGACGTTTGGGAACTAAAGCCGGACCGCAGTATGCTCGAGATCGGCCGGCGCTGCTGTTCGGTTTGGCGCCACCAACGGCCCCAACCACTCCTAGACCTACCCCGCCGATGCCTCAGCCGGCCACCGGATACAGTCGCTCGCACCGCGCCCCGGGCGAAAACCCCTCAATCTGCATCCACCGGCCCTGCCCGCTGGGCCGATGACGCCCCGGGCGCCGTAGCCGCGGCTAAACCTTCCGACTCGGCGGCCGCTTGCTTCACATTCCGCCGGTGCGCGCGGCGATAGAAGGCTGGAGCACCCACCAATTCGGGCACCACGCGTTGCGGCTCATGCAGCAACCCCTCGAGGTATGCTGCATTGCGGCGCAATAGCTCGGCGCCACCGATGGCCCCATGTGCTGGCACGACCGTTCGCGCCTTGCCCTCCCAATCGCGGAGCGCCCGCGCCCATGGTGCCACCGGCCCTTCCGTGACCAACGGAATCGGATCTTCGGCCGCGTCGGCGGCAAAGAGCAGGCGATGTTCCCGTACGTATGCCACTATCTGGTCATGCACGTGACCGGGCAGCGGTGAAAGCTCGAGGTGGATGCCACCCAGGTCGAACTGCATCCAGCCGTCAAACGTGATCGTGGCGGGGCGCAACACCACCTGCGTGAAACTGCCGTCCGTGCGCTGCTTGGCGGTGAGCTGGCGTCGCCCCTCCCGCAGTTGCCGCTGCAGTGTGAGGCGATGAGCCACCACCGGTGCAGTGGGAAATGCACTGTTGCCCCACCAATGATCCCAATCGGCATGCGAATTGACGATGTAGAGCGGTTTGCCGTGACTCGCCACGATTTCCTGCACACCGTCGAGATCCGATGGGCGCAGCAAGCTGTCGATTAAGATGGCGCGATCCCGCCCCATGATGAGCAGGGCGCGCACATCGACCTGAGCATCGCACGGCGCGTTGATCGCGAATATGTCGGTGG
>JANWJD010000284.1 GCA_025449555.1 Chloroflexota bacterium | reverse complement strand
GGGCGTGTCATCGCGTCCCTTCAACTGTGCTTTGACATCCCACGAGAGGTCGTGCACCAGACTCGCGAGTTTCTTCACTATCCTGAGCAGTTCAGTTCGATCTACCGCACCCAATGCCAGTGTCTCGGAGATCTGCGTGCATACCAACTGTCGTTCCGATATACTTTTAGCCACCATCTCTTTCCCTCTCCTAATGCCGTTGCTTGCAACACCCTATACCCCTGGCATTAGCCGGAAATTAATTAGCCATATGGTATAAGGCAGCGAGCGAGCCAATCGACCTATGCCTCGATCGTGGTGCGGCCGGCGCCCTGCCATATTTGCCCGGCTGTGATGCGTTCGGCTTGACTTGCACGGCTCGGCACCACTTCAGGTGACGGCCAACGGGAGGAAGAACTGTTGGAATCGACCAACGACTCAGTACGCCCTCGCCCGGAATCTCAGGACGCGCCGCCGCGACCGCGGACCGCGGCACGGGAATGCCCTGGCGCTGCATCGGCCCCCATCGAGGAGGACGTGTCGTAGCTGTGGCAGGCGATGCTCGCGACCCAGCCGTGTATTACCACGGGGCGTGTGCCGGAGGAGTCTGGAAAACGACGGATGCCGGCGCGTACTGGGAAAACGTCTCCGATGGGTTCTTTCGTACGGCTTCAGTTGGCGCGCTTGCGGTCGCCCAGTCCGATCCCAATGTGATCTACGCGGGCACCGGTGAAACGACCATTCGAGGCAACGTGTCACATGGTGACGGTGTCTACAAATCGACCGATGCAGGCCGAACCTGGAAGAACATCGGCCTCATGGATACGCGCCATATCTCGAAGATTCGCATCCATCCCTCGGATCCAAATCTGCTGTATGTTGCGTCTCTGGGACATGCCTGGGGGCCGAATGCAGAACGCGGTGTCTATCGGTCGAGTGATGGTGGCGGCAGTTGGGAACGGATCCTATTCGAAAGTGACCACGTCGGGGCTCTCGATCTCACAATGGATCCCACCAATCCTCGAATTCTGTATGCCGCCCTCTGGGAAGCGCAGCGATCGCCGTTTGCTTTGTCGAGCGGTGGGGCGGGAAGCGGGCTCTTTAAATCGACCGATGGCGGAGACAGCTGGATCAGCGTTTCGTCCAACCCGGGTTTCCCAACTGGCGTCAAGGGGAAGATTGGTGTTGCGGTCTCCCCCGCTCGAACCAACCGCGTGTGGTCCCTGGTCGAGGCGCATGATGGAGCCCTCTTTTGCTCCGATGATGGAGGAAACACCTGGGAACGGACCAGCGATGAAGGAGATCTGCGGCAACGAGCCTGGTATTACATGCACGTGATCGCGGACCCAAGCGATTCAGACACGGTGTGGGTGCTCAATCTCCAGTGCTGGAAGTCGATCGATGGCGGCCACACCTTCAAGGCCATTCCGACGCCGCATGGAGATAACCACGACCTTTGGATCGATCCGATCGACTCCAGCCGCATGATCGAAGGAAACGACGGTGGCGCCTGCATCTCGGTAAACGGAGGCGACTCCTGGTCGACCCTGTATAACCAGCCAACGGCGCAAATGTACCATGTCACCACTGATTCACAACAGCCCTACCGCATTTACGGTTCGCAGCAGGATAACTCCGCGATCTCGATTGCCAGCATGTCAAGGCGCGGCGCGATCACCCAGCAGGACTGGTACGAACCCGGAGGCGGGGAAAGCGGCTATATCGCGGTCGACGAGGTACATCCAAACGTCGTGTACGGCGGGGCAATTGGAAGTGGGGAGTTCAATGGTCGACTCTTGCGATACGACCATGCGACCGGGTTGGAGCGCGACATCACGGTATGGCCGGATGACCAGGGAATGGGCGATGCCGCCGACTCCCTGAAGTACCGATTCCAGTGGACCTTTCCCATTTTTCTCTCACAGCATGAACCGAGAACGCTGTTGGTGGCCGCCAATAAGGTACTCAAATCGCGAGACGAGGGTTCCAGTTGGGAGGAGGTCAGTCCCGATCTGACCCGTCACGATCCTTCCACGCTTGGAGCTTCCGGCGGGCCAATTACCAAGGACAACACAGGTGCCGAGGTCTACGGGACTATCTTCGCGCTCACGGAGTCGGCTCATGAGCCCGGCGTCCTGTGGGCCGGAAGTGACGATGGGCTTGTCCACCTCACTCGAGACGGGGGAGTGACCTGGGTCAATGTTACGCCCAACAATCTACCGGAGTGGGCGTTGGTTACGTCGATCGAGGTGTCTCCTCACAATCGAGCCGGCGCATTTCTGTGCGCGACTCGATATAAACATGACGACCTCCGGCCATACCTTCTCAAGACCTCCGATTACGGACAGACGTGGGAAGTGATCACGAACGGCATCCCGGCAGATGAGTTCACGCGCGTCCTCCGGGCGGATCCGGTCTGTCAGCGCCTGCTGGTCGCCGGCACCGAGACGGGGCTGTATGTGTCCTTCGATGACGGGGAACGGTGGGAACGGTTTCAGAGCAACTTGCCGGTGAGCCCGGTGTACGACCTGGTAATGAAAGATGACGACATTATTGTTGCTACCCATGGCCGGTCGTTCTGGGTGCTGGACGATATCTCCCCTCTTCGCACGCTGGTGTCGGCCGACGTCATCCAGGAAGTGCATCTCTTCGTGCCGCAGCCCGCGCGCAGAATCAAGGTCTATCAAGGATGGGGCTACAAACCGGGCCACCAGGTGAATTACCGTCACGTTGGAACCGTTGTGAGCGCGTATCGGAGCTGGAAAAGCCCCGATGGAACGGTGGAAGAGCACTGGCTGGATGCAGGCCAAAATCCCCCGGTCGGCGCGGTAGTGAATTACTTCCTGCCAGGCGTGGCGCAGGCAGACATCGAGCTGGTCTTTCGAGACGCCTCCGGTATGGAGATCCGACGGTTCTCGAGTGCCGATCCAGCCAGGAGACCAAGCACCGACGGAAACGATGCCGGGGCGGGGCAAACGAGTGGAGAGGGGATGGAAGGTGTGGCGTCACCCGAGACCGACGACCGGCAGCCGGAGCCTCGGGTGCCGGCCGAGGTCGGTCTCAACCGCTTCGTCTGGAACATGCGGTATCCGGATGCCAGGAGATTGTCGGGTGAGAAGAGTTTTGAGTCCGCGCCCGGTCCGGTCGCCTTGCCCGGCTCCTATCAGGTGGATCTCGTCATTGGCGATGAAATCTGGACCGCACCGTTCGAGATTGTGCCGGATGTTCGAAGCTCGGCCACGCTAGATGAGTTGGCGGCGCAGTTCGATGTCTCGATCCGAATTCGTGACACGCTTTCAAGCGTGCACGAGGCAGTCGAGAAGATTCGTACCACCGTCCACCAGATCGACGCCTGGTCGGCCGCTCTGAAGCGTCGGGAGGACACAGGGAGTGTCCTTCTGCTGAGCCGAACCGTCAAAGACGCGCTGTGCCGGATCGAAGGCGAGTTAGTACAGCGGGAGTCGAAGAGCCCGCTCAATCCGCCGTCCCGTCTGAACTTCAAGCTAGCTGCGTTGCTGGAGGCTGTTCAAAGTGCCGATGCAGCGCCGACGAACGGACAAATCGGCGTGTTCGAACACCTGGCGGAACAGGTGTCCCGACATATGAATGAACTACAACAGGTACTGGATGGCGAACTATCCGAGTTGAACGAAATGATTCGTTCCACACGCATCGATCCGATTTCCGTCTGGACCTGATGGAGCGTCCGGACCGAGGTACAAAATCTCCTCCACACCGGTGGAGAATCTTGGGGAAAATGATGTGGAAAACCGGTCGATCCGAGCGACAAACGGTGGAGGGCAGATCCACGACGCGCTCGAACGAGAAACGATGGCCGCACCACCGGGCTTCTGGGAACGTGACATAATACTGCAAGCGGTCGCAGCAGGCATTTTGGGGCCTGGACGCCTGAATGCAGGCAGGGTACTCTGACCGCGAGTGGTAGCAGTTGTGGGTTGACAGCCAGTCTCCAGCATCAACCCAATCGTCGAGAAAACGCCTTCTCCTTTCCGTCCTGCCCGTGGGTGAGTCTTTCACCCGCGGGCAAGCCGCCGTTTTGGGGATGTATGCACCGAGCCATTGGGGGCTTCGGATCCCACAATCCGGGGCCGGGTTGAGTCTGCTCGACGTGCGGAGTCGTATGCAAATCAGCCCCTCGTCCCGGCCGGGACGAGGGGCTGCCTGCAGATTCGTCGTGAAAAAGGGTTGCTAGGCGACGACGAAGAACGTGGCGTATGACTTCGTGGTCGTGTTCCTGTACCAGAGTTGCGCGGTGACCACCGCCTCGCTCGTGAACTTGCTCACTGCGTTCTTCGGAATGGTGAAGCGAGTGGACCAGAAGCCATGGCTATCAGTGTTTGTGTAGTACGCCAGGTACCGTCCACTTGGGAATCGCACCGTTAGCCAGATGCCGTGTGCCGCGTGCTTCTTGGCCTGAACCACCACCACTTCCTGTGTTCCTAGTCGGATGAAGTGGTACCACACCGACAGGTACGAGAAGCTAGCCCGGTATTTTTTGACCGGTTTGGGTTTAGGCGTGGGGGTAGGAACTGGCGTGTTGGTAGGAACGGTTGTGGCGGTTGCGGTGGCCGTCGCGGTCGCCGTCGCCGTGGCAGTCACCGTTGCAGCAGGCTGCGGGGTATTGGTCGGTGTTGCCGTTGGCGTGGACGTGGGCGGTACGGCAGTGCCTGTAACAGTAGCGGTTGGGGTCAGAGTGATGGTCGGAGTTGCGGTCGGCGCATTGGGATTCGGCCCGATGGCCCCTGTCACCAACTGGCCGAGGCCATTGAAGCTTCCCTGAACACACACATTGTTCTGCAAGACCACCGGCTGACCGCTGAAACTGGCGCTCAGCGCGAGCGGGATGACCAGGCCTCCGATTGTCAACGATCCGGTCTGGGACGGAGAGGCGGCCATGTACGCCGTCACCACACCGCACAGGGTAATGGATTGAGAGCTGTTGGCAGTGAAGGTCGCCTGTGTGAGCTGCCCTCCAGCATTCATTGTCCCGGTGAGGCAGACATTGGGATTGCCCGTGCCCGTGAAGCTGGACGGATTGATGGCGGCTGCCGCCACGATTGGGTAGGTCACGGTGACTGTCGGCGTTGCGATCGTGATAGAGCCGCTCGTGCTCGCTCCGGGAGCGGTGTACGCGGAAACGGTGCCACAAGCAGTGATCGGCGTCAGCGGAGCCGTCCCACCGGTGTTCAGTGATACAGCCCCAACGGTCAACTGTCCGAGTGCGTTCACTTGCCCATTAATGCAGAGGTTCTGGCTAACCGTAATGGCGGTGCCACTGAAGTTGGCATTGATTCCAATCGGGATTGAAGTCGTGCCAATAGAGATGAACCCTGCCGTGCTGGCTCCTGCGGGAACATACGAGTTAACGTTGCCGCACACGACGACCGTTGCGCTGTAATTGTCCGAAAATGTACCGCTCACAATCTGCGCCGGCGTCAGGTTGTTCAATTGACCCACGAAGCAGACGTTCTTTCCTACCTCTCCAGATGGCACCTGGACGCTATTGGTCGATGCCAGCGGGTAGGTAATGTTCAACCCATTAATCGTGAAGGTCAAACCAGTTGGCGTGGCTGCCTGCAGTACTCCACAAATGTCGAGCGGCGTGGTCGTTTGAGTTGTCTGTGCGGCGGTGGTCGACGGCCGCGCGATTTGTGGCACTACCGCGGCCGCAAGGGCGAATGCCAGGAGCAACAAGACTGCCCCTGTTCTTCGTAATGAATGTCCGGTCAAACTACACCTCCGTAGCGAATACCTCGTTGAAGTCTTGGATCAGCAGAACGAGCCCCGAGCCCGTTGTTTGAGCAGCACACACCCAGCGTCCATCAAGAATTTGGTCTGGGCACTGCAATGATGTCACCGCAAGTCCCGTTCCACGCTCCACGCGGTGGTGACCACGTCAAACAAGTTGCCACGAATACGGGCGTATCGTTTGTCGCATCCGTGAGTTAAACGCGTGATGTGTCGAGTTTGTAACGCGATGCTTGGAGGCGAGAGCACATATGAAACCGATGGCACGTGTGACGACACATTCTTTTCATCTCGAGTCCGCCGCACACGTCTTGCTTGACGATTAGCAAATCATGTTGCACTATGTCTGGGGTCACCCCGTTGACGTGTAACGCGGAAGGCCCAACGATCGACGCGGGAATCCTTGAAGAGGAAGATGAAGTGGACGAATCACTGAACTATCAAACTGCTCTGCGTGCAATCGGAGCGTGGTTGGACTCCCACGGGGCGGACTCCGGCATTCGGATTCTCGAGACCACTGGTGGGTTCGTCGTGCAACGAGCGGAAGGGCACATCGCTGGAATCGGTTCTTCTCAAACCATCACGTTCGACCAAGTTTGGGAACTCGCAGAAGGCAAGAAATATCGCAAGCGGTCGAAAGGGGAGGACGGTGGGTTCCAGAATTTCCTCCGAGCTGTTGGCCACGAGCTCGATGAAGCGGAAGCTCATACCATTCTGCTCGAACAGATCGACGAGGAACTGCTCTTGACCTACATTTATCCCCGCTACCAGGGGGGAATCTCCTTCATAAAGCACTTCACGGTGATTGCGCCTGAAGCGCGTCAGGACTTGTTGCGTGCAGCACAGGAAAGGCGTAAGCCTGGGCGGCTAACAAAAGGTCTCATCAGGTTTATCGGGGATGCTTAATATTCTGCTTTAACCTGCGATGCGCGTGCCGAGCAGCCGCCCGACCTCTCCCGTCACGTAGTCCCGAAACGAGTCCAGCGAGTCTCGACTCCAGCGAAGGCCACCCGACATCCGGTGCCGCGGAGAAACCTCCCACCGCCCACGCTTGACTTCCAGCGCCTGGCCCACAAGGATGCGGTGCTCGCGAGGCATGTGAGCCAGGCCCCACACGCCGCCTTCCTCTTTGTTCACTACCCCAGGACCATCCGAACTGAGTGCAGCGAGGACCCGACAGCAGTTCAAAACGCCGTAGACGGGAGCATCGACCAGACTGGAGCCATTCAAGATCTCGGACAGGTCGCACAGCAAAGCATCCACATACGCCTCGCGGGGCACCTGACCGATCACTGAATGAATGGGCGGGCCACCCAGCACCACTCCACGTGCCCTCAGAACGTGGCAGTGAGCAGCTAGATCCCGATCCACGCGGGCCCGCAAGAAGTCCCATTCTCCGGATTCGAGTTTGGGCCGAAGCGTGGCACTGTAGTGCACCTGATACGGTGTGGGGTGCACAAAGGGCTTCAGATGCACGTCCTGGACCGCCGATACTTCGATGTCACCGTCGATCGGACGTTGATCGGATATTTCCATCAGCCCTTCGGTCACGCTCGCTCTCAATCCCGGATTCAGCGCTCCGCTGCTGACGCACAGCAGATCCAGATCGCTGGTGGCGCGCCGGAACGATCCCATCGCCAGTGACCCGTGCAGGTAGACCGCCAGGTACTTGTCCCCGAGCAAGGTTTCGCACCCGGCGACCAGCCGCAAGAGGAAAGCACGGATGTCTTCATCGCAGTTCGACCAGTGCTGTCCCGGTGTCGTCCCAGAAGTCACGAGCTGTCCTTTTGTCACTTCGCCGGCGGACGGGCCAGGTGCCACGAAATGGAGACGACGCTACTTGGGGAGGAGGCTGCCCTCCTCCCCGTACCAATAGAAGGTGGACCCGGCGTAGACGCACACGCGATTCCCGCCGCGATGTTTCACCTGATACATGGCCATATCGGCGCGTGAAAAGACCTCAATGTCCCGGTCGTCGGGCGAGACGATTGCCATGCCTAGACTGACCGTGATGCGAGCAACGCCTGCCGAGTCAGGAAGCCGATGAGTTTCGATGAGCACGCGCAGGCGTTCGGCGACTTGTTCGGCCTCCCCCACCGGGATCTCCGGCAACAGGATGCAAAACTCTTCGCCGCCGTACCGAGCAACCACGTCTTCGGCCCGGACCACCTTTCGAACCAGCGCCGCCAGATCCCGCAGAACGACGTCGCCGGCATCATGACCGTAGTTGTCATTGACGCGCTTGAATTTGTCGATGTCGAGCATGATAGCCACGAGCGTGTGGTGATTGCGGGCAGAGCGTGCCTTTTCCTCATTAAAGCGCTCGAACAGGTACCGCCGGTTGTAAAGCTGAGTCAATTCGTCGGTCACGGCTTCGGCGCGAAGTTCATCGTAGAGATGTGCGCGATCGAACGCGATCGCGGCTTGGGCAGCAATGATTTGAAGCAGGCGCAGCGAGTTTTCATCGAATTGATTTGTGCCGAGCTTTGAGAGCGTAATGACACCCTGTACTTTTCCCTCGTAGAGAAGGGGAGCACCGATCATCGATTCTTCTCGTACGATGGTCCCTGGAATGTAAGAAGATCGAGGATCGATGAGCATATTCGGTATGAGTTCGGCCTTCCCGTGTTCCGCGATCCACCCGGTAATGCCCTGTCCAAGCTCGACCCGCATCCCCGCTGGATCGAAGTCCGCCAGAGAAATTGGCACGAGCACCTTTTCCGCTTGATCGAGTACGAAGAGCCGGCAGGAATGGTAGTCGATCAACCCGGCCAGTTCCCTATTGATAAGTTTCGCAATCGATGGAATGTCGTGGAGTGGAGTCAGCCGCTGCACGATGTTCTGGATCGCTTGCAGCTCGAACACACGGTCCTGCTGGTTGGAAAATAGTCGCGCGTTCTCGATGGCAATTGCCGCCTGGCTGGCGAAAAGCGTCAAAAGATCAAGCTCATTGTCGGAAAAGGCGTTCATCGCTCGCCGTTCAACGTCGAGCACGCCAACCACGCTGTCACCGCGCTTCAACGGCACTGCCATTTCCGACGACGAGCCGGGTGGGCTGTGCGGCACGTAGCCCTCGAATTGGCGAGTCTCGGGAACATTGAGCGGTGTTCCATCTCGGTACACGCTGCCGGCTATTCCCTCGCCCACCGGTGTCTGCGTCCCGGCCCGTAGCTCCTCAACCTCCCGGCTGCCGTCCCCCGCGTCCCGAGCCGCCACCAAATCAAGCATTCTGCCGGATCGATCCGGCAGGAAGATTGACGCAAAGTCATACGGCAACACGTCCCGTATTCCCACCAGAATCGAGTCAAGCACCGTCTGCACATGCAACGACCCGCTGACCAACTGGGCGACGTGAAGTAGCGCCTGCATCTGACGCACTGCGCCCTGGCTCTGCGCATAGAGGCGAGCGTTTTCGATCGCGACAGCAGCTTGAGCGGCAATCACCGACAGGGTGCGAACGTCATCTTCAGAGTACGCATTCGCTCGTGGGCTCTGGACCGAAAGTGCGCCTATGGTTCGGCTTCCCGTATTAAGCGGCACAAAAATCAGTGCTTCACTCTCGGTGTCGCCCACAAATACTTCCGGCAAGGCATTCGACCGCGCATAATTCTGGTACTCACTGTCGTTGTAGAAAAGAAGAGGCTTCCCAACATCGATGACGAGCGTCGTAACCGTTGCGCCCCGGGGCAACACTTGATTCAGCTTCAGATGGCCGTGATCGCGCATGTACGGCAATTGAAGGACGTCGCGCTCCGATTTTCGCAGCGCGATAAAGAACAGGCTGGTATCCATAACCCGGCTCACCTGCGAATAGATCGTGTCGTAGAGCGTTTGCAAGTCCAGGGTGGATGAGACAACCCGACTGATCTCATTCAGGGTCTGAAGCCGATGCGCCTGATGGTGGGTTACGTCTTCGGCGGAGTGTTCATGCACGATGTGGATTGCAACCTTTGGACGGCCATATGGAGCGTCGAAACGGGTAGTTTTCTAAGCTGTATTCTAGTCTGGAGGAAAGGGCCACGCTATGATGTGTCGCCTAAGATTCGAGGGTTGCCAGTTGCGCGAAACTGTCCTTAAGTCTCGGATAGAGTGAATCAAACTGAGCGTGGTAGGAACGATACAACCGCGCCACCTCCGGTCGTGGCTCGAGCCCCACATCTCTGGATTTGAGTTGTTGCGCGGCCTGGGGTATACCGGAAAATGTTCCGATCCCTACGGCTGCCAGCAAGGCTGCTCCGAGCGCTGGGCCCGCACTCCCGTGCGCGAGCCGTACACGGACCCCAAACACGTCTGCCAGGATCTGGCGCCAGGTGAGACTGCGCGCCCCGCCGCCGGTAACGCTTACAACGCCAGTCCGTATGCCGAGTTCGCGCATGATCGCAATCGAATCTGCCAGGGCGAATGTAACCCCCTCGACCACGCTGCGGAACAGGTGTCCACGGGAGTGAGCGGGAGATAGTCCGAAGAACACGCCTCGCGCCAGGGCGTCACCGTGCGGCGTACGCTCTCCGGTTAGGTACGGCAGGAAAAACAAGCGTTCGCTACCGGGAGGCACGGTTTCGGCTTCCACCATGAGGAGGTCGTAGGCGTCATACCCCTCCGCCTCAGCTCTGGCCTGAACTTCGGCTGCAAGGACATCACGAAACCAGCGAAGGCTTCCTCCTGCCGACAATACCACGCCCATGAGATACCAGACGTCCGGCACTACATGGCAAAACGTGTGCACCCGTGCGCCCGGATCGACCCGGGGAGCGGCCGTGGGCGCTACCACCGTGCCGGACGTGCCCAGGCTCGTGAGCACGTCGCCGGGTGCGAGAATACCGGTGCCTACCGCCGCACACGCGTTGTCCGCGCCGCCTGCCACGACCGGTGTACCGGCGGCCAGGCCGGTGAGACTTGCCACTTCAGCCGACACGCGACCCATGACGGACGTGGACGGCAGCGCCTCCGGCAAGATCCGGGGCGAGATCTCAAGAGCCTTCAGCATTTCAGCCGACCACCGGCGATTTGCCACATCGAACAGCAGTGTTCCGGACGCATCCGAATATTCGGTGGCCAGCTCGCCGGTTAAGCGAAAGTTGATGTAGTCCTTGGGCAAAAGCACGGTAGCAATACGTTCATATACCTCCGGCTCGTTTGCTCGAACCCAGAGCAGTTTGGGAGCCGTGAACCCGGCCAGGGCCCTGTTCCCCACCCATTTCAGGAGTTGTGAAAGTCCGACGCGATCCTCGATCTCTCGGCACTGCCGCGCACTCCTCTGATCGTTCCACAATATGCAGGGCCTCAACACTCCTCCGCGCCCATCGAGCAGCGTCGCACCATGCATCTGTCCGGAGAGCGCGAGACCCACAATGCGCCGCCCGTCGACCTGGGCGCGGTCCAGAACGGTACGAATCGCTCGTATAGTGCCCCTCCACCAATCGTGCGGATTCTGCTCGCTCCATCCGGGGTGCGGAAACGAGAGTGGGTACTCGACTGTCGCCTCGACGCTCTCTCCCCGTTCCAGGCCGAGATCTGACGGCAGTAAGAGAACTTTTACTCCGGTCGTTCCAAGGTCGATTCCCAAAAGAAACGATTCGCTCACGATTTACCTTCGAATTCTCGGATCTTCACCTGGTGGCGTCGGGAGTAACGTGCACCCACACGGTGAGCGAATTGACCGCCTATACCGCTCCGGAGTGCTTCGGAGGAACATCGCTCACTCCACCTATGATGGTAGCGATGACGACACCAAAATCCGCCGAGGCTCGCGCGATCTCCTCCTGGCTGGATCAACGGCTCGCGAACTACCTTGAGTCTTTGCGCGAATTGTGCTCGATCGAGTGCCCGAGCGGGTTCGAGTCCGGCGTAAATGCTGCCTGTCTGTGGGTGCAGGACTGGGCTCTTCAACGTGGCTGGAACGTGGAACGGTACTCCGACGCGCAGGCCGGTGATAGTCTTTGCGTTTCGGTGCGCGGTGGTGCCAACCGGGGTCCGAAGCTCTTGTTGGCCGCTCATCTCGACACGGTGTATCCCGTCGGCACCGCCGCGGCGCGACCCATGGAGCAGGTCGATGACCGGTTGTTGGCGCCGGGCATTGCCGACAACAAAAGTGGATTGCTCTCCGGCCTCTTTGCCATGGCGGCACTCGTCGATCTGGACCTGCTTGAGTCGGTGGAGAGCATCACCCTCTTCTGTGGGGCCGACGAGGAAAGCGACATGCGCACTTCGCTGGCAATATTCGCCGACCTGGCCCCGCACCACAACGTGGCTCTGGTGCTTGAGGCGGGGAGAGAAAACGGCGACATCGTCCAGGCGCGTAAAACGAGCGCGTACTACGTACTCGAGATCGAGGGCCGCGAGGCCCACGCCGGCGTCGAGCCGCAACGCGGGGCGAATGCCATCCTCTCGATGGCCCATCGAATCGTTCAGCTCCAGGCATTGAATGAGATGCGACCTGGGGTGACGGTCAATGTCGGAGTCGTGCAGGGCGGGACCATGCCGAACGTTGTGCCCGGACGTGCCCGCGCCGAAATCGATGTCCGTGCCGTGGCCACTACCGATCTGAAACCGGTGACGGATGCCATCCAGGGAATCGTGGATTCGGTCGTTGTGCCGCACACCCGGGCGATGCTGTACGGTGGCTGGAAAGCTCCTCCCATGCCGTGTACTCCCGAAATCGCGGCTCTCGTCACCGTTGCTCGCTCGTGTGCGGAAGAGTTGGGCTTTGATCTGGAGGCTGCTTCCACCGGAGGCATATCGTACGCAAACTATCTCGCGGGACTCGGGCTGCCGGTGCTCGACGGATTGGGGCCGGTCGGTGGCCTCGATCACAGTCCCTCGGAATACATTTTGTACTCCAGTATTGTTCCTCGGACAGCGCTGCTGACACTCCTGATGCTTCGTCACTCCGGAACCTCCTGACCCGGCTCGCAGCGAGATCCGGCAGTCTAACGCCAGAGTTTCTTCTTATTGCTGGGATCGGCCTGCGTCGCCACTAACTCCTGCCTCAGTTGCGCCAGATTACGTTCCATTTCGAGCTGGTCAAGCCGAAGCTGGTTCTGCCGTTTTTCAAACGAGTCGACGCTTTCGCGCGTGAGACCGCTGACGGCAGTGTGTATCTCATCACGCATTTGCGCGATCGCTGCCTGCAGCGTTTGCTGCTGCGCTTCAATCAGTCGATCTTGATTCGCGGTCGCCTGCTGGATCGAGATGGCGAGCGCAGTCAAGCCCTCCTGGATAGACAGTTGACTGGATGGAGTCACGTCGGACGAAGAATCAGTTGTACGCATGGCTTCGAGCGCGTCATGCACCTCATTCCGCACTGTGGACACGAGTTCGATGATCGCCGAATCGTCGTGCACCTCGGGTGTCACCGAGCGATGCGCAAGATCCGCGATTTCGCTACGCAATTGGGCCAACTCGGCCTGCCATAGTTCGCCGGCGCCCTCGTCACTTGCCGGCTCCGGCTCCTCCAACGCGGAGGATACGGTCGAGCGCAGTTCACCCAATTGGCTGTACAGCAGTTCGTCACGTTCCGCCAATCTTCGTTCGTGTTCTTCCTGGGACCGCTGCAGAGCGAGTTCAAGCTCAGTCATGCGATCCGCGAGTGCATCTACGCCGTCCACGTCGTCAGACGGCGAGGGGGCGGGTTGTGCTTGCCTCGCATCGAGCGCCGCGAGTAGATCCTGCCGCAAGGTTCCCAGTTCGGTACGCAGTTCGCCGTCGTGAGAAGCCGGAATCTGCGTCACACTGTCGCGTAATTCGGCGATGTCGGAGCGGAGCTCCGATAGGTCGAGGATGGATCCAGTCGTTCCCTCCTCCACCACCGTCATCCCTACCTGCTGCACTGCGCTCTGGACGTCGCGGCGGATTTGCTCGAACTGGTGGTGCAGCATGGCGTCACGATCCGACGACAGCCGAGCCTCTTCGGCTCGCTCCGCGTCCAGCCGCGCGGAAATCTCGCGCATCACATCGTCGATTGAGACATGTGGAGCAGACAGCGCCGGCTCATCGGCTGGAGTCGAGTGCTCCTGCACTGTCGCTTGCAGGTCGTCCCGTATCGCCTGAATTTCGGCTCGTATCACGTCGAGCATTTCAGCCGGAACGGAATCCCGCTTCCCGACGTCCTGGAGCTGCTGATGTGCCAGGATCTGGTTCACCTTTTCCACCAGACTCGATTCCAGCTCCGAACCCTCGTTCTCAATCGGCTGAACCGCTTGGATTCCCGTATTCACAAGGTCCAGATCCGCCTGAACCTCTGCCATCTGTGACACGAGTTGCCGGTAAAGTTCGGTTTGCGCTGCCGACCAGTGGGACTGAACCTCACCTAACCGGCTTCCGATCATCTCCCCTATGGATTCGACCGTCAGCACCGGCCCCTCGTCCCGCGATTCGCGGCCCGCGCGCGCGGCCTCCAGCATCGCGCCATGTCCCGTGGCGATGTCCTCGCGCACGGTCTCGATCTGAGCCTGGAGAAGTGCCTGCTGCTCGTTTCGAGTCTGTGCTAGGTCTGCTGCGAGTGCAGTGACGGAGTCACGAAGCGCTTGAAGCTCGGCCCCGTCACTCACCGGCTCACCCGCAGAGGGCGTCACCGCTTCACTGATGGCGGCAAGATCGCGGTGAAGAGCAGCGATATCCTGTGAGAGCGTTTGCTCTCGTTCGCTGAGAAGATCGAGCATCTGGTTGTCGTCGGCGGCGTGGGCGATCACCTGGAGATCGGCGCGCAAAGTTTCGAATTGCACCTGCAGCGCAGATGCCCCCCCGGTGAGTAGCTCGGCCAGCTGCTCAAAGTGGGATCCGGCCTCCGACGCCTGTCGGTCCAGTCGCTCCGCCAGAAGGTTGGTGACATTCCGCTGTTCCAGAAGATCTTCATGTTCCGATTGAGGCAATGAAGAAACCAGCGTCGTTTGGATGTCTTGTCGAAGTTCGTGCATTTCAGCGTGAAGTGCTGACTGTTGTTGGGTTGCAGCCTCGCCCTGCGCGTCCTGCATGCCAAGCACCACTCGCTGAAGTTCCTCCACCTGGCCGTGCCACGAAGCGATCTGCGAATCAAGCGCTTCAACCCGCTCCGTTGGAAGCTGGTATGACGCTTCGAGCGTAACCAGCAGGTCACGCCTCATGTGGGCGAGTTCCGCCTTGAGCGTTCCTTCCCGCTCGAGCGCAAGAGCCTGCTGTTCATTCGATAGTCGAAAGAACGAACTCCCCAGCTCGGTGATCTGGTCCTCGAGCGGCTTGAGATCGAGACTCGCGCTTGGGGCTGTCCCTTCATCCGGCATGCGATACAGCGTCTCGAGCGCCACCCTGAGGTCCTGCCGCATCTGTGCCATCTCGGATCGAAGCGCGGACTCTCGTTCTTCGGCTACTCGCAACTCGCGCTGGTAGTTCGACTCGAGGACACCTTCCAGTTGGGACACTTGCCGACGCAGTGATGCGAGCTGCATTTCGTGTAGATTGCCGTCCCCGCCGGACAGCAACCCTCGAAGTGAAGCCATGGCAGTTGCAAATTCCTGCCGCAACTGCGAGACCTCCGAGCGCAATTCCACGGTTCTGTCCGTCGAATTGTCCTCAGGCAGCCCGGCTTCAGCGCGGGAAGTAAGGTCGTTCACCTCCCTCCGAAGTGAAGAGAGTTCCGCCTCCTTGGCTCGGTCATGCTCGCGGAGCAACGCTTCGAGTTCGTCCCGGGGCACCCCGTTGTGAAGGATGCGTGAATAATCAACAGTGTCGGATAAGGCGGATGACGGCTTGCCGTTTACATACTCCACGGGGGCTCCCTCCGGCGGCAAACGAGCGGACACATGCGGGTCTCGATTCCCGTTTTCAGCAAACCACCGAAGGGAAAACCAGTCCAGGGGCGAGCGTCACGCCGGGGGAGTGACTTTGGTCGCGCCCAGGCTCTCCAGCCGCGTCAGATCTACGTTCCCGCCTGACAAGATTACGACCACTCGTCTGCTTTTGGCTCGCGGCACCACCCCTTGCAGGAGCGCTGCAACGCCGGCCGCGCCCGCCGGCTCGACGAGCAACTTGGTGCGCTCGAGCACGATTGACATGGCGGCAAGGATGGCATCGTCCTCGACGGTGACAACGTCATCAACCAACTCCTGAATGAGGCTGAGAGAGTTGGGGCCGGACCATGGCGCGTTCAGGCCGTCTGCAATTGAGTGAAAATGCTTGAGTGCGAGCGGGTGTTTAGCAGCCAGGCTCTGCGAAACGACGTTCGAGCCACTCGGCTCAACTCCTACGATCGCGACCGACTGTCTCTTCCGCTTGATGTAGGCGGCGATACCTGAGATGAGTCCTCCGCCCCCGATCGGCACTACCACGACCTCTACGTCAGGCACCTGTTCAAATACTTCCAGGCCGACCGTGCCCTGACCGGCTATGACGCACCGATTATCAAAAGGGTGTATGAAGACCTGTCCCTCGTCCTGCCGGATAGCCTCCATGCTTTCCATCAGCCGCATGTGATCGACCAATCGTACGACTGCCCCATACCCTTCGACTGCGGCGATCTTGCTCCGCATGGCGCCCTCCGGCATCAAAACCGTGGCGCGAACACCGGCCATGCGGGCTCCGTACGCAACGCCGGCCCCATGATTTCCAGCAGAAACCACGATGACTCCTCGACGCTTTTCGGCGGTGGACAAGGCGAGTACCGCGTTGGTGCCTCCCCTCGCCTTGAACGATCCAGTCTTCTGCAGGTTTTCAGCCTTGAGAAGCACCGTGCTTCCCGTCAAGCGCGAAAGTGTAGCGCTCGTCAGCATAGGCGTTCGATGCACGTGAGTACGTACCGCTTCGTACGCAGCTTCCACCTCGGCAGGGCCGATCGTAAGGTTGGGAATCCACTCGTGTTCCATGATGTTGTTCCTCTTGGAGGTCAGCGTGACCCCTTTGCCCGTGCCGGAGACCTCGTTTGGGCTCAAGACGTATCGACCTGACGCGACTCGCGAAACCCGGTGATGGGACTATGTTCCGGTGGGTACCCGGGCCTGATGGCCCTGTGCAGTCACCGTCGCCGATGGTTCACTGGGGGACAATACGAACCACTCCAGATCAGGGGGAGGAGGCGGGTCTGCGCTCAAGGGAGGGCCAAATGGCAGACCCGCCTCAACTTGTCATCATCATACACCTGGACTTCCCGGGTAGGGCCTTTCGCTGGTTTACCACCAGCGTGGGAGCAGAATAGTTCTTTCGCGTGCCGCCGCTGCTGGGGCGGTGGAATCACAGGCCGTCACTTCCTCGACAAGGCGGCACAAACGTGTTATGCATGAAGAGTCGAAGGTTTCGACCTTCTCAATACGTGGGCATGCGAAAGGAGAGCGTCTTGGTGTACTGGATTATCGTCATCCTGGTTATTCTCATTCTTTTGGGCTTCGTATTTGGCCGCGGACGGATGTTCTAAAATCTGCAATTGTTGAACGAATTTCGCGTCGAACGGACATGAATGGAAACGGACCGCCTCAGGCGGTCCGTTTCTTTAAGAGCGAAGCATTCAGCGGGTTCCATAGATGCGTCGCTTTCGCGGCAGTCCCACCCGCCACCAGGCTCAACGGGACAAATTTCAGGAGTGACGCGAGAATCCTATGTTCGCGCGCAATGAAGGGCTGCGCCCCTCTGGAGGTCAGTGCGTGGCTAGATAGCGGGCGTAATTCTCCTCGCTGTGTAGATTTCCAGCGGCAGTTGACATCTCGGATATGGCCGACGCCGACGCTCCTGAGTCGGTCGCTTGCACTGACTCCTCACAGTTTTGAATCGCCCCCAGCATGTAGTGGAAGACGCCCGAGACTTGATGATGGAGCGTTCCGGCCGGAGTCCACCACACGTATGGGTGTGGGACGCCCTCGTACGACGCTTCGATCGCTTCTACCCTCCCGCCCCAGTACGAGCACGATTGTTCCAGCGCGTTAAAGTTACTGTTGGCGGACGTCGCTCCTCGCACCGTGGCGTCGAAAACATGCGCGCTGCGATCGATTACCGGAACAATCCGTGCGGCGTACTGTTTTCTTTCAATTCTCATGGCCGTCACCTGAAGTTGATAGGTCGTGGGCGCCTTGGTCGGCTTGGGTGCTGGGGAATTGGTGTGATGTGCGGCATGTCCTGCACGGTTGGCACGTGCCGCCGTGCGAGGCTGATGCGTCGAGTTAGGACGTGTGGCTCGAAATACGACCACGGCCACGATGACCACGGCGACTGCCATTAACAAGATCATGAGTCGGCTGCCGAGGAAATCGGAAAACCGTGAGCTTTCTCGAACTGGACGTCTACTCTGTTGCACGCTTCGCCCCCCTGATGATTTGCTGCCTGTCGACCTCGCGGACCCTGGCGGATCGATGGACCGCGACCAGGACCCCCGCGAAATTTGTCAACAGCATAGCGCACGGAGAACGTGCAGTGCGTCAATCTTCGCCTTGAGCTCGTGTGAAGCCCTGCTCCCCGTCGAATTCCTGCAGCTTTTCCACGTGTGACCAGCGGTGCTGTTGGGAGACAGTGCCCAGGAGGGCGAGAATTGTCGCGTCCGTCACCTCATCCGCTTCATCTCGCTGGACGAAGCGCGCCACCCACTGATCGACGACATCGGTAATGGCCCCGGTAGGCTGATACACCTTTGTCCCACGATTCCCAATCATTTTCAGCTGCAGCGGCGTGTCGGATGTGAGCGTTTCGAGACTGTGGCCGATGCTTTCCGCGTCTGAAGCCGACTCCAGAAAGACGTCCACCCCCACGACCCGACGATCCTTCACATGAACGAAATCGGGCGCTGAGCTTACCGAAGGCAGATGAAGCGGCCGGTACTTCCGCACCGTCCAGGTTGACGACTTCTTGCCGAGATTGCCGATAATCGCGTCAGTGTACGCTCTGGTACCGGTCGCGCCGGCGTCGCCCGCTATATCTCGAGTTCGGATTCCGGATTCCAATGTCACCAGGACGGCATGCTCGATCCGCGCGGCCGCTTCGAATTCTTCCAGGTGACGCAGCATCATCACGGCCGTGAGGATGACCGCGGTGGGATTGATGACGTCCTTCCCCGCATACTTCGGCGCCGAGCCGTGGACCGCTTCGTAGATGGCGACCTCGCTCCCGAGGTTGGCCGAAGGCGCGAATCCCAGTCCGCCGACTAATCCGGATGTAAGGTCGCTAATGATATCGCCATTCATGTTGGTCGTGATGATGACATCGAATTGCGACGGATTCTTGACCAATTGGTGAGCGCAATTGTCGATAATAATATGGTTCGATTCGATTTC
>JANWJD010000283.1 GCA_025449555.1 Chloroflexota bacterium | reverse complement strand
GTTGTTGCAGTTCGAATGCGCGATACAGCCGCTCGGTCCCTTAAGTTTCAGCGGGCCGGTGCCGATTGATGTCTGCGCAAGATGATTGCGCGGAGAGGCAATACGAGAGGAGAAGATGATGGCCGAGATACTTGAGGTGGTCGACCTGGACGCGCTTCGCAAAGAGGTGCGCGAGAAATATCGCGAGGTCGCTGAAGATCCAAGCGCCGAATACCACTTCCACACGGGACGATCGCACGCAATTCGCCTCGGCTACCCTCCCACGCCTCTAGACCAGTTGCCGGAGGAGGCCTGCGAGGCGTTTGCCGGCGTGGGCAATCCTTTCTATTGGGGCGGCCCAAAGCCAGGTGAGAGGGTTGTCGATCTCGGCTCCGGAGCCGGTATGGACACGTTCCTGGCTGCTCTTTGGGTTGGCCACGAGGGGCACGTGATCGGAGTCGATATGACTCCGCAGATGCTCGTTCGCAGCAGGGCCATGGCGGCCAGGCTCGGACTGGAGAACGTCGAGTTCCGTGAAGGCCTGATCGAGGACCTACCCGTGGAGGACGGCTGGGCGGACGTCGTCATCTCCAATGGCGTGATCAACCTCTGCCCGGACAAGATCGGCGTCTACCGCCAGATCTTCCGAGTGCTAAAGCCGGGAGGCCGGATGACTGTTGCTGACATCTGCCTCGAGCGCCCGGTTCCCGAAGAAGCCCTTCGCGACATCGATCTCTGGACGGGTTGAATCGCAGGTGCCCTGCCGTGCGCAGGGTGGGAGACCGTGATCGGCGGCGCCGGCCTCGTCGACGTCGAGCTGGCCAATCCACTGGACACGTTCGCGGGCGCTCGCGGAGAGGAGAGCGCTCGGGAGTTCGGCACTCTCGGGTATTCGATTCGAGCGCGTAAGCGAGCTTGAACCGGAAGGCTTCGCTCGCGCAAGAGCTCCAAACAATCAGTCCAGCCGTTCAGGCGTCGCCCTGGACAGACCACGAGTGGGTCGACGGCTTCGGCGTCATGGCAATGCCCTTTACGTCGGGCCACGTGCTTGTCCTGCGCGCCTTCCCCCGCAATACCTTCGCTCCCTATAGGTCGATTTGGCACCGGACCCCTGACGGTACCTGGATGATCTTTGTCGACGGGGCACCTCTTGAGAATGCGTGTCCCCGATACTTCGGGGCCGCAGCCAAGGAGAGCTGTTCCGCCCGAGTGGACCTCACCTGGACAGGTCCCATGGATCTCGAGGTCACAGCGGAGCCGCCGGGATTGCGCTGGACGATGTCGCTCACGGAACCGGCTTACCTGAGAGCCCTCAACGCTGCCAGCTCGCGGCTGCCTGATGCTGCGTGGCGGTCGCCTCTTGTGCTTCGAGGCATGGAGCAGATGGCGTCAGTAATGCTCGGGATGGGGAAGGTGCAGCTCGCAGGCAGAGTGCCGAACGGACACTGGGCGACCCTGGCACCCCGCAGGATGTACTTCGTCAGAGACGCGCATGCTGAGCTGGCGGGTCTCGATCTGGGATCGCCTGTCAAGGCGGCCACTCCGCCGACCATCGGCGCACTGCACCTCCCAAGCCGACCCGCCTTTGCCGTCGGAAGAGCTTTCTTCAAACGAGATCAGACTTAGACACGATGGGACGCGGGGATTGAGCGACTGCTGCACGCCGAAGGGTTACCGGCAGATCTTCAGCGAGAAGAATGCGCGCAAGGAAGCGAGGCGCTACCGGCGAATGGGCCTTGATGGGACTTCTCGGCGAATCTTTGACGTGATCAAGATGCGGGGTGTCGAAGGCAGGACTCTTCTCGAGGTAGGCGGTGGCATCGGAGCCATCGAGATCGAGCTGCTGAAAGTGGGAGTGGCCAAAGCGGTCAACGTTGAGCTGACACCAACCTACGAATCGGCTGCCGGTGAGTTGCTGGGAGAGGCCGGCTTGGTTGATCGGGTCCAGCGACGGGTCATGGACTTCGCGGAGTCCGGGACCGAGGTCGAGTCGGCCGACGTCGTGATCATGAATCGGGTCATCTGCTGCTATCCGGATATGCCCAAGTTGGCCGGCGCCGCCGCGCAGCACGCCAGAGACGTGTTGGTAATGAGCTTTCCCAACGACCGTTTGTGGACGCGACTTGGTCTGATGATTGCCAACCTTGGGTTTCGAGTGATCGGGATGCAGTTCCAAGTGTTCATGCACTCGCCGAACCTGATCTTGGCTGAAGTTGAGCAGCACGGCTTTACGAGGAGGCTCAACGAGCGCGGTCTGCTGTGGCAGGTGGCTGCCCTCGAAAGGAACGCCTGAAGCTACCGGTGGCTGTGCGGGTCAGGACTTTCGATTTGCCAAGGGAGGGGGCGATTTAGAGGGGCGGTTCTACCGCGTGCAGATCCAGAATCGTGACATCGGCGCTCTTTGGCGGCGGGAATCCAACCGAGACCAGCACCTCTGCGAGCTCATCGCTATACCAACGCCTTCGGATGTGCTCCGCGGATTCCCAGACGCCGATTATGAAAAGAGCGCCGTTCCCGACAGCGCAGTGGTGCCGCAGCTCGCCGTACGAAGTTGCCCCTCCCCTGCTCATGATCAGCGCGTGTCCTCGGTCGTACGCCTGCGTCAACTCGTTGATATCGCCATCAAACCGGGCAATCAATAACGCCGCCATTCGTTACCTCCCGCTAATGTCTGCGCCGGCTATGACGGAAGTGTGGCTCTTGGACGGCCTCCGATAACACCTCGTGCCGGCGGCTGCCATCTAGTTCGGGTTTGGGTTTGACCTCACGACTCCGTCCAGGACGGTCACCGCACGGCCGCTGATGGCCACGCGATCGCCGCGCAAGTCGACTCCCACCAGGCCCGACCTGGATGACACCTGCATGCCAACCAGCGAGGTCCGGCCCAGTCGCCCAGCCCAAAAAGGTGCAAGGACGGCATGTGAGCTGCCCGTGACCGGGTCCTCAGGAATACCAGCTCTCGGCGCAAAGACGCGCGAGACGAACGCATACGCACGCCCAGGGTCAGCGGCGGCGGTAACGATTACACCGGAGGCGTCCAAACTGGCAACTCCGGCCAAGTCCGGGCGTAGCTCCCTGACCGTCACTTCGTCGGCGAGGAGCGCAACCAGGAAGTCGACGCCGCCACGGCTGCGCCCAGTCCATTCCACACGCGTTCCCAATGCTTCGGTCATTCCCGGTACCGCGTCGACTTGAATGGCGGGCGCGGCCGGGAAGTCCATCACTAGTGAACCGTCTGGCTGACGGGTGACCGTCAGCACGCCGCTGCGCGTGGCGAACCTGATCGGGCTGGTCACGCCGTCTTCAAGCAGACAGTGCGCTGAGGCAAGAGTGGCATGCCCGCAGAGGTCGACCTCCATGGTCGGCGTGAACCAGCGCAGCCGGAAGTCGGCGTCAGGCACCGCCGCCCGGATAACGAACGCAGTCTCCGACAGGTTCATCTCCCGTGCGAGCGCGGCCATCCAGTCGTCCGGCGGCGCCTCGTCCAGCACGATCACAGCCGCCGGGTTCCCGGTGAACGGCCGGTCGGTGAAGGCATCGACTGTTCGCAGCCGTAACTCGGTCATCGCAAATGAGGAAGGTAACCCAAGCGCTGCAATTTGGTTGACATACGACCCGGCGGCTCGAGGCTCCTCTAACAACCGATCAGCGGACCTGGGGCAGTCGGCATGCCACCGACTTCGAGTTGGAAGTGCAGATGTGCGCCGATTGAGAGACCAGTGCTGCCGACAAAGCCGATCGTCTTGCCCTGCTGGACTTCCTGCCCGACGGCCACGTTCACCTGCAACATGTGGGCATAGATCTCGACGAGGCCGAAGCTGTCAGTCACCTCAACGCGGGTCCCGAAGTAGGGCGCATCCCCGGCTGCGGTCACCTTTCCACCGGCGGCCGCGACGATTGGTGTGCCGTAGCCGGCCAGCAAATCGATGCCTGTATGGAAATGCAGATAACCGCCGAAGGGCAGTTCTACGGCGAACGATGTCGGCCCGAACTGCTGGATGATCGGAGCGCCAGGGATCGGACACAGGAACTGGCCAGGTTCAACCGGGTCGGCCAGCACGCCTGTGCTCAGGTTCGGACCCTGGGCTGGATCTACCGGAATCACAAGCACCGCGCCCGGCGCCAGCCGGGGCCCGCGAAATCCATTGAAGCCGAGAACGGTGGTCTCATCCGCGCCGTACGTGGCGGCGAGGCTCGCCGGCGTGTCCCCACTCCTCACGACGACCACGACGCCCGGCACCGGTGGCACCTGGATCGACCGTCCCACCTTGAGCGGCATGCGCAGGCCCGGATTCGACCAGACGATCTCCCTCCAGGGGAGGTTGAACTGTTGGCCGATGCTTTCCAGGGTGTCTCCCTGAACGACGATGTGCACGATTGGAGCGCGGTTTACGAGCGGCGATGTCGGAATGGAAAGCGGTTTGATGACGAGGCTCTCCCGGCCGAGAGAGACGTCGCCGACGGAAAGTCCTTCCTCAGCGGCGGCAGCTGTGACCGCAGCCGCATGCATGTTCGAAAGGAAGTTTCGATCGATGGCGGTGTAGCCGGACATGGCCATTGCCGTAGCGAGCACAACGGCATGGATCATGTAGCGATGGATTCGTAACATCTAGCCCCCGGTTTCGTTGTCTCGCGCCGCAGACGCTGAACCCCGACGTCACCCTAACAAAGCCGCGGCAAGAGCGTCAACGCTCGGATCTGTGGAAATTCGACGGACGGCTCAACCGAGGCAAAACTGAGCTCGTATCTCAGTCAGCGCCTCGATCCAATATCGCGACCAAGTTGCGAGCTGAGACCAGGCCGATTGGTTTTCCTGCCTTGTTCAGTACCGGCAGATGTCTGACACCCAATCTCATCATCTTGACCGCAACCATGGCGATATCTTCATCAGCATCGACTGTAGCCGGGTCTGCAGTCATCACGACGTCGGCCCTCGCCTGCTGCGGGTCGACGCCATCCGCGATGGCCTTCACCAGATCACGCTCCGTGATGATGCCGACAAGACGACCCTGAGAGATCACAGCGATCGCGTCCGAATCGTCCGTGCGCATTTGCCGCGCCACTTCAGCGATGGTTGTTTCGGGATCTGCTGTGAGCAGAGGTCCGGGTGGCAGGTCCCTTACTTTCATAGTTCATTCCACCTCGTACTTCATAGGAACCATCCGCTGAGAACTCTTCGGAGGCCGCTTGTAACTGCGTTTCTGGCGCCTTGGAAGCTTGATATCTTCGCGAGGAACCTCCTTGTGCGGGATCAAGGACAGGAAGTGGCTTATCAGGTTGAGATGCGCAGTGCGCTTGTTGTCGGTCTCAACCACATGCCAAGGAGCGTCCTCGATGTCGCAGTACGCAAACATGTGATCCTTCGCTTCCGAGTAATCGACCCATCTCGCGCGGGCTTGCAGGTCCATGGGACTCAGCTTCCAGCGCTTGCTCGGATCGTTAATCCGCGCCACGAAGCGGCGCTCCTGCTCTGCATCACTCACCGAAAGCCAGTACTTGATAAGGATGATCCCTGACCGGATCAGCATGCGCTCGAACTGGGGGCAGGTCCTCATGAAGTCCTCGTACTCCTCATCCGTGCAGAAATTCATGACCCGCTCGACGCCCGCCCGGTTGTACCAGCTGCGGTCGAAAAGGACCATCTCTCCTGCCGACGGTAGATGCGCGACGTACCGCTGGAAGTACCACTGTGTCCGCTCCCTCTCGGTCGGTGCAGGAAGCGCAACGACGCGAACGACGCGAGGGTTTAGCAAAGCCGTTATCCGCTTGATGAGGCCGCCCTTGCCGGCGGTATCCCGACCCTCGAATACGATGCAGATCTTGGCGCCGGTGGCTTTCACCCACGCCTGCATCGCGACCAGCTCTTCGTGAAGACGGCGCATCTCGCGCTCGTACTCCTT
>JANWJD010000282.1 GCA_025449555.1 Chloroflexota bacterium | reverse complement strand
GCCAGTACCAATGCAGCGACGCGGTGGGTGAATGCCACCGCTACCGAGTTGGTGAAGGCTGGTACCACGCTTTGATTGCACAGTGGCCAACCACTGCAGGCCAGACTGGCTCGAGAGTGGCGAACATACGCACCCAGGTACACGACGACGTATGAGTATCCGGTCAGAGCCCATACCGTGGTACGAAAGTGTGCCGGCAAAGCCCTGTCGCGCAGCGCGTCACCCCCCTCCGCTTCAAAGAGCACCGCGGTGGTAAGGACCACACTGGCGAAAGCCACCAGTGAGACCCCGAAGTGCAGCGCCAACGCCGCGGCCAACTGCGGATACATGACAGCCCACGCTCCAAGCCCGGCCTGCAAGAAAAGAAAAACCACCATGAGCGGCGCAAGCACTTTGATCTCAAGGCGGTTCCGGTACACGTACATGCTGACGACGGCGAGCGCAATGATTAACATGCTCTCGATTCCCACGACTGCACGGTGACTGAACTCGATGGCAGTCGACACAGCCATCTGAGGTATGAGTTTGCCGTGACAGAGCGGCCAGGAGCGACCACAACCCTGTTCAGAACCGGTGTTTGTGACCGTGGCACCCATCACGAGTACCGCAAACATGCCAACCGAGGCAATCACCCCGAGCCATTTCGCGGGACCGCGCAGCGACTCACGCAGATTGTCGTGTTTCATCCCTGGATTCTACCTGTTCGAATGAGTCACCACTCCTGCATCGGCTGATCCTGGATGATGACCGTGATACCACCCCTTCTGGCGAGATACACCGTTTGTGGAGCCTTCACATCGCCGTGGTGGGTATGACCGACGATATTGAACTCGGCTCCGAGTTGGCCGCTTCTCAACGTCGACAAGGTAAAACTCGGTGTGATGTGCACCGAGATGTCACCCTTGTGACGCACCGAGGCTCCGAACATGGCGATTCGATGTCTGATCACGGCATCGGGAACAAGCCGCCTCAGTGCGGTTTCATCACCCCGAATCGCCGCCTGCAGCACACTCCTCAGCGTATGAAAAGTACTTAAACACACGGCGTCGGCGTTGGTCGGCAGTTGACTGGTCCAGGAACACGATGGATTGCTTTGCGAAGGGACGCTGAGCGCTGTGCATCCACACAGGGCGGTAGGGACCAGAATCAGGACAATGCCGAGTCGCTTCCACCAGGAAGCATTCAATCGTCTGCACCTCTTTGACCATTGTATGCCCGTGCGTTGACGCGCCGGCGGGCTAGCATGGGCATGTAACATGCAGCAAAACGACCTCGTAGCTGGAACCAGGAGCAGGCATGACGAACGTATCCGATGACTCAATGGGCGAAGGACTGAGTCACTTACTGACCGAGAGTGAGCTGGCCGAGCAGCAATCGGCGCGCGGCGATGTACCGGGCACTCCGTCCTGGCCCATCGTTTCTCCCACTGCACTTTCCGAGCCGGTTCCCCCGCCCGTCGGACTGAACTGGGCCCAGGTGAGCGATCGCACCGGGATCGAGCTCCGGATTCTCGAGCACGACGGCTCGATCGTCCTGGCCGGCGAATATGTGCCGGCTCCGGGGTTTGTGATCGATCCTGCCACCTTTCTGGCTCGGTCCGCGCGCATCGGCGCCCGAGTGCTGTACCACTCGTACTTCATTGGTGAACTGACGGCCAGTGAGTTTGGGCTCGCGCTTTCCGTCGATCCCGACCCAGGGTCGGTGCTCAATGCCGTGGTGCGGACCGCATCCGCCCCCGTGATAGGCCTCTTCCAGGACAGTGCAGATGCGGAACGAGCTCGCAGGCAGGTGATGGAAGGGTCGGTCGGTTATGGGGTATCGGTTCAGCAGGGATCACTCGGAACCGAACTCCGCGTGGCTCGCACCGAAAATGCAGGTCGAGTTGCAACTGTCATCGCGTGCCACCATGGAGCGGTGATCTCCGTCGGAGGGGAGTCACTGTAGCTGGAGCTCCCGACCACTCGGAAAATGCCATGATTTCTTCACCTCTGGACGATACGAGTGATGCCCTCGCCCGGGACGTCTCGTTTCTCGGTCGGATCCTGGGCGACGTCCTGCGAGAGCAGGGCGGCACCGCCCTGTTCGATGCCGTAGAGGGCCTTCGCCAGGCGTGCCGTCATCGTCGCCATCACACCTGCGAAGCGGCACGAATTGAGATTGAGGAACGAATCGCAGCGGTGCCCGACGACCAGCTCGAACAGATCGTTCGAGCCTTCACCGTATACTTTCATCTCATCAACATGGCCGAGGAGAATCATCGGCTGCGCCGACTGGTGGCACGCGAAAACCAGGTCTACCCAGCACCGAGGCAAGAGTCGATCGCCGCAGGAATCCGGGCTCTGGCTCGCGACAACGTTCCTGCGTCCGAGGTGCACGAATTGCTCAACAGTTTGCGCATTCGCCCGGTGTTCACCGCGCATCCCACCGAAGCTCGCCGCATGACGCTCCTACGACATCTCCGCCGCATCGCCAATCTCGTGAGCCGACTTGGAAGCGAAACGGCCGGACCATCGCAACGTCACGATGTAACCCGCCGGTTGTACGCGGAAGTGACCAATCTGTGGCAAACTGACGAACTCAGACACCGGCAGCGAAGCGTGCTGGACGAAGTACGCAACGGCCTCTATTACTTCGACAGTAGCGTGTTTGAGGTTACTGCCCGTCTATATCGAGACCTGCATGAAGCTATTTCGCAGGAGTACCCGGAATTGCGCGCCGAGCGCTACGACTTTCTCAGCTACGGGTCCTGGATGGGAGGAGATAGGGACGGCAATCCCAATGTGACCCCCGCGGCCACCGAAGACACGATGCGGCTGCACAAAGCATTGGTACTTGCCAAGTACGTGGCCGCCACCGGCCGTCTCTCCACACTGCTCACGTCTGCTTCGGCTCACATCGCTGTGTCTCCCGAATTGACCGCGTCCCTGGCCGAGGACGCTCGCCGGTATCCAGACGCACTGGGTAACGGACAAGCATCGGTGCTCCGCGAACCGTACCGTGCAAAGCTGTCGATCATGCGCCGTCGATTGATGGCCGCGTACCGTGAGAACGGCTCACAGTGGGGCGCACTTGATGTCGCGGAGGGTGATTCATCGCTCCCAGCATATGCCACCTCCCAACAATTTCTGGACGATCTGTCCCTCCTGCAGGGCAGCCTGCGAGCGAATGCCGGGGTGCGGCTGGCAGACGACGCGATTCAGGATCTCATCTGGCAGGTGCGTGTCTTCGGCTTCCACCTGGCTCGTCTCGACGTACGTCAGCATCGCGACCGGCATCTCGAAGTACTCGATGAGCTTGTGCCGCGGTCCTCGGACGGGCGACCTTTTTCGGCCTGGAATGAGGACGAGCAGGTGCAGGCGCTCACGACCATGCTGCTGAGCGACGACTCCTCACCGGATGCCTCGGGTCTTTCGGAGCCGGCACGCGAAACGTTGGAAGTCTTTTCAGTTATCAGGCGCATGCAATCCGAACTCGGCTCGGACGCGGTCGACACGTACATCGTGAGCTTTACGCGCGGAGCCGCAGACCTTCTGGCGGTGCTCTATCTCGCTCGCGTTTCCGGTCTCTTCGACCCAATCCAACACCGTTCGGATTTGCGAGTCGTACCGCTCTTCGAGACCGGGGATGACTTGGAGACCGCGCCCGAGATTATGGGTGTGCTGTACGACAATCCTGCCTATTGCATCCAGCTCTCCGCCTGGAGCGGCCGGCAGGAGATCATGCTCGGCTATTCGGACAGCGACAAGGATGCAGGATATGTGACGTCCAATTGGTGGCTGTACCGGGCGCAGCAGGCGCTGACGGATGCGGCCCGGCACGCGGGCGTGGAAATGACCTTCTTCCACGGTCGGGGGGGCGCAATCGGCCGCGGCGGTGGACCGCTGCAGCGCGCCATCCTGGGTCAGCCCCGCGGAACGATCCAGGGCCGGCTCAAGGTAACTGAACAGGGAGAGGTACTGTTCTCGCGTTATGCCAACCCTGGGATCGCTCATCGTCACCTGGAGCAGATGGTGCATGCGGTACTGACCGCGAGCCTGCCCCGAAATGTGATCGACAGTAGGCTTTCTGCCTGGGAGGAACTGGCGGAGCGGCTCTCGCTGGTGGCGTCGGAGAAGTACGAAGACCTCATCGAAGCTGATCCTGATTTCCTTTATTTCTTTGAAGAAGGCACGCCGTTGCGGTCGATCATGCGGCTCAGAATTGCCTCACGCCCGGCTAGACGTCGATCGGGCGACCTGAAGCTCGAGGACTTGCGTGCGATTCCGTGGGTCTTCGCCTGGACCCAGAGCAGGTATGGCTTGCCGGGTTGGTACGGGCTCGGCACTGCTTTGAACGATGCCATTGACGCGGGACACCTGGACCGGTTGCGTGAGATGTACCGCGATTGGCTCTTTTTCCGGTGGCTGATCGACGCGGCCCAAATTTCGCTCGGGAAGGCCGATCTCGCCATCGCGCAAATCTACGCGAACCTGGTTCCCAATGCTGAGGTCCGAACGAGGTTGGGGACGATTCTCAGTGATGAGTTCCGGCACACATGTACGGGCGTGAATGCCGTCATCGGGCAGCAGCGCTTGCTTGATTCGTGGCCTGTCCTACAGCGGTCGATCGCATTGCGAAACCCATACGTGGACCCAATTAGCTACATCCAGGCTCGAGCGATTCAAGAAGTACGAGGCGAGCAAGTCGAAAAACGGGCAGATCTGCTGCGATCGGTCATCGACCGAAGCGTTGCCGGCATAGCCGCTGGTCTGCAGAACACCGGGTGATAGGCACGAGAGGCGAATTGTCAACTCCCTCGACCGACATCCGACCTTCCGATGACACGACGTCACCACGTACCATTGAGAGGGGAAGAAAGCAATTCCAGGGCCATGCGCTGCTTGGTGTATCGCGCTGTGGTGCCGAGGAAGATGACAGGAGATCGAATTCGAAATGCCTACACGAGACAAGAGCCCGCTGTCGTATCAGGAAGCGGCTACCAGAGCGGGCGTCATTTCGACGGTCCCGTTGGGGGTTCGTCCCATCCGGGTGAAGCGAATCGTTGGGAGCGCCGGCAAGGCAGGGAAACTCGCGCCCACCTTTCTCCCCCTCGGAGCAGGGCCGGCGACCGCGAATTACCGGTCTATCCTGAATGCCATGAAGTCGGGACTTGAACTGCCTCCAATAACGGTGTACCAGGTGGGCAATCGCTACTTTGTCATCGACGGACATACGCGCGTGGCGGCCGCCAAAGCGCTTGGCATCGAATTTCTGGACGCACAAGTGACGGAAGCTCTACCACGCAAAGAGGGTGAGGTAAACCTCACGTATTACGCCCGCCGGGAACTCGAGCGCGCCACCGGACTCAGCGGCATTCGTTTAACCGCACCCTGGAGATACCACCTCCTGAACCATCACGTCGAGGGATACCGACTGTATCTGGAGCGGTCGCTGGGGCGAGAGGTCTCGTTGGAGGAAGCGGCGAGGGTCTGGTTTCGAACCCAGTATCAACCGACTTTGCTGGAGATTCGACGCCGTCAATTGAAGTCCAATACTGGGGGCAGGACGTCGGGCGACGTATACACCGACATTCTCAAAGCCTGGACCCAAGAGCAGGCTCTGACCGCCAGTCTGCGCGAGATGCTTGACCAATTCGATCAGAAGCAGGAGCAGAGCCCCTTGACCCGTGCCAAACGAGCAGTTGCCGGCGCCGTGGACGCATCACTGCCCAAGATCATTCCACCACTCTCTAGCACCCGGGTACGAACCCTGACTGAAGAGGACGTGGAGGCAGAACTCGCCATCGCATCAGATCAAAGTGAAGAGACTCACCCGCCGGAGGACGCTTCTCTGCCGCGCGACTAATGTTCGTTTGGGCCGCGTCACGTGCTCGGTCCACAGTCGATTTTGGAAATACGGAGGAGGGCGTGGGCCGGTCGCTCCGTCGCCGGCTCGGACCGGGCGGCTCGACCTTTCCGTAGACATCAGTGGGCCGGTTCGCTGCTAAAACGAGGCGTGCGTGACACTCATCAGCACGGCGAAGAGCTGGTTGAGACCATCCAGACAACCACCTCTGGCACTGGCGCGATGGTGCCATCCTGGCGTCTTGATGTTGATGTAGCGGGTGGCCAGATCAGGCAGCGCGCCCGGACAGGACGTGAAGCTCGGTAGTGTCCTGAACCCCTCTGCCGTAGCCAGCAGGACAAGACCGGATACCGCGTCCTTGGAAATCGTCGCGGCATTCCCGGTCAGACGAATGGGACCGTTTGACTTGATTGTGCCGTTCGAGGCAATGGTCACACTGAACGGCCGTATGTTCCCCATCTCCTGTCCGAACACGATCGTCACGTGCGTGCCGGAGGCCGCCGCTTGTCTCCCCGCATGCCTGGCGTCCGCCGCCAAAGGGTGGACGACGGAGAGGGCAACGACCAGAGGCAGGATGCGCAACATCAGACGGATGGGAGAAAGGTCACTCGGATGCACGGGCGTTATCCTCTGCCGATTCGCGGAGACAGGCGGCGCGATTTCACGGATTTACAGGTTGAACGTGGAAGACTTCCACTTTGTGACAGTCGGACTACCCGTGCACGCGCATCGATCTGGACCGAACGTTGAAGGCGAGGGGAGCCGGCAGGACTTCCTCAGCCACGTGGGTGCCAGCTCGTACCTCCCGCGAGTAAAAACTCAACGGCTAGCGTACAGACCCGAACCGGCGAAAGAGCACCGTTGAAAGGGGGACTTGCGCCTCTTCTGTGATCGTGCCGGCCGGGATACACTCGCAGAATCCGGTCGAGAAGGCATGCATGACAGGTGAGCCGGTTATTCTCGGTAGCCACTCTACTCCTGGCTTCGGTTTCCCTGGCACTGCCCCTTCCGGCGCACGCGGCCGGGCACCAACGGGCTGGAATACGCGGTCATGCCGTCGTTCGCTCCCATCTTGCCGGCCGCCAATCCGTTCATACATACTGCAGAGTCACCGCTAAAACTAGCGGCACCGCTGCCAGGCAATCACTGGCGAAGCACCTGCCATCGTCCGGCAAAACCACGCGCTGTGACGTTTCCGCGAAGTTGCGCTCGCATACATCGCGGACCAAGCATCCGAGCCGTTACGTTGCTCAGTTCGTCCCGCACTCCGTGGGAGACATTTTCGGCGTGGGGTCGTTCGTCACACAGCGCAGTTGGACGATCTCTCCCCTCATCGTGGAGCGGGCTCGCGCGTTGGGCACAAAGTGGGTCCGCGAAGAGTTCACGGCCTCGCGACTTCACGCCGACACCTCGGGTCGTTACTGGTGGACCGACTACGACCGGACGGTGAATCAGGAACGCAAGGCGGGGCTGCAGATCCTCGGGCTGCTGGACTACAGCAATACGTGGACCTTTCACGATCACGGGACGATGCCGCACGGCGACATTCGGCGACTGGCATCCGACTTTTCTCGATATGCCTACGATGTGGTGCGACACTTTCGGGGTCGCGTGCGGTATTGGGAGATTTGGAATGAGCCGAATGTCGACACATTCTGGCACCCGTCTCCTGATGCAGCAGATTATGCAGTACTGCTCAATGCCGCGGGCAGTGCCGTCAAGCGAGCAGATCGACGGTCGCAGATCGTGCTGGCCGGCACCAGCGGCATAGATTTGAGCTTCATTCGTGCGGTGGCGGACCGCACCCGACGTTTTGACGTGGTGGCGGTCCATCCCTATCGGAACCTGCCTGAGACCAGTTTCTTGGAGCAAGTGAAGGCACTCCGCAGCCTGCACAAGCCCATTTGGTTTTCAGAGATTGGGTGGCCGGCAGGCGAAGGCTGCGATAGCTGTTACGGGGAAGTCGAACAGGCACGGTACCTGGTGCGGTTTTACAGCCTCGCCGCCGCGGCGGGGATACAGCGCGTGTTTTGGTACGACTTGCGGGACGATCCGCATACCGCCTCCAATCCCGAGGCACACTTCGGACTGTTGCGTCGCGACCTATCCGCCAAGCCGGCATTCGTGGCGTACGCCTACCTATCGCGCCTTCTGGACGGATCACGCTTCGTCGGCGCCGATTGGCTCGGTCGGCACGGGCTCTACGCTCTGCGCTTTCAACACGGCGCGACCAACATCGCCGTGCTGTGGAACGCGAGCAATACGAACCGAAAACTCACACTGAAGTGGAATCATCCGGATGCGAACTTTGTCGATTCCGGAGGAAACGTGCTGGCGGACCTCACTCCAACCGCCGGTCACGTCACTGTGATCGCACCCCAGGGTGGTGAGCCTTTCTATCTGGTGGATCATCTTCCCGCGTATCACGTTCCCGCTCTCGGAGCGTTGCTCCACCTTGCTCCACCGCCTGCTCCTACGGCGCGTCCCACCGCTCGCGCGGCCCGACCGCACCGCACTCCGCCCGCCGCCAGGGCCGCCTGGGTCGCTTCTCCACCTCACCGGCCGCGGGGCGAGCATTCGTCCGGGTCGCCTCGTCGCGAACACACTGTGACCGCCTCGAAACCACATGCCACCCTGACAGTGACTCCGGCTCTACCGGTCCTTACTCCGCCTCCCACGCCTTAATGCTGAGGCTCCGGTTGCACGCTGCCTCGCGCGGCCCGCAGTCGCGATCGCGTGGGTCTCACCACTGGCGGGAACCGCAGCTCCCGCCGTGACACTTTGGTGCGGTCGGTATACTTGGTTGACATTCGAAATGGACGGTAATGCCAAAGAGCAGGCGGCGGGCGCCGCGTCCCCGCCAGCGCCAACCATCGAACATCCGGCGCGAAGCGACTGGACAGACGGCCGGTCACACATCACGGCCGGCGACTCCGCGGGCTCTCTTTGCCGGCGCCGTCCTGACGATTCTGGCTGCGGCGATCGTGGTAATCGTCATGATCCAGTCACACGGTGGAACGAGTCAAGGCGCCGCCCCAACACCACCCGCTTTCGCTACCGCAGCTCCCACCCTGGCCCGACGGATCGACGGCATTCCCTGTAACAACGAGAACATTGGGTATCACGTACACGCTCATTTACAGATCGCGTACCGGGGACAGAATCTGGCACTTCCGGCGAACATTGGAATCGACGACAATACCTGCGTCTACTATCTCCACACCCACGACGATAGCGGTGAGGTGCACATCGAAGCGCCGGTCGCTCGCCTTTTCACCCTTGGCAACTTCTTTGATATCTGGGGCCAACCGTTGTCGAGCACTCACCTTGCCTCGATACCGCTAAAAAAGGGACAACACTTGCGGTCGTATCTGAACGGCAAGCCGTACAAAGGCAATCCGCGTTCAATCCAACTCGTAGCTCATCAGTTGATCGCACTCGAGGTCGGTCCGCCGTTCGTCAAACCGTCGGGATTCGACTTCCAGGGCGACTAACAACCGTGGACGACGATATTTTCGATCCAGATGGGGCGTTAACAGCGAGCTTTTTGCTGGCGCGCGGATATTGCTGCGCTAACGGGTGCAGGAATTGCCCGTATCTGCCTCGGCACGGAGGATTGGATAGCAGAGCCCCGGAGGACGTCGACGGGTCGGCGGCGCGTAGCGAAGCTTCCGGGGAGATCCCCGACTAGATCGGGGGTCTCGACGTCCGGTTGATGTCGGCCGGCTCAGTGGAAGGGACGCTATCGTTTCCCGAGGACGGCGCGACCGTTGTGTTATTCGAGTTGATCAATGATTGGGCTCGGCTGCCGGCTTTTCGCCGGCGATAGACCAGGAACAGAACGATCGCCGCGAGTACCGCGCCACCCAGGCCGACGTAGCCGATGGTCTTGACGATTTTGTCGAGCAGCGGCAGATTCTTACCCAGTTCGAAAGCGAGAACGCCGTACAGCACGGACCATGTGATCCCTCCGGCCGCGTTGAATACAAAGAATTTTCGCCACGGCATTCGGTTGACTCCGGCGAGAAATGCCGCCCAGGCGCGAAGCACCGCGATGAAGCGTCCCAGGAACACGGTCCTGTCGCCATGTTTGTCGAAAAAGCGTTCGGCAACGGCCAGTTTGGCCTCGTCCAGCCGGATAATCTTGCCGTAGCGCAAGGCAATTTCACGTCCGCCGGTTCGGCCGACCAGGTAGCCGGCATTGTCACCCATGATCGCGCCCAGCGCCGCCGCAGCAATGACGAATGGAATCTGCAGGTGACCGGCCCCGGCATACGCTGCCGCCGTGATCAACATCGTCTCACCCGGAAATGGGATTCCGCTCGACTCCACCGCCACGAAGAGAAAGACTGCCAGGTAACCCCACGTGGAGAGCAAATGGTGAAGCGTGTCAACCGAAAAATGCATGGAGTCCCTCTACGACGCCCTTCCTGGAGAGCGGTTTCCAGACACCCCCGAGCCGCTGCTCTACTGTCTCACGTTCCTCCATACAGCCGCTCAAATGACAGGAGACGGATCGAACGGTACAGCGCACCACAGGTAAGCAGTCCCAGTCCAACGGCGCAGATCGTCACTGCAATGTCACCTTTGGTGCTGGTCAGAATCAGTCCTTCCAGGGGCACGATTGGGCCCAGCAGGAGCCCGCTCACGATGTTGGCGGCCCGCGCCTCACCGGCAATCAGGGCAATGATCAGTGCGCTCGTGGCCGAATACGAGATCGCCGCCAGCATCAATTCAAACAACGCGATCGTCTGTGACACCGACCCATAGCCAAATGAAGATACGATTACGACATTGAGCGCGAACAACGGAATGGTGACCGTCAAAGCAAACAGGAGGACAGCCGCCAGCTTGGCGAGCACGACGTCGAGCGCGGAAATCGGCAGCGCCACCAGCAGATCGAGGGTGCGTCGTTCACGCTCCCCAAACAGTACATCTCCCATCACGATAGACGGCGTCACCAGGGCGGAAATCGTGATCAGGATCGGTAGCGTGAAGTGGCGGAGTAAGTAGACGCCTGAAACCGCGTGTGAAGACGACAACAAATAGATGGGCTTTGATCCAAAGCCGAGACGCAAGGTCACGATGTCGCCCCCGGTCACGAAGATGAGCATCAACGCCGGAACCAGGGCAGCCGCCAGTACCGTGCGTTTCGATCGTGTGATCTGACGCGCCTCTTTGCGGAACAATGGTTTCAATCGATCGTTCATACCCTCGAGACGACCTCCACAAACAGATCTTCCAGGGTCGGGGGAACCAGCCTGCACTCGTATACGTCGATGCCCTGGCCCAGTAGGTCGCGCAGCAGATCTGGGATTGACTCCTGTGCCCGATCGAGACTCAGCCACACGCCGTGTTCGTTGCGCGCGGCAGACAACGATAGACTGCCCAGCGCTACCGAGAGTGCGTCCGGACCCTGGAGCGCAGCCAGGTGGACGCGCGGCACTGTTTGACGTCGCAGATCTTCGATCCGCTCGTGGATCAGTACGGTGCCACGTCGCAGGATTATGACCGTGTCACACAGTTCCTCGGCTTCCGCCAGGTTGTGTGTGCTCATGAACACGGTTCGACCGCGCATCGCCTCGCGCAGCAGCCCCCTGGTTTCCGCCGCCGCCAGTGGGTCCAGCCCGACGGTTGGCTCGTCCAGCAAGAGCAGCGCAGGTTCACTCATGACGGCGGCCGCTACGAGCAGACGTCGCTGGTAGCCGCCGGAAAGAGTGGCCAGAGGACGGTCGATGGATTCCTCCAGGGCATATTGGCGAGCGGTCGGTTCTACTTCGCCCCTCCCATAGAGCGCAGCCACAAAGTGCAGATACTCTCGCACGGTGAGGTCGGGATACATGCCCGGATTCTGCGGTACGATACCGACGCGCTTCTTCACCTCGAGAATGGACCGCCCTCGCACATCCTCGCCGAGAATTCGGAGTTGTCCTTCCGTTGGGGCCAGCGCGCCCTGTAGCAACCGAATGATGGTGGTCTTACCGGCGCCGTTTGGTCCCAACAGACAACAGTGTTCTCCCTCCTCAACATGGATGGAGACGGCATCAAGCGCCTTGACCGGACCGGGATACAGTTTTGTGACGTCACGAAGTTCAATCGCGGGCGAAGGCAAGCAACGTTACTCCACGGTAGATGTGTTCACATCGTACCCGCAACGCCGACGGCCGGACGCGGCTACACGTCGTGCGTGGGTAGCGAGGGATCCATCATGGCTTGCCATCGCAAGTCGGTGGGTGGCGCGGGCGGGTGGAGGGCCCGCTCGATCACCAGATCTGCCATATGCTGTACCACCCATTCGAAGTATCCGGGAGTGATGGATCGCTGATCGAAGTCAGGCGCCGGATTGAGAAAGTCGATGGCATAGGGGACACCGTCTCGAATCGCGAACTCGACGGTGTTCATGTCGTATCCCAACGCTCGATTCAGCGTGACGCAGTCATCGACGATTCGCTGGCGGAGCTCAGGGTCGAGGCCGTCGTCGCCCGGTACATATCGATCCCAGTGGCTACGAGCCGGATCGTAGCGCGAAACGAGTACTTGGTCCTGACCGATGACAAAACAACGAGCATAATTCTCGAATTTGATGAACTCTTGAAGGATCATGAGGAGGTGCCCGCTGGCGTCGTATGCCCTCCACAACTCCTCGAGCGAGTGAACGATTGAGACGTTTTTCCAGCCACCGCCGACGGCCGGTTTCAAAACAGCCGGCAGGCCGGTGTAGTTAATGAAATCCTGCCATGGCATTGGGAACACCAGATTGCGCAACGATTCGTCAATGACGTCTGCTTCGTAGGTCTTGGTCGGTAGCACAACCGTCTTGGGCACGGCCACCCCAAGCTTTTGGGCGACGATGCACTCGAAAAATTTATCGTCGGCGCTCCACCAGAAGGGATTGTTGATGACCGTGACTCCATCCGCCACCGCTTTTTTGAGATAGGCGCGGTAGTAGGGAGCCTCGTGTGACATCCGATCGACGATGACGCTGTACTCGATGTCGTCGTCGAGATGTGTCCCACCGAGCCTGATGAGTTCCGCCGTTACGCCGGTACCCATTTCATTGACCCGGTCGATGAACGCCTGAGGAAAGGTATTTTCCCGACCGATAAGCAGCCCTACCTTCATGTGCCTTACTCCCTTCAGATCACCGCGGCTAGAGGTGCTTGGTTACCATTGCTTGCCAATACGGCCAATCGTGCATCCAGCCGTCCCAGATATCCAGCGAGTTGGGGACGTGTTTTTCCCAGAGAATGCTCGATAATTGTCGGGCCTCTTCGACGTGCGGATCAGTTGAGCCCGTGACGATGACAATCTGCATGGCACGCAGAGCCTGCAGAATCGACTCGTCAAACAGTCCCGGTACAAACGCGAGCGGATTCGTCAAGTACGAGGTCTGGTCACTGAATCCGTCCAGGAAGTTTGAGTTGTCGTACTTTCCGCTGACAGCCAGCATGCGATTCACCGCCCCTGGATGCCGGAGGGCAAGCAACGCTGCATGAAATGCGCCCAGGCTGCAACCCAGAGTGGTGATTCGTTGATCCGGCGCACCCGGGTTCCATGACCGGATCAGGGGCAAAACCTCTTCCAGAAGATAGCCCTCATACTGAAGATGTCGTTGCAGCCGGTCGTATGGGTGCGCCGTCCAGTGGTACCAGCTTTCGGCATCCACCGAATCCACACAAACCAGCCGCAAACTCCCGCGCTCGATGGCCGGGGCCAGGCAGTTCACCATGCCGTGGTCTTCGAACTCGTAGAACCGTCCCATCGAAGTAGGAAAAACCAGGGTGGTGGGTCCGTCGTGGCCGTACGCCAGCAGTTCCATCTCGCGTCCTAGTCGGTCGCTGTACCATCGGTGGTACTCCCTGTTCATGAGAAAACTGGGACCGCCGGCCGGTCGGAATTATTTGCCGTCCGCCGGCTCACGCTGTTGCGACGGCGTTTGCCGGGCGGACTCCCCGCATCGTTTCCTCGGCTAGAAAATCGACCACGCGCCGCAGATCATTCGTCTGTTCGTACACGGCGAGCTGTCGGTCCGCTCCCGTCCCGTGTCGGAGGATGTGGCGCACCGTCTCCATGGCTGCTCTGCTGCCGAGATCGTCCACCACATCGTCCACGAAGTCGAGTAATTCTTCGCCCAAATCGCGCATCGGAACCTCGCACTGTTTGCCAAAATCGATCAACTGGCCGTCGATTCCGAACCGCATGGCTCTCCACCGGTTCTCAGCGATGAGCGAGCGCTGGTAGATTCGAAAGCCGAGATTGCGGGAGCGGAGTCGAGAGAGCTTTGCCACGACGGCCTGAAATAGAGCCGCAAGCGCGATGGTTTCCTCAACCCTCGTCGGCATGTCGCAGACCCGGAACTCGAGCGTGTTGAATTTGGGATGGGGTCGAATGTCCCACCAAATCTTCTTCGGTTCATCGATGGAGTGTGTCGCAATCAGCATGTCCACAAACGACCGGTAGTCGTCCCACGAGCGGAACGAGTCTGGGATTCCCGACCGGGGCATGCGTCCCCAGATCACCGAGCGGTACGACTTGATGCCGGTATTGCGACCTTCCCAGAACGGTGAATTGACCGAGAGCGCCAGGATGTGCGGCAAGAAGTAGCGAGCTTCGTTCATCAGCTCGATTGAATGATCGCGATCATCCACGCCCACGTGGACGTGGAGTCCATACACGGCGATCGATCGAGCTATTTCCTGGAGCTGCTCGGTCAGTGACACATACCGCTCGTCATCGGTGATCTCCATGTTCTGCCAATTTCCAAAGGGATGGGTTCCCGACGCCACGAGTCGTCCGCCCGCCGCTTCCGCCAACTCCCCGACCGTTCGTCTTAGTCGAATGACTTCGGCACGCGCCTGTTCGACATCGTCGCAAATCTCCGTGCCGACCTCGACCATTGCCTGAAACATCTCTTTTTTCAGTTGTTCCTTGAGGCGTTCGCTGCCCTGCGCCAGGATTTCAGTAACGGAGGATCGCAGATCCCGTGTCTCGGGATCCACGATCTGGAACTCCTCTTCGATGCCTACGGTGAATTTCGTCTGCATCGTCAACTCGCCTCCTCGCTAACCATGAACGTGGGTGTCGTGCTTCCGGTGCCTGCTGTCACGTTAAGCAGCGGGTCACCTGAGATGCGGGTCAAGATACCGCCGAGTTCACCGCGGAAGAGCAGAGGATCGGTATCCACCAGCAATGAAACAGTGTCCAACGCTTCATCTTTCCAGGCGGGAAACTCCTCGGATGGCACCTCGACCCGTTCCTGCACCACGTAGTGAAGTTCCAGAGCGTTACCGATCTCCATCTGCCACTGCTCCGGAGCGGTAGTCCAGCCGAGCACTACCCCTCGGCCCCCGTAGTCGTCGACTGGCTTCAGCGCGAACCGATCCTGGTTGGCCCGCAAGAGTTCGACCAGATCGAGCCGTCGACCTTCGTAGGTTGTGGGTCCATTGACCACGAGCCTGGTCCAGGGCACAGTGGCATCGACCACGAGTTGTTCCTCACTCGTAAGTTCCAGCCCGAGAGTCTTATCGCTCAGCAGCGCCAATACCGCCTTCTTGTGCAGCAGTTTTGACCTGGGACTGTTGACCATGCAGACTGCTCCCTCACGGTACGCTCGGAGAAGCTGTTCGGCTTCTCCGGCTCGCTCCAGCAACTCGTGCAACAGGACGCGCCGGTACACCAGAGTAACGTGTTCGTCGCCGCACCAGACGTGTCCAGCGCGATACGTGAGGCGACGAGGATCAGTAATGACCGTTCGCACGCCGTGGGCGCGAAAGTACTCGGCACATAACTCGAAATCACGCTTCGTCAAAACATCGTCCCAATCGACGACGGCGATCATCGGAGTGTCGGTTCCCCCGCGTTCGCGATATGCCCACAGCAGCGAATGGAGCAGTGCACGACGAACATGGAAGCGCTCGAGCCGGCCTGCTTCAGACCAGGCTGCCATGCCCGGCGAACGCTCGAAAACTTCCGTCAAGCAATCACAGAAACCGATGCTGGCAGGGCTCTCGGCGTTGTACTCCACGAACCTCGGCCGGTTCCCGACCATAAAGGAGTCCAGCCTGGAGGTAACAGTCAACCCGGGATACCCCGGATCTATCGCCCAAATCTCACGCTCCTGGTCTGAGGCCCCTACCAGGTCAAGTCGTTCATCCGAGGAGAGCAAGTACTCGCCGGCCCGTTCCAACAAACCGGCGAGGATGCGGCTGACGCGACGTAGCTCCTCGGTTCGTTCCAACGACATGAAGCGCGGTCTCAAGACGTTGCAGAGCAGGCGTCCCTGTAGTTCGAGACCCTGCTCTCGATGTGCCTGAACCAGGTGGAGGTGGGACCGGCGTGCCAGGCCGGGATCGGCCCGCAGAGCACTCATGTACGAGGTCGCGACCTCGGCTTCTCTGCTGTGCGCCGTGGCAGACGGACCACGGCGTGCGTCCTGGCGCTCCAACTGGCCATCTCCAAGTACAGATACGTCAGTGTGCTTCACTCCGACTCATCGTGTCCAGGACGCACCTGTTCGCCTGTTACTCACTCTGCAAAGGTCGGTTCCTGGCTGGGACAGCTCAACCGATCGGTGCAGCACAATAGAAAACGATTGTTCATTCGTTTGAAGGAGAGATGACTTGTCCACACATTACGTGCGACCGACTCGAGGCATGGTTCATGGCCCATTCGATGCTTCGAGACCGCCGATCTTGACCATCGACCCCGGCGACACCGTCGTCTACGAGACGCTCGACGCCGGATGGGGACGCCTGGCGGCGGAGATTGGCGAAGTGGTCCCGGACTTTGACGTTCTGTCTGAGGCCCAGGAGGGCCACGCCCTCTGTGGTCCGATCGCGGTCCGTGGTGCGAAGCCGGGAGACGCGCTTCAAATCGAAATCGGCGACATCCGGCCGGGTCCGTGGGGATCCACCTGGGCTGGTCCTCGTCCGTTCATGAAGCACTACGATTTTCGCATCGCAGAGGAGACCCTGCTGATCTGGACCATCGATCCGGAGCGGATGACGGCTGTGACCCGCGATGAACCCCGAATCTCCCTGTCGTTGCGGCCCTTCATGGGCGTCATGGGAAATGCACTGGCTGCGCCGGGGCCGCATTCGACGACACCACCCCGCTCCGTGGGAGGCAACATCGACTGTCGTGAGCTGGTGAGCGGGAGCACGCTGTGGCTCCCAATCGAGGTGGAGGGAGCACTGTTTTCAGTCGGCGACGGCCATGCGGTCCAGGCCGACGGTGAGGTGGGCCAGACTGCCATTGAGTGCCCCATGGAACGGGTCGAACTGACGTTCAAGTTGCGGCCCGGCCTGAACCTTTCCTTCCCCGAAGCCACCACGCCGGCCGGATACATCACGTTTGGATTCGACGATTCATTGCACGCGGCGGCTGATAGAGCGTTGAACCGCATGCTCGATTACCTGGAAGTTCGCTATCAACTCACCCGTCCCCGCGCGCTCGCGCTCGCCAGTCTGGCGGTGCACCTGCGCGTCACGCAGATCGTGAACACCATTTCTGGCGTACACGCCATCCTGCCTCACGATGCGCTGACATTCGACGCCGCGCGTTCCCTCTCTACGTGAGCCCGATTTTGCGCGATTGATCGCTGGCTGAACTGCGCATGTGGTTCTTCGCACCCCGGCGGGTCGTTCCGATCACAGTCCGTAGAGCTGACTGAACTTGTCATGGAGGTAGCGCAGGTAGGAGTGGGATTGGAGTGGTGCGCCGGTGGCTCGGTGCACCAGCTCATTGGGCTCAAACTTCCGCCCATGCCGGTACACCTGCGCGGTCAACCAGGTGCGCAAGCTCCCAAACTCCCCGGCACCCACCTCCTGGGCGATGGCGGGTTGGGCCGCCAGTGCCGCCTCGTAGAGCGCCACCGAGAGGATGTTGCCCAGCGTGTAGGTGGGAAAGTAACCCAGCATCCCGCCCGACCAGTGGATATCCTGCAG
>JANWJD010000281.1 GCA_025449555.1 Chloroflexota bacterium | reverse complement strand
GTCGCCGCGATGACATCGGTACGGGGATTTCCGTTCCGCCAGCGCGACCGCTCCCAAACCACGAGTGTGCCCGCGGCGTGCGGCGCGACATAACCATCCACGTAGGAGGGTGGGAAGACCCGGCCGATGTGCTCGTGACCGACCTGAATGGACCGCACGGGGCCGTCAGGCAGGGTTCGCGCGAAGACACCGTAGACCAGAGTCCGGGTTTGGCTCTGTCCCTCCCACCACTGTCGCGTCCAGACGAGGGTATTCCCGTCCAGGGCAACACCCGGGCCGAGCACCTGAGAGGTAAAGGGGATCGACCAGGACACACTGCGATGAGAGATCGGGTTCCTGGCGTGGATCGTCAGCGTGTTGTGGCGGCCAAACGGCGTCGGGTGCAACTCGGTCCATACGAGCCAGTATGTTGAGAGGTACGGGCCTCCGATCTCCACGGAGCAGGCGGGTGACACGATGATGGACGGCCGGAAATCGTCCAGGCGGGCCAGGTACAAACGCGGGCGAATGCAATGCCGGTGCCCGGCGATCGTCTGCACGGTCCACGCCACCCACCCGGAGTTGAGCGCGATGCCGGCGACGGCGGCGGTGCCGGGGAGGCGCTGCAAACGAAGCGGGATGCCCCGCGGGGTGCGGATGAAGCGTGGCCCGGGCAGGTGTGCCGGCGGCTGGATAGGTGACCGATCACACGGGCCTACCCGACACCGGCCGGTGTTGTCCGTACACGGAGGCAAAGGCAGTACAGGAGTAGTGACCGGAGATGGCGGCGCCAACCCCGCCGCCCGCAAGGGAATCAACCGCGGAGCGAACAGCAAGTCACACAGTAGCAACAGCATAAGGGTGATCCGACGCATCGGCATCTCCTCTTCATACATCTGTAGCAACAACGCGGCAGCGTCCGTCGCTGTAACGCGCACGCGCTCCCTCGATCTGTTAGAAGGGCAAACCAACGGGGCAGCCAACGGATAGTAGAAGTGAGAAGACGAGCGCCTGGAGCGGTGGTACTTCGGACTACTTCGACAACCGAACCGGGATGCCGTCGCGAGCGAGCACCGCCAGCCCTTGCGGACCGATACGGCGGATCAACGACGTGTACGGACCGGGGATACTGTCAAAAACGAACAACGCCGGCGCGTTGCCATACGCCGGGTAGAGCCGCGCGAACTGGTCGGCCTGTCGTGGTCGAAGGGCGGCAAGTGGTTTGTGTTGCTGCATATAGTGCACCCACTCCATGCCCCAGAACATCGCCACGCGCAGGGATGGACGCCCCTTCAGGTGTGCGTGGAGGATGGACATAGAGTCGTTGGTTGCAATCATCAACTCCGCCGTATCACGCCAATTGCTGATCACGACTGTCCTGGTTAGGGGTGTCCCATACACCAGCATGATCCGTGGGCCTTTCGCCAGGGCCGGAATGGCGCCGGTCGCGAGCGCAAGCAGGAGGACCACACTGAGAAGCAGCATACGGTAAACACGGCGCTTCATTACTCCACCTCTCAAAACCTGGTTCGACCCTGCCTTCATCAGGTAGAAACGCAGCGCAACGAAGAAAGTAACGCCCGAATGGATGGAGACTGATGGTGAACATCTGAAGGCTACTCGCCGTTGCTCATCGTTTGCGGTACCATGCTCAGGATGAACCCATCCGATCTGGACCTGCTGCAGACTCATATCGAGGCGCTGTTTGTCCACGACGAGGATGGACGCATCCGCTCGGTAAATGAGCCGGATGGCGACCCGGCCCCGCGCTTCTTCCTGGGAAGCACGCACGCAGGAAACCTATGGCGCGTCCGCTACGACCTCTCGGAGCACGCAGTACGGCAACTGGAGGAACTGGCTGCGTCAGAGCCGGCTCGTCATGACCTGCGAATGGCGCCGCGTACCCTTCAGGCGTTGCATCTGGCCCTGGGGGACGATCTATCTGCCGAACCGGCCTACTTCGGGCCGGCCTACCGCTTCCCCGATGCCTGGCCCACGCCCGTCGGAGTCACACGGATAACCCGTTCAAACCTCGACCTGCTCCAACCTATGGTCACCGACCTGGAAAACACTCGACGGACGTTTGAGGTACGCGAGCCGGTGTGGGCAGTGGTCCAGAACGGTTCCGCAGTCTCGCTCTGCTACAGCTCGCGTCACACCGACCGGGCCGCGGAGGCAGGGGTGGAGACGCTGGAAACGTACCGGGGCTGCGGCTATGCTGCCGCGGTCGTGGCGGCGTGGGCGCAGGCCGTGCGCGCCACCGGCCGCATCCCCCTGTATGGCACAACCTGGGATAACCATGCATCACAGGGCGTGGCACGCAAACTCGGGCTCATCCTGTATGGAGCGGATTTCAGCCTGTGACCTCGCGGTTCAGGAGACGTCCCAACTTTGATTCGGGCCCTGCGTCCGTACAGTTGCTAGTGCAGAGCCAGAGGGGGATGCTGTGCGTTCGTAGGGGCCGTGCCCGAGTGCCGGCCCGCCGCCGCAGCGGTGCGCCCCTTTGCGATTGCACGACAATACGCTTGGTCATGCACTAGGAAAGGAAAACTGCAGGGGACGTGTGGAAGAACTCGGCCAGCTTCCTTATATGGCTGACGGTCAACTTGCGCTTTCCCGAAAGGATCTCAGAGACGATGCCGGGGGAAGCACATACAGGTCCAACCAACGCCGACTGCTTCATTCCGTTGTCTTCGATCATGCAGCGCAGCACTTCAACACCCGGGATGGTTGATGCAACATAGCGATCATGTTCCCAGGCAATCAACAATTGCCCCAGGAGTGAAAGGTACTCCTCCTCTCCCTCGCTCCGAGGGAAGGTACGGACCAGCGACTGGATCTCGTCCCGCACTCGATCGGCTTCAGTTTCGGTATGAATGGGATACAGTTTGAGCTCTCTATCTGCACATGGCAGTCGCTACATACTGCACGAGATTGTCCTCGGAGAGGCGGTCACTTGAAACCAGCACGTAGATATCCTGGCGGGCGAAGCCGAGCCAATGAATGCCGTCTTGGAAGGTGCCTGTGATAGTCTGGCAGGTACCTGCGGCCCGGCTTGTGCCGGTGGCGAAGAGCGGAGGCGGTCCGTTTTCGCGTTTGCGTTCCTGCACCAGCACGAAGTTCGCCGTGATGCCGCGGGTATGGGAGTGTCCTCTACCAAAAAGGACAGAAGCCCCGGCGATACCCGCCCCGCCCGGCTGGCCCGTCTGGCTAGAGCCGCTCGACGTATAGAGATGACCACGAGGATCGGTTGGAGCTCCCGCGCTCACGAAACCAGGAGGCGCATCCCACCCGGTGGTGCCTCCAATGGTGGCACTAGACAACCCACCATTCGTCGAGTCCGTTGAAGGATTGGTGATCGGCACGGGAGATGTAAAGGCGAGCTGCGCGGTCGTGGGATGTTGACCGAAGGAAAGCGAGGTCACCTGGTAGGTGTGATTACCACCGTACCGACCAGGTACGCCCGTTACCAGCACTTTGAGGATCACCAGATGTTCGTGATCGATCCAGATCTGCTCCCGTCCGTACCCATGCGTTACGTCTTTGCAGTGTTGCTGGCCGCGTGCGTCGATCGAGCAGGAAGAACTGGTCGCCCTCCAGACCGGACGCACCTGAACTATGTCCGCCGTTCGCCCCAGATACGACTGTTGACCGACCAGCCGAGCATGCACGCCCGACGCGGGGCGGTTGTATTGAGCCACGTACTGCTGGATCGATGCGGTAGGCGGCAGCGCCCCACCGGTGAGGAGCGCTCCGACCGCGTTACCGGTCGGGGAGAGTGGCATCCGAAGCGCGGTCGCGTCGATGTCTCGATACCAGATCTCCGTGGCACCGCCGTCCGCGGCGTAGACCGACGTCTGGGTTTCAAGCGGTGGGGAGGAGGTCCTCGTTTCGATACGGAAGTGAGTGCGATCGGCCACCGCCCAGGTCGACGTGATATGGGTGGCTCCTAGATCGGCCCGCGCCTTCTCGGGCACGAGCTGATCGTATGGCCCGCCTGTCGTCCAATCCGCCGTGCCGGTGTAGCTCAGCGGTGGCGTTGGAGGCGATGCGACCTGAGCGAGCACTGCGGCCGCGCCGTCGGAACTCAATCCATAGAGCGTTAGAGGGAGCAACACCATGAGGAACGCCGCGATCACGCCCAGGCAGACTTTGCCCAGGGATCGGCGTGCGGTGTGCGCAGGTAGCGAGAGCTGGTCCATGTGGGCCTCCGTGCATTGGTACCTATCGGTAGAACGGAGGGCGGGTCCAAAAGTAACGCGGGAATCATGCAGCGTCCGATCCACCGGTTGTTCAAGCTGAGCAACCTCATAGATCAGGTACGGTAGATGCATGATGAAACGGCCCGCCCACCTGACCCCGGAGAATGCGACGCACTTCCAGCACGAGAGCGTGGCCGCAGTCTACGACCGACGCCTGCCCTATCCGGATGAAGTTTTCGATGTCTTGCTCGGCCTCGTCACCGACCAGCCACGGTGCGCGCTCGACCTTGGCGCCGGCACAGGTGATCTGGCGCGTCCCCTGGCAGAGCAGCTCGCATGGGTGGATGCCGTGGATATGTCACCCGCCATGATCGCTCGCGGGCAGGCCTTTCCGGGTGGGGATCGGCCCAATCTGCGATGGCTCGAAGGGCGGGCCGAGGACATGGAGCTTGCTCCCCCCTACGCGCTCATCACCGCCGGCGAAAGCCTGCACTGGATGGACTGGGACATACTGCTCCCGCGGTTAAAACCTCTGCTTACCGAGCACGGCTACCTCGCCATGGTGTACCGGAGGGAGCGGCCAGCTCCCTGGCAGATGGACCTGGACGCCCTCATCGCGGAGTTCTCGACGGTCAAAAACTACGAGAAATACAACCTGGTCGAGGAGCTGGAGCGCCGACATCTCTTCCGCGCGGTAGACCGTCACGAGCTGGCTGCCGTGACGAACCAGCAGTCGATCGACGACTATATCGACTCGTTTCACTCACGCTCCAGCCTGTCCCGCGAGGTTATGCCTTCAGTCGACGCATACACCTTCGACGAACAGCTAGGAACACTCGTTCAACCCTGGAGTGAAAACGGCATGCTTACCCTGCAGACCGAGGCTGTGGTCAGTTGGGGCATCCCCCTCGAATATCCAGCGACCGGCGGGTCGGCACCCTGAACCCTGTCAGGGTGGCGCATCAGGGCATTGTCAGCGTATAGAAACCAGCGGCGCTGTACGACCGAATCTCGCCGGTTGGCTGCAGCCGCGAATCAGCCTCAAAGCCCGCCGTTCGGCCCGCGAGCGTGGCGGCTGCCACAGCATCCAGCAACGCCAATTCGTCCTCATCCAGAGCTCCGCCGGGCGGAACATCGGTCATACCCCAACCGTCCCAACAGAGCGACTCGATTCGGTCGAGGGCGGCGAGATCGTGACTCACATACCCTCCCACGAAGGACAGTCCGCAAATCTCCTCGTTCACGCCGCACCGATTGGGATCGAGTTCACCCCGCCGGCAACGCTGCCAGGCATCGCCGGCCAGCAAGAAACGATCCCGCGGCAGGTCGAGCGCGTCGAAGCCCTGGCGGCGTGCCTCGTCTTCATCCAGCTCCGCGTCAACCAGTACCCACCGGTTCTCGTCTCCATTCCAGTACTCCGTCACGACATGGTCGGGGAGGAAGTTCGGCTCGAAGTAGGTAGCGAAGCCGAAACGCACCCGGGCTGGAATGCCCCGCCGGCGCAGCACGCTGCAGAGCAGTACTGCGTAGTCACGGCAGCACCCGATGAGACGCGTTTCCACTCGCCGTGCCGTCGTCAAGGGACTGGAGTCCAGCTCTACGATTCGGGCGAGCATGGGCTCGACGCGGCGCGTATCGATCTCGCGCAGGCGGTCGGCCGGGATCTCGGTTCCACCCCGGTAGTGGACGAGTAGACCCTGGAGAGCGCGGCAGATGTCGCCCAGATCATCCGGCAGATCACGAAAGAGAGAAGCGTAGCTCCCCGGGTCGGTCACCCAACTGTGCCGGCTGTAGCGCGCCAGGTTGACCCTTTGGTATTTGAGCGGACTCATCGTGTCTTCTACCACTTTCGTACTCCTTGACGATCCGCAATTCGGTCAGGCGTCAGTGACGCTAGCATAGCGTGCCGGCATGTTTCCATGGTGCGACGCTGATTGTCGCTGACCGCTACTTGCGCGATACTCTTGATAAGAATCTTTCTTACCAGAGTCGCTATGCGCCCATCCCACAGGATCACCATCTCCCTTCCGCCCGACCTGGCGGCGGAAGTCGATCGGCTCGCGGCGGAAGAGCACCGTTCCCACAGCGAGCTCTTCCGTGAAGCCTTTCGTCGCTACGTCAACAGCCGACGGCGATGGGAGCGCATCCTGGAGTTCGGGCCTGACGCCGCAGCAACAGCCGGGCTCGATTCCGAGGCGAAGATCGACGCTGCGGTGGATAAAGTGGTTCACGATGTTCGCCGGCAACGTCGGCAGCGCGCCTGAGTGGTGCGAGTCATCCTCGATACCAACATCATCGTTTTGGGCATACTTTCCTCGACCGGCGCGAGCAGAGCGATCCTCGATCTTGTCCGGCGCGGGCAGGTCGAGATCGTGACGAGCGTGGTGCTGCTGGAGGAGATCGAGGATGTGCTGGGTCGCTTCATGCCACGAGCGGCTGCAGCCGAGATCCGCACTGCACTGGAGGAGCTTTCATATATTGTCAAGCCGGAAGATGTGCCAATAGTATCTCGGGATCGCGACGACGACCAGGTGCTCGCGGCCGCCGTAGCGGCCAGCGCTGACTTTATCGTCACGCGCGATGGCGATCTGCTGGTGCTGAACGTGTACCGTGGCATCAAGGTCCTGCAACCGGCACCCGCACTGGAAATGATCCGCTCTGCCAAGAAGGAGGACGACTAATCGATCTCTAACCCATAGGAGCCGATGAGTGTTGCCCCGGATGGATTGGGCGGCACGGCGCAACGCTCCTTGAGGCCGGCTTGAAATTCACTGAACGCGGCTGATGCGTTCAACGGGCTCTCGTCACCGTCTACCAACGCGACGTGCACGAAGGTTACACCATCGTCGAGGCGGAACGACGCATACTGCAACTTCCCAGGGTTCGAGCTGGCCAGCTCGGCGAACACGGCCCGCACCAGTCGTTCGTTCTCATCAGCGCCTTCGGGTTTGGCTTCATATCGGACTACTGTCGCCTTGGTCATAAGTGCTCTCCGTACTTTGATGTGGTCGTGCTCAGATTGTTGCGTCTGGCTGGTGAATCGCCGTGGTTCTCAAGGGCCGCGAGATAATGTGGGAGGAGCGTCTGCCAGCCGATGCGATTGCGCTCGCGCCAGGTTTCGGCGGAACTTCCCAACCGTTCCCAACCGCGATGTTCGATCTCGATCCTGGTAGCCGCAGCGCCGCGCGGCACGAATCGGATTTCCACTTCGGTCGCAGCCGCGCGCTCGCGTCCGAGATGCCAGAGGTATGCCAACTGGGTCGGAGGGTCCCAGACGGTCACCTCGCCCCAGTCGTGCTCGTCTCCATCGGCGGTTCGTTCGTAGATCCGACCGCCGACGCCGTCTTGCAAGACGACCACGGCGTCTCTCTGCCCCGTCACGGTGTGGTCGCGTGGCCACCAGGAGCCAATCCTCGAGGTCCAGGTCGTGAACGCGTGCTCGACGGAGCAGGCCACGTCGAAGGACAGGGCGAGTGGCTCGGTCATCGCTCTCTTCCGGGGTCGGTATTCTCGGCAAAAAGCCGGAAGCGCGCGGCGGCTTCCCCCCACACACCTTCCAGATACTCCTGCACCGCGTTCAACCCTTCCTCCCGCAGGTAATAGATCCGCCGGGTCCCGTGCGCGTGCTCGGCGACCAGTCCGGCCTCCTTCAAGAGGCGCAAATGGCGAGAAACGGCCGGCCGGCTGATGGGGAGAGCCGCCGCGATCTGTTGCACCGGCTTGTCACCGGCGCTGAGGAGACGCAGAATCTCCCGGCGATGTTCGTCGCCCAACGCTTCAAATGGGTCGCCGGCAGGCTTGGTTGCGGGCATGCGCCTACCGTCCGTTCTCGACCCGATGCTTGAGCCCCTGTGCGAACTGATTGAAGGATGATGCGAGGTCCGGCATCGAGCGCCACATCACGCTAACCAGTGGACCGGTGTATTCCTCCCGCAGCTGGAACCTCGTTCCCCCACTCGCGTCGGGAGAGAGAGTGTAGGTCCGTACGCCGCGAAACAGGCCGAGCGGCATACCGCCTGCGAACTGCAGTCGAGACGGCGCGTCAAAGACCACGACCTTCACGGGGAAGGCCCGTCCCGGCGCCGCTTGACTGCGTATTGTGATGGTCTCACCCGATGCGATTCTTCCCTCCACGGCATCGACTCCCGAATCCCACGATGCCCAGTTGGCGCCGTCGGTCAGCACCGCCCACACCGACTTGGGGCTCGCCGCGATCTCTGAAGCAGCTTCGTAGTAGCGCATGGGTCTCACACTCCTGAGTCATTGGTAACCTTTAGGTTACCGTAACCGATTGGCTACCTTTTCCGCAACTTCCCGCGCTGCTCGACCGGCACGTTGTACTTCGGGTCGACGGGACGGCCATACGGGTGGGCGCCGAGAGCGAGATCCATGCCCGGGCCACATGCCGGCCCTGGTCGGGGATGGAGATGCGGCCCTATGAGATGATCGATTTGAAGGAGGAGCACGTCATGGCTAGTCAGGGGATGATGCGGGACACAGCGATCGCACTGGTAAGCGGCTACCTCGGAACGAGAGCCATGGATCCCACCACGGTCACGCTGCAAGCGATGGCGTCCGATTCCGACAAACGGCAAGAGAAAGACGTCTCACCCGGGGTGGCATATGAGGTCGCAGCTCGAAAGATATCGGAATGGATGGGGCTCCATCTGTCAGACGATGAAGTGAAGACACTCAGTGCCGGCTTCCACTGGAGCATTGGTCTCTCTGCGGGCGTTCTCTACGTCACCTTCCGTCGCCACACGTCGCTCGGTCCCGTGGCAGCCGGTCTGCTGGCCGGTCTGGTGCTCTGGGCCGGGGTCGATGAGGGCGCCAACTCACTGTTCGGCTTCAGCGCGCCGCCCGATCGATACCCGATGAGCACGCACGTTCGCGGCCTGGTCGGTCACATCGTTCTCGGGTTGGTAACCGCCGGCAGTGCGGAAACCCTCTCGAAAATCTCCCGACGTTCCTGAGGCACGTTCTTGGTCGTCGCTCGCTCCCACCCGCCGGCGCAGCCGACTCCCCTGCTCGGAAGGACGGTTGAACTCGAGACCATCGAGCAGCGGCTGATCCGCGACGGCGTTCGCTTGTTGAGTCTCACCGGTCCCGCCGGTGTAGGGAAAACCCGCCTGGCATTTGAGGCGCGAGACCGACTGGCGGACCGGTTCGTCGACGGCGTCGTGCTGGTCGACCTGGCTCCGGTTCGCACTGCCGGTTTGGTTTTGCCCGCCATAGCAGAGGCGCTCGGCCTGACCGATCTGGGGACTCGCCCCCTGTTCGAGCGCCTTCAGGCGTACCTCCAGGAGCGAGCGTTGCTACTCGTTCTGGACAATTTCGAGCAGGTGCTCCCCGCAGCCGGCGACCTTGCCCAACTCCTGGCGTCGCTACCTGCGCTCAGGATCATGGTGACGAGCCGTGTGTCGCTGCACTTACGGTGGGAGCAGACCCTGCGTATCGTCCCCCTGGCCGTGCCCGATCTCGATTCCACATTGTCCCTCGACGATCTGATACAGATTCCTTCGATTGCTCTGTTCGTGGACCGGGCCCGGGCGCAGCGCGCCGACTTTGTAGTGACTGAGCAGCAGGCTCCGCTCCTGGTGCAGTTGGCTCGCCAGCTCGACGGGCTGCCGCTGGCGATCGAGCTGGCGGCGGCGAACATGAATGTGCTGCCGTTGGTCGCCATCGCGCGTCGTCTGGACCAGCAGCTTCAGACGCTTCACTGGGATGCCCCCGACCTGCCGGATCGACAACGGAGTCTGCACGCAGCCATCGGCTGGAGCTACGAGCTCTTACCGCCGTCCGAGCAACGCCTGTTTCGACATCTGGGAGTCTTTGTGGGACAGGCCTCACTGGATGCCATCGAGATGGTGATGGGAGAAGAGGAGGAAGAGCAGACGCTGGATGGCATGGTCTCGCTGGCGGAGAAGAGTCTGGTCCTGCCGGGGCGCCCCGACGATGACGACCCGGAGCCAACCTTCCGGATGCTGCAAACGGTACGCCAGTATGGGCGCGAACTGCTGGCATCGCATGGCGAGCTCGAGGCAGCCGGCCGATCGCATGCTCAATACTTCCTGGAATTGGGGGAACGAGCGGACCCCCAACTGCGACGCAGTGATCAGACGGCATGGTACCACCGACTAGAGTCCCAGCACGACAATCTGCGGGCGGCACTCCGCTGGCTGCTGGATCACGGGGAGCCGGAGCAGG
>JANWJD010000280.1 GCA_025449555.1 Chloroflexota bacterium | reverse complement strand
TGTCTCAGCTCCGGCATGAGCTTCACGGCGTGAATCGCCGCCGCGCACCCGGCAGGTCCACCGCCGACGATTATGACGTCGTGGGTCGTGCCTTCAAACCGCATGCGCCGGCACCCCTCAGACACTCTTCATTGCGTGAATAGGCAACACGTCGGAGATCTATGGCGTAAGTATGATCTCCCCCGGCTCCTCACTCCGAGCCAGGATAGCGCGCACTTCGGCCACATCTCGGTGCATCTGTGCCACCAGGTCTTCGACTTGCTCGAAATTTTGCTCGCCACGCAGCCGGATGACGAAGTCGAGCGCGACCTCGGCGCCGCGCAGATCGCCGTCAAAGTCGAGCACGTACGCTTCCACGACGATGTCCTGACCACCAAATACTACGTTGTAGCCCACACTGATCGCGGCCGGGTAGCTGATCCCGTCGGTTCGTAGGTATCCGGCGTACACCCCTGTGCGTGGTACGAGCTGATACCGTACCGGATCGACGTTGGCGGTGGGAAAGCCCAAATCCTTGCCGCGTCCGGCGCCGCGCACGACCTGCCCACGAACCGACGGGTAATGTCCCAGGAGCACGGCGGCTTCAGCTACCTCACCCTCGGCCACGAGCTCTCGCGCTCGCGTGCTGCTCACAGCTCCGCCTGCCAGCGTCTGTCGTGCCACGACATGGACCGCGAATCCGCTATGCTGCCCGGCGCGAATCAAGAAATCGACGTCTCCACCGCGCTTGTGGCCAAACGCGAAATCGGCGCCCAGCCAGATCTCACTCAGATTCACGTGATCGAGAATCGAGACCAGAAATTGGCCGGCGGGAATCTGAGTCGTCTCCTGTGAAAACGGCATGACGATCAGCGTGTCCGCGCCCAGCGCCGAGATAATGCGCTCCTTGGACAGACCGTCGGTCAACTGGAGGTTATTGGGTCGCAAAATTACCTGGGGACGCGGATCGAAGGTCAGTATCATCGAAACCGCATCGATCGCTCGCGCCCGGTTCACGACCTGTCGCATCAGAAACTGATGTCCGCGGTGAACACCGTCGATGTCACCGATCGTAAGAACTGTCGGTCGACCTCGTTCGAGCTCCTCAATGTGAGTGACGACGTGCATCGACTGCTTCTGCTCCCGCGAACACCTTGAACGGCTTGACACTCTCACCAGCGGACATGCCAAGTCCCACGAAAGTCCCGTTTGGGCCGTACAATCGTACCGTCCCGGCCGCGTCAGCTCCCAGGACCGCCGGCCTGCCCATTCGCACTCCATCGACCTGATCCTGTGACAGCACGATCGCAGGCAAGTGAACGGCTGCCCGGTCGGGTGGCTGGACAAACGGCATCAAGCTATCTTCCCGACTCAACGCCGGCATGGTCATGCATTCGGCCACGCTGAAGGTACCGCTCACGGTGCGCCTAAGTGCCTGCAAATACCCGCCCACGCCCAGCGTGTTTCCAATATCCCGCGCCAGGGAGCGAATATAGGTGCCCGATCCGCAGTGAATGCGCAAACGGGCACGCGGCGTTTGCCAGGAGACCAGGTCGATGGAGTGCACCATCACGCGTCTCGGCTCCGGCTGCACCGTCACACCCTTACGGGCAAGCGCGTAGAGTTTCTCGCCTCCGTGCCGCACCGCGGCGTATGCCGGCGGCACCTGCTTGAGTTCTCCGGTATAAGACAATAGAGCGTCTTCAACCTGTCGCCGATCGACCTGCGATGCGTCTCGTTGTTCGAGAATCGGGGACTCAGCATCGTCCGTGACCGTGCGGATTCCCAGGACCACCTCGGCACAATACACCTTGCTGGACTCCATAAGATAGGAGGAGAGCCGGGTTGCATTGCCCAACACGATCAGCAACACTCCGGTCGCGAGGGGATCGAGCGTGCCGGCATGTCCTACCTGTTTCTGCCCGGCGAGTCGTCTCACCCGGGCGACGACATCGTGGGAAGTCCAACCGACGGGTTTATCAATCGGCAGGATGCCGCTGATCACCGCGGATTCAGGCGGTCATAGGTTTCGATGATCACGTCTTTCGCTGCCTGATACGGCCCGGGGATAGTACAGCCGGCCGCCTGCCGGTGTCCGCCTCCGCCGAGTGCGGTCGCAATGGCCGATACATCCACCTCCGGACGCGAGCGCATACTGATGCGCATTTCGCCCTCCGGGGTTTCCTTCATCAGGACGACCACTGTGCCCTCCTGGACGCCGCGTAGATATTCGGCCACGCCCTCGGTTTCATCCACCTTGGCGCCCTCCGCCCGCAACATCTCCTGGCTGAGGTAGCCAAAAACACTGTGGCGTTCGGCATCGAGCTCAATCGTGCTGACGATGCGGCCCCAGAGGCGTGCTCCCGCGAACCGCTTGCACTCAAAGAGCTGGAACGACACCCGCTGGTTGTCGGCGCCCAACTCTACCAGGTGGGCGGCTGTGATCAGCGCACCAGGCGTGGTAGCGCCGTTCTGAAAGGATCCCGTGTCTCCAAAGATGCCGAAGAGCAGCGCCGTGGCCGTGCCGGGGTCCATTGGAGCGCCCAGGGCGGTCAAGACCCGAAACATGAGCTCCGACGTTGAGGAGGCGCGAGGATCGACATGATTCACGGTGCCAAACATCGGATTGGTTCGGTGGTGATCGATATTAAGAATCGGAGTGGATTCAAACCGATCTCGGTTCTCTTCATACAACCGTCCGATGCGTTCGATGTCCGCCGCATCGGCGCTGACGATGAGATCCACGTCTTCCGACGGCAACTCGGACGCAATGTCGTCTGCACCGGTGAGAAATCGAGCGTAGTCGGGAATTGGATCGCTCAAAGCGGCGACGACTTGCTTGCCGAGTATCCTCAGCCCTTGCACTAATCCGAGTGTCGAACCAATCGCGTCGGCATCAGGGTTGACATGGCTGACAACGACGATTCGCTCCGCCCCGAGCAGCACGTCCGCGGCTGTGTCCAGCGATTCGGTAGCCGCCGGTTCAATCGTTTGCATTGACCTCTTCCTCGGGTTCCAGGCCCTTGATGAGCTGCAAAATTCGCGTACCGCGTTCGACAGAGGTATCGAGTTTGAACACGATGTCCGGAGTGGTACGAATGCGCAGCCAGTCGCCGATGTCCCGTTTTATGACCCCACTCGCGCGGCGGAGGGTGCGCATCGTCTGCTGCTGCTCAGCTTCATCGCCCAACACGCTGACGTAGATGGTCGCCCGCGTGAGGTCACCGTTCACATCCACTCCAATGATCGTGAGGAAGCCAAGGCGCGGGTCTCTGAGCTCTTCCCGAATGACCTGACAGGTTCGACGCTGAATTTCTTCAGCTATGCGCGCTCGACGACGCTCACTCATGACGTCCGCCTCCAGCGGATGGGCGACGGGCAGCGGGTCTAGCGGACCCGCTGCTGGCCGTACGCCTCGATGACATCCCCGACTTGCACTTCGTTGAAGCCGTCGATGACGATGCCGCATTCGTAGCCGGTGGCTACTTCGCGTGCATCTTCCCTGAACCGCTTCAGCGAAGTGATGCGGCCCGTGGCGACGATCTGGCCACCGCGAGCGATTCGAGCTTCGTCGTTGCGCGTGATCGTTCCCTCGGTGACGTAGCAGCCCGCGATATTGATCCGACCCGACTTGAAGATCTGCCGGACTTCGGCATGTCCCTTGACGATTTCCTCGTACACCGGATCGGCCATGCCACTGAGTGCCACTTCGACATCCTCGATGAGCTTGTAAATGATGTCGTAGTACCGGATCTCTACCCCACGATCCTCCGCCGCGCGGCGCGCTCCCTCGTCGGGACGGGTGTGGAAACCGACGATGAGGGCATTCGAGGCCGTGGCGAGCAGGACGTCCGACTCAGAGATGGAGCCGGTGGCGCTGTGCAACACGTCGACCCGAATGTTGTCGGTATTCAATTCGGTCAGAGCATGTTCGATGGCCTCGACCGATCCCTGCGTGTCAGCTTTCAGGATGATGTGCAGGGTCTTGGTTTCGCCCGCCGCGATCTGGGAGAGGATGTCGCCCGCGGATTTGGTCGAGGCGAGACTCTCCATTCGCTTCTGGCGTCCGCGTTGCAACGCGACAGCACGCGCTACTTTCTCATCCGGAAGCACCTGGGCACGATCGCCGGCTTCCGGCACCTCATTCAGTCCGAGCATCGCCACCGGTGAACCCGGCTTTGCGGCCCGCACATTCTTGCCGCGATCGTCGAAGAGGGCGCGCACGCGTCCGAAGGCGCTGCCCGCCACCACGATGTCCTGTGGGTGCAAGGTACCCCCCTGCACGATGACCGTGGCCATGGGGCCGCGATTACGGTCCATGTTCGCCTCAATCACGACGCCGGTTCCCGCCTTGTCCGGATTGGCGCGGAGGTTGAGGATTTCCGACGTCAGGAGGATGGTCGTCAGGAGGTCGTCGATTCCTTCGCCCGACTTCGCGGACACCGGTACCAGCTCGATGTCGCCCCCCCATTCGACCAGGTTCAGTCCTTCTTCGTTGAGTTCGGCCTTGACCCGATCAGGATTCGAATCGACTTTGTCGATCTTGTTCAGCGCCACGATGATCGGCACGTTCGCGGCCCGAGCGTGCGAGATGGCCTCACGAGTCTGCGGCATGACGCCGTCGTCGGCCGCGACCACGATAATCGCAATGTCCGTTACCTGAGCGCCGCGCGCTCGCATCGAGGTGAATGCAGCGTGACCCGGCGTATCGAGGAACGTGATCCTGTGACCGTTCTTTTCTACCTGATACGCGCCGATGTGCTGCGTGATCGCGCCGGCCTCGCGCGCCGCGACGTTCGAGGAGCGGATTGCGTCCAGCAGCGACGTCTTGCCGTGATCGACGTGGCCCATGATGGTGACGACCGGGGGCCGCTCCACCAGGTTTGCCTCATCCTCGACTTCTTCCTCTTCCTGCTGCACGATCTCGTCGAGAATCGTGGGAGCTTCGAGCACTTCGACCCCGAGATCGCCCGCCACGATGGCGGCGGTATCGTAGTCGAGTTCCTGATTGATGGTCGCCATCACGCCGTTTTTCATGAGCGCTTTGATAATGTCGACCGGAGTTAAATTGAGGCGCTCCGCCAGGTCTTTGACGGTAAGAACGGGAGGCAGTTCAACCGACTTCGGAACCGCCGGTGCCTGAACTTGAGGTGCCGGCATGGGCCCCCGATTGCTCGGTCCGCTGTTCCGTCCGCCGCTGCGCCGTTGACCGCCGCCACCCCGGCCGCCTCTATATGTTGTTGCCATGTTTACCTTCCTTCGCGGCTCTTGAGCCGCCCAACGAGCAGCGATGCCGCCCGCGCCCATACCGGGCCAATAATGTCTACGATTTTGCGGCCGAGCCTTTGCGACCGGCCTGCATCGGTACCCGAGTAGGCACCTTGTGTGCGGGAAGCTTTTCCCGAGCATACGCGAATAACTCGTCCCAGTTCTCCGGGCTCACCGTCATGGACAGGGCGTGATTCAGCGCTTTGCGCTTCTGTCCACTCTCCCAGCACTCCTGTGCCGGGCAAAAATACGCTCCTCGACCGTTTCTCTTTCCGGTGCGATCGACCTCGACACGCTCGTCCTCGGTGCGGACGACGCGTACCAATTCACGCTTTGGTTTCGATTCACGGCAAGCGATGCACGATCGGGTAGGGATGTGTTTGGCCACCGTCAACCCTCATCTCTGACTTCCACCGGCACCTGCAAGAGGAGTTCCTCCATCGACAGTGCTTCGACGTCATCCGCGTCATCCGCCTGGGCGGCGGCCGGCACCGTTTCAACCGCCGGCGCCGGCGGCTGCGCCTGCACCTCGGGCGGATGGGTATCGGATTGCTTCTTGATGTCGACCCGCCACCCGGTGAGTTTGGCGGCCAGTCGAGCATTTTGCCCTTCCTTGCCGATGGCGAGGGAGAGCTGCGCATCGGGAACAGTCACGATCGCACGCCGTTCGCCCTCGTGTACATCGACCGAGAGCACCTGGGCGGGACTCAGTGAGTTGGCGACGAATCGCGCCGGGCTTTCGTCCCACTGCACGACGTCGATCTTCTCACCATTGAGCTCATTGACCACATTTTGAATGCGCACACCGCGCATACCGACACAGGCGCCAACCGGATCGATGCCCTCCTGGCGCGACGAAACCGCGACCTTGGTCCGAGAGCCCGGCTCACGCGCAATCGCTTTGAGCTCCACCGTACCGTTGAAGATCTCCGGCACCTCGACCTCGAACAACCGGCGCACGAGTCCGCGGTGCCCGCGCGAGACGATGAGCTGCGGAGTGCGCATGCCGCGATCGACTTTCACCAGGTACACCTTGAGCCGCTGGCCGAGCCGATATCGTTCGCGTGGCACCTGTTCCTGGGGAGGAAGCACTGCTTCCGCCTTGCCGAGATTCACAATCATGCCGCGTGGCTCGACCCGCTCGATGGTGCCGGTCAGCACTTCTCCTTCGCGGTTTGCGAACTCTTCATAGACGAGGTCGCGCTCCGCTTCTTGAATCCGTTGCAGAATGGTCTGTTTTGCCGTTTGCGCCGCGATTCGTCCAAAGTTGGGAGGAGTAACCTCGACTTCGACTGCTTCGTGCAATCCCGGATTGCCGGGATAATTCTCGACGTCCTTCAACGAAATCTGCATCGCTTCGTCCTGGACTTCGATCACCACCGTCTTCTCGGCATACACATGGAATTCACCAGTGTCCGTATCAAGCACCACCCGTACGTCCGGCACCTGACCATACTGGCGTTTGTACGTAGCTGCCAGGGCGTTCTGGACGGCCTCGATGATTACGTCCATAGGCAAATCGCGTTCAGCTGTAAGCTGGCGCATTGCCGTGACCAGTTCCGTTTTCATCGTTGCACCATTCCTCTCCCGGCAAGGGGCGTCCGGGCGCGGAAAAGGCTAGTCCACTGCGGAACTAGCCCCGACTCAGATACACCTAAATGAAGAGAAGTGGGGCGCACCCACTTCTCAGATGTTCGGGGTCGAACCCCGCTCTTGCTACGTACAGTATAACAGAAAATTGGCCGAATGTGGGCCCTATTCGTCCTGTGCTGATGGTATAATTCAGGTAGCTCGCCCCGTTCAGGGCGGGCTATTTTTGACCAATGATAGATTCTGCCCGCCTCAAATCCATCCCCACTCGTCCCGGCTGCTACCTCTTCAAGAACGCCGAGGGCGAGGTCATCTACGTGGGGAAAGCCGCGTCACTCCGCTCCCGCGTGCGTTCGTATTTCAACGCACCGAGCGGTCAGAACGCGAAAGTGCGAGCGTTGGTCGCGAATACCGTGGACTTCGATACGGTGGTCACGGACTCAGAACTCGAGGCGCTGATTCTCGAGAACAATCTGATCAAAGAGAACCGGCCCAAGTACAATATCCAGCTCCGTGACGACAAGCAGTATCCATATATCTGCGTGACGATGCAAGAGCCGTATCCAAGGGTCATCAAGGTGCGTCGCACGCGCAAGGACGGCGGCATCTACTTCGGTCCATATGCCGATGGGAAGGCGCTGAACGAGACGCTCGCGCTGCTCAAAAAGCTCTTTCAGTACCGGTCATGCGATCTCACGATTCCAGATGAGGAGGACCGTCCCGAGCCGGTGCTCGATCGACCTTGCCTGGAGTTCTATATCAAGCGGTGCATCGCACCCTGTGTGCGCCACACCGATCGCGCCGAATATCTGAAGATCATCGATCAGGTCGTGCTGTTTCTCCAGGGGAAGCACGAAGACGTGGTGCAGGGGCTGCAGTCCGAAATGGAGGCCGCCGCCGAAGCGATGAACTTCGAGCGAGCGGCGCAGATTCGGGACCAGATCGCCTCGATCGGCCGGGTCGCGGAACGCCAGAAGATTACATCGGTCAAAGGGACGGACGGGGATGTCATCGCGTTGGCACAGGATGAATCGGAAGGGTGTGTCGAAATCTTTCATGTGCGCGACGGCAAGGTGGTGGGACAGGATTACTACCTACTGGACGCCGAGGCGAGTGAACCAGGCGAGATTCTTTCGTCGTTCCTGCAGCAGTATTACGAGCGAGCGACCCACGTGCCACGCGAGATCCTGTTACAGCACGCAGTAGATGATTCGTCGGTGCTGGAGGAGTGGCTGGCCACGCTTCGGCATGGCAAAGTTTCGATGGTGGTTCCCGCAATTGGCGAGAAACGCCGCCTGGTCGAACTGGTCGCAGCGAATGCGCAGGAAGCATTGGCGCAGCAAAAACTACGCTGGATGAGTGACGAACAGAAAACCACCGGCGCCCTGCTCGAGCTCCAGGAAGCGTTGGGACTGCCTGCCCTACCGAACCGAATCGAATGCTACGACATCTCGAATATTCAGGGAACATCCGCCGTCGGCTCCATGGTCGTCTTCGAGCGAGGCAGACCGCGGAACAACGAGTATCGGCGCTTCAAAATCAAAACGGTGGAAGGCGCGAACGATTTCGCCATGATGGCGGAGATGCTGCAGCGTCGCTTTCGTCGGGTCGAGTCGGACGGTGATGACGAGAGCTTTGGATCCCTCCCAGACCTCATGATCGTGGACGGGGGCAAAGGACAGTTGCACGCGGCGGTGGATGCTTTACACGACGTTGGCCGTCAAGATCTGCCGATCGTCAGTCTGGCAAAGCGTTTGGAAGAGATTTTTCTTCCGAACCGCAGCGAGTCCGTTCTGTTGCCTCGTACCTCGCAAGCCCTTTATCTAGTGCAGCGCGTGCGGGACGAGGCACATCGCTTTGCCGTGACGTACCACCGCAATGTGCGAGGCAAGCAGGCGACGGTCTCGCAGATCGATTCCGTGCCGGGCATCGGTCCAGCGCGGCGCAAGGCGTTGATCAAGACGTTCGGTTCCGTGCGCGGGATCAATGCCGCCACGACCGAGGAGATAGCGGACGTGCCGGGCATCGACGGCAAGTTGGCGTCGGCGATCAAGGAACACCTAGACTCGCCGGCGTAGCACCGCCCGATTGACCGCCTGCGGCAGCCGTAGGTACACTCGAACGTTCGGGCGGCTAGCTCAATTGGCAGAGCAAGTGACTCTTAATCACTAGGTTCAGGGTTCGAGTCCCTGGCCGCTCACCAGACTTTCTTGTTTGCACAGGTGGTCTCGGCCCTCGGGCCCTCGCGGGAGTGGTCCACAGGCACCGATACGACCTCAAAACGGGCCGCGCGGGCCTCTGTACGTCGGCGCTGGAGGTCTCCTTACACTCCTTGAGCGGTCGGAGGGGGCCGGCGTCCCCAGCCAGGTGGCGACTGGTCGGAGTTCCGTGTCGGGCACTGCCGGGTCGGCATCGTATTGATAGTGCTCGTGCGGTATCGGATACTCCCCGTCTAGCCCCGATCCCGGTGTCGAATTTGGGTCTTCTGATACCACGATTCCTAGAAAAAACGGCACTAAAAAACGCAGAGGACTTTCGGCCCCCCCTTTTCGGTGCCTACGGCAGATGGCATCCCGCGGCATCCCCGCTAAGCTTTGCGTCAGTTCGGAGATGACAGTACAGCTAGGCGGATGGGGTAGGGAGGATTACGTGAGGGGACTCACACGACACAGGGTCATCGGCATCGCGGTGGTCGCTGGGGCGGTAGCGTGGCCGTTGGGCGTGACGCACGTAGCGGCGGCTGCGGCGCACGGCAATGCCACGAGCGGTACGATCATCAAAGTGCAGCCCGGAAACGGCGCCAGCACGACGCCAGACGCCTGCACAGGAGCACTGAACTCGTGCACCAAGGCGACCCTGAAACTCATCAACGAGCAGCGGATTCAGCACGGACTGCCGAAATTGTCGCTCAAACCGGTTCAATCGGTCGGTACAACATCATGTGTCGGGTCGTACGGGCATTCGGAGGCCATGGCCAGGAGCGGAGCCATCTGGCATGTCAATCCACAGTTTCCACGGGCGTCTTTTCCGAACAGCATCTGCGTTCGTTTCATGCACGCAGGTGAGAACGTCGGGGAGTCGGCGAGCGGCAATGTGAGCGATGACCTGGAGGCACTCTCGAATCTCATGATGAGCGAGCCTCATACCAGGGTCGACTGCGCGTCAACCGTGAACCACGCCTGTAACATCCTGAACCCGGCGTTCCATCACGTAGGCATCGGGGTGTATTACACCGACGGTGCCACCTGGTTGACCGAAGACTTTACAAACTAGGTGTAGGCAACTCCCAAAAGTGCGAATCTATCCGGAGCCGAGCCGGACAGATTCGCCATTTCTTGACAACTACGGTTATATGTAGGGCCTGCCCAGCGCGGCGATCCGCCTTGACCCTTCGGGGCGGCACGGCACGCCGGCCGTGCCCTACCGAGTCTTCAGACCATGGGCAACTCGTGGTGTCGGCCCCATTCCATAATTGAGCCGTCGTAGACCGGCACAGTATGACCTGTGTGGGCCTCGTGCAGCAGGGCGAAGAGGCTTGCCCGCACGCCAACTTCGCAGTATGCGGCCATGTGCGAGGATTCTGCTACCGCACTCGGCAGGCGGCTCACATACGATTCGTGTGATACATACCGGCCGCGGTCGTCGAACAGGTCAATGAATGGCATCAGAATCGCGCCCGGCAGGTGCCCTCGTCGTGGCAAATACTCTTGCACTTCGCCATCGAATTCGACCTGTGAACGGGTGTCGATCAGTAACGGCAATGTGGCTTCACGAAATTCAGACTCGAGCTCTTCCAACGTACGACGACGCTGGTATTGAACCCTGACCGTAAAGTCACCTTCTGCTGAGACGGGCTCCTCACTCTGAACCGGCCCACCTGCTTCCACCCATCCGCTCCAACCGCCATCGAGCAAGCGCACGTCGAGTGCTCCAAAGTACAGAAGCATCCAGGCAATACGACCTTCTCTGCCACGCGTTCGCGGCCCATCGGCATACACGATGATTGTTCCCTGATCGCGAAGTCCAAGGGATGTCAGTCGTCGACTGGACGCGGCCAGGTCAACCGGCGCCAGGACTCCCCAAAAGCCCTCCTGAGCCAGGATTGGCCCTGCGTCGGCCGGCGCGCGTTCGCACCAACTTTCCCAATCCATCATGATCGCCCCGGGCACATGGCCGCGGTCGAATGATCTCCGGCGGCGCGCGTCAACGATCAGGGCGCCGGTCGGGTTGTCTGCACTTTCGGCCAATACTTGTTCCGGCGACACGATTGCGATGCCCATTCGATTTCTCCATCAGCAGGCCCATCCCGACCCGCAGCGCAGTTGGGATGGACTAGCTCACTCATCAACAAGGCGTCTTCGGTGTCCTGGGATCTGTGACATGCCGGCTCGAACGGTCCATTGGCTCCATCTTCTCGCGCACCCACTGTACTCCCACCGTCGCGCCTGTGCCTAACCACCCCGGCCCTTCACCTGGAGCTCGTGCAATCTAGTCAGGGCCTCGAGTGGAGTGAGATTGGTCACGTCGAGCGCAAGGATGTCGTCCAGGACCCGAGCCGCGACACCGTCGGAAGGTTCACCAAACAACGCTAATTGACGGCCACGGGTTCGCCTGGATGCATGTCCGTTCTGTCGTGCTCTGGCTTCGAGATCGTGCAGGGCCTCCTCGGCCCGCTCCGTGACTTCCAACGGGAGGCCGGCGAGTCGGGCCACGTGGATGCCATACGAGCGATCGGCCCCGCCGGGAACAACCCGATGCAGAAAGACCACATCGCGGCCGTCTTCCGCCACGGACACATGTGCGTTGTGAATGCGCGGGAAGCGGTCTGCCAGCGTTGTGAGCTCATGATAGTGCGTGGCAAACAGAGTGCGGGCGCCGATTCGGACGTGCAGGTGCTCGACCACGGCGCGTGCAATGGCGAGACCGTCGTATGTGCTGGTTCCTCTGCCCACCTCGTCGAGCACGAGCAGGCTCCGGCGGGAAGCGTGATTGAGGATATTCGCAGTTTCAACCATCTCAACCATGAACGTCGACTGTCCGGCCGCAATATCGTCCTGGGCGCCGACCCGGGTGAAGATGCGATCGACTAGTCCGATGTGGGCGGATTCGGCCGGTACGAACGACCCAATCTGGGCCATCAGTACTACCAGGGCAACCTGCCGAAGATAGGTGCTCTTTCCACCCATGTTTGGTCCGGTGATCATCAGGATCTGGCGCTCGTCACAATCCAGCACGCAATCGTTAGGAATGAAACCGGCGTCTTCGAGCATCACTTCCACCACCGGGTGACGTCCATTGCTGATCTCCAGGCGGTTGTCGTCGCCGAGATTGGGGCGCACGTAATTGTTCTGACTGGCCACATCCGCCAGCGCCCGGTAAACATCCAGATAGCCCAGGGCGTGTGCCGTTCCAAAGAGACGTCGCCCATGGTCAGCAATCGTTCCGAGTAACTCGACAAAGAGTTGCCGTTCCAGCGCGCCGATTCGCTCCTCAGCTTGAAGGATGCGTGCTTCGTGCTCCTTCAGTTCGGGAGTGATATAGCGTTCCGCGTTGACCAAGGTCTGCTTTCGTACGTACTCGGTAGGAGCAAGTGCGACATTGGCTTGGCTGATCTCGATGTAGTAGCCAAAGACCTTGTTGTATCCAACCTTCAGCGACTTGATCCCGCTGCGCGCTTGCTCGGTCGACTCGAGGCGAGCGATCCAGTCCCGAGAGTCTTTGATCGCCGTCTTCATGCCGTCCAGCTCGGAACTGTATCCCGCCTTGAACAACCCATCCTTGAGGGGACCATCCGACATCCACTTGCGTTCACGAGCGGCTCCCGCCACGTGGATGGCTCGATCGATGAGGTCGACCACGTCTTCGCACGGGTCCAGGTCGGATCGAACCCGTGCCAGTTCTTCGGCTCGTACGTCCATGCTCAAGGCGTGAATCTCGCCCAGGCTCCGCAGAGATTCTGCCAGGCCCAGCAAATCCTGCGGCGTCGCCACTCCCTGGCAAATTCTGCCCGAGAGCCGTTCGATGTCAGCCACTTTGGCAAGTGCGGAACGAAATTGCGAACGCAGGACGGGCAACTCATACAGTTCGGCCACCGCATCGAGCCGGGAAGTCAACGGTGCGACGGCGAGGAGTGGCTGCCCGATCATGCGCCTCAGCAGTCGCCCTCCCATGGCGGTCTGCGTCCGGTCCAGAACCCAGAGAAGGCTGCCCCGAACCCCACCGGACCGTGCGCTCTCGGTAAGTTCGAGATTCTTGCGCGTATAGCGGTCGAGCGTCATGAATGATGCAACGTAGTAGGTCCTGAGACCACGCAGCAGTCCCAGCAGACTGCGATTGGCGCGCTCGACATACGAGACAATCGCACCCGCGGCGCCGATCGCGGCCGGCAGCTCTTCGCAGCCGAATCCTTCAAGCGATCGCACGTCGAATTGTCGAAGCAGGGCCTCTCGTGCCGTCGACGGCTCGAAACGGTACTCGTCATGCGCGGTAATATGCCCAACCAGTTGCAGCTCGTCATCGTCCTGTGCTACCAGGCATTCGGAGGGGGACAAGCGCAGCAACTCCGCCTCCAGCCCCGCTTTGGCTTCAGCTCCGTTGAACTCGGTGACGGCAAACTCTCCGGTGGTGACGTCGACGTAGGCCAGCCCGTACGATTCGCGCCAGAGATGCACGGCCGCGAGGTAGTTGTTCTGTGTCTCTTCGAGCAGGGCGGGCTCGGTCAAGGTACCGGGCGTCACCACTCGCACCACATCCCGCTCGACCAGGCCCTTACCCGGCTCGGTGAGCTGTTCGCAGATCGCGACTTTCAGTCCTGCCTGGACGAACCGCTTCAGGTAGCTCTGCAGCGCGTGGTGGGGGATTCCACACATCGGCACTCGGTCGCCGCGCGCGAACTCGCGCGAGGTGAGTGTGATGCCCAGAGCACGTGCGCCGGTCACCGCGTCTTCCCCGAACATCTCGTAAAAGTCGCCCATCCGAAACAGGAGAATGGCGTCCGGGTAGCGGTCCTTGATGGCGAGGAATTGGCGGTGTGCGGGCGAGGTCATCGCCGCCGGGCTTTGCTCACCGATTTGGCCGGGAGGGAGGCGGACAGCCCTGACGCAGCGGCGAAGTGGTGGAATGTCTTATAAAACGCCATCCGATCCTCAGTGGAGAGCACTGCCGTCGCGTCGGCGGTTTCCAGCGCGTACGGATATCCGGCGCCCACCACTGCTTCGGCTCGTATTACATCCATCACATGGTCGAGCAGGCCGGCGTCCAGAATCCACCGAGGGAAGTCGACCCGCGTGGGGAGTCGTCCCTGCCCGGTCTGGAGATAGACGAAGAGCAGCTCGTGGGCGTAGCCGGTACGGGTTGCTTCGTAGAGCGGTAGGACATCGCCGCGGGCACACTCGAAGGCGACCGTCCGGTCGAACGGGGCGAGGCGTTCCGTCAGGAAATCGGCATCGACGATAGCAGCAGCCGGCAGTCCAAAGAGCGTACGGAGCAGGGTTACCAGGTCCGAGGCGAAAGACCGATCGACGAAGCCGACCACCGGGATCGAGCGTTCAGATGACGCGTCCAACAGGTCGAAAAGCGCGTTCAGATATGCGTCTCGCGTCTGGGGAGGCATTCGCCCGGCGAACGAAAGCACGAACGACCCGTCGATGAAGATGACGGGCGGAGGGTGAGCTGGTAAGGCCTTCATCCGCTCTACCGCGGTCTGCATTTCGAGCACGAATCGGGTGCGATTGAGGGTCGACTCCGCGAAGACGTACTCTTCAACCTCGCCGCCACTATCGTTGACCGTCACGATCTCATTACGAACATCTTTGACATACGGTCGATCCGGATCGTGATAGTTTTCGAACCACGACACCTGCACCAGTGAGACCGGAACCGCGAACTCCTTGGAGGCTGCAATCTGGCTGCCGTCCACCGCTACCGTCGGAACTCCCTGCAGTCGAGCGAGCGCCCATTCCCGCGCGTCCCGAGCGGTGTCCCAGTGTGCGGCGAACGGCACGATCGCACCGCGAGCACTCGGATCCTCCGCTGGGCGGGCCCCTGGCCACTCGTGCCCCGCTAACCGCTCCTTCAAGTCGGCGGCGGACAGGAGAGCGAGCTCGTCCCATGCATTCCCGTAGGCAACGCGATGGGCGAGTGATTCGCCGGCAGTCCGATGAAACTCACCAACCTTGGCTGCCAGCGCCTGCTCTACTTTGCTTGCTACCAGCATCAGCCCGTTTCCAGCTGCGTCTCTTCGTGCAATTTCACAATTCGAATCACATTTTCAGTGTGGTGCTCGAACGTGTCGTCGTGGCTGATGACGATGAGTTGATCGAATCCCCGGATCTCGCTAATTTGGTTTGCCAGATTCGACCGACGCTCTCCATCCATATTCTGGGTCGGCTCATCGAAGAACGCGAAGTCGACATCACTCATCTCTTTCAAGAGGGCCAGCCGCACCGCAAGAGCGGCGCTCATTTGTTCCCCACCGGACAGTTGGTTGAACTTGCGGCTTTCGGCGCCGCGCTGCGCAATCACTTCGTAGTCGCGGTCCCACCGCAGCTCGACCGTATGGTCGTCCATGATCTCGGCGAAGATATCGTTCGCGCCCTGCGAAATGTGCGCCAGCAAGGTCTCCGTCACGGCCGGGCCGGCGGATCTAATGGTGTCACGAGTAAACGACAGAGCGTTGGTCACCTTGCCGAGTTCCCCGTGTTCGGCTCGCCGCTCCATCAGCTTGTCCTGTTGGCGCAACAATCTCCCCAGCTCGTCCTCCAGCAGGGCCAGATCATGCTGTGCCTGCTGCAGCCTCGTCTTCTCGGCCACGAGCTGATCACCGAGGTCCCGGCACTGGACTTTGAGTTCCTCGTGCTCGACCGGAGCGTAGCGCTTGGCCGTGGCCGCCCGCTCGGTGGCTACACTCCGCTCGCGTTTCCGAGCGGCCTCCAACTTGCCCCGCTCCTCGTGCACCGCCAACTCTCGATCGTTCACTTGATCTGCTTCCGCCGAATTCTGAAGGTACGTTTCATAGGCCGGGCGATGGGTATCGAGGACCGTGTGTCGCTCGCCGATCTCTTCGTCGAGCGTTTCATAGGGAAGCAACTCTTCTGAAAGATCGCGATATGATTGCTCGTCCTCGTCACGGCGCTTCCGCTCGTGATTCAAATTCGCCTCTACTTCCACCTGCCGCCCCGCCTCCGCCAGATACCGACTCTGGCGGGCGCGAGGGTCATCCAGGGCCGATAGCTCTCGTTCCAACGTTTGCAGCCGCTCTTGCAAAGATGACAGGACTGATCGCTGCTCATCGAGGCGCCTGGACTCCGCACGCAAATCCTGGAGGCGAGCGGACTCGGCGACTACCGCCGACTCGAGTTCGGGGACCAGCTGACCGAGCTCATGACGTCCTTGCAGGCGGAGCGCTTCCGCCACTGCTGCATCGTGAGAGGTCTGCAGATCCGCGCGCCGGCTCAATCGGTTGGATAGATCATGATGTCTCGTGGCGCAGTCGTCGAGCCTCTTCCGAAGTTCTTCCAGACGATCGTCATTGCCGTCGAGCTGGGCGATACGGACGCGGAGGCTTTGGGTTTGGTCACGCGCAACACGGCTCTGTTCCAGGTCGGCCGTCAACGCGTTCAACTGTGCTTCGATCTCGCCCTGACGGTCGTGCAAGTCGTGCGT
>JANWJD010000279.1 GCA_025449555.1 Chloroflexota bacterium | reverse complement strand
TCGCATCATGCAACTGCAAATCGAGAGCACAGCGCTTTCGCATGAACGCGATGAGGCATCGGCGGAACGTCTGGAACGGGTACAGCGCGAGATTGCCGAACTTCAGGGAAAGTCTGACGAGCTTCGGAGCCACTGGCAGGCCGAAAAGGACGCCATCGCCGATATCCGGGAGACGCGCGAGCGGATCGAGCGGGCCAAGAGCGAAATCGAACGAGCGGAGCGCGAGACGAACCTGGCGAAGGCGGCGGAATTGCGCTATGGGACCATGGTGGAACTTCAGCAGGATCTGACCCAGCAGGAAGCCAAACTGGCAAGTTTGCAAGCGAACGGCGGGTTGCTGAAAGAGGAAGTGGGCGAGGATGACGTGGCCGACGTGGTAGCCAAATGGACCGGCATACCCGTCTCGCGCCTGCTGGAGGCTGAGGTCCGAAAACTGATCGCGATGGAAGAACGACTGCATCACCGGGTAGTTGGCCAAAATGAGGCGGTTATTGCCGTCTCAAATGCGGTGCGACGCGCGCGAGCCGGCCTGCAGGACCCCAACCGGCCGCTCGGCAGCTTCATGTTCCTGGGGCCCACCGGGGTGGGGAAAACGGAACTGGCGAAAGCTCTCGCCGAATTTTTGTTTGACGACGAAGGCGCGATGATCCGCATTGACATGTCGGAGTACATGGAGAAGCACACCGTAGCCCGACTCATAGGAGCACCCCCCGGATACGTCGGCTATGAAGAGGGAGGACAATTGACCGAGGCCGTACGCCGACGTCCGTACTCCGTCCTGTTGCTCGACGAAATTGAGAAGGCGCATAGTGACGTGTTCAGCATCCTCCTGCAGGTGCTCGACGATGGCCGCCTCACCGATGGTCAGGGGCGCGCCGTCGATTTCAAGAACACGGTCATCATCATGACGTCCAACATTGGAAGTAATCTGATAGCCGAGATGAACGCCGATGACTACGAGGCCATGCGAGACGCGGTTACCGGTGAGCTACGCGAACAGTTCAGACCCGAGCTACTGAACCGAATCGATGAGGTCATCATTTTTCGCAGCCTCACGCGGGCGCAGATCAAAGAAATCGTCAGCTTGCAGCTTGACGCACTGCAACGCCGGCTTTCCGACCGAAAACTGAGGATCGAACTGTCGGATGAGGCGAAAGACCTGCTGGCGGAGCAGGGTTGGGATACGGTGTACGGAGCGCGCCCGTTGAAACGGGCGATCCAGAAGTCGATTCTTGATCCACTCGCACTCGACGTGCTGGAGGGAAAATTCCATGAGGGTGAGGTCGTGCAGGTGGACCGCTCCGGCGACCGCCTCGTCTTTCGGACCGACGTACGCGAGCGCGAGCCGACGATTCTCGGTTCGGGCTCGCAGGGATGATGTGATTTGCCCGTCAGGGGCGGTGTGCCGATACCTGGCCCTTGCCTCGGCTCCGTGAGGGCGCGCGAGTGGTAAATCGCCGGTATCCGCACCGGGGAGCCGCGCAATTCGCGTCGCCTCTGATCGGAATCTCAGGCCTGGCCGGAGGTGTGGTCGCAGCCCAGGCCATACCGGGCAGCCCGTCACCTGTTTTCAATGCGGTGTTGTGGGGGGTGATCGGCGCCGTTGCCGGCTACATCGTCTTTGCTTCGGAAGGACCGCAGCAGCGCCCCGCGTCGTTGATGCAAGCAGCAATTGCGGACGGCGTGGTGGCGGGCATCATAACCTCACTCTCGGGCGCGCTGGTCGACGTCATCAGCGCGAGTGGGGCAGGTTCGTCTTCCGACGGTGTGCTGTCGCTGGGCGGCGCAGTGCTGGCGGTGGCGCTCGCCGTGATGTTCGGTGCCGGAGTGGGGGCGGGCGCAGGCACGCTTGCGGTGGCGTTGGGTGGACGCGACCGCTTTGAGCGGGTACCGGCTACTCGTCGCAAGCGGGTCTCTGCGACCGGCGGTGGCAGGCCGCGGAGCGGTGGCCACAAACCGGCACGCCAGAAAAAACGGCGTTAGGCGCAGGTCGAAGGTCCGCAATCGGCGATGATACAATCGTCCAATTGAAGTAGGGAGAGTCTGTTGCCGATAGACCGTGACACGGTTGCGCACGTCGCCGAATTGGCCCGCATCGATCTGCGCCCGGACGAACTCGACGATCTTTCGGTCGAACTTTCGTCGATCGTGGATCATATCGCCAGGCTCCGTGAGCTCGATACCGACGCGGTGCCCCCCACGGCACACGCGGTGCCGATGGAGAATGTGCTGCGCGAGGACATTGTCGCTCCCTCCTGGCCACCGGAGGCCGTGCTCGCCAACGCCTCCCATCGCGTGGGTGATTTATTTGAGGTCCAGGCGATTCTGGACTAGGTCGCCCCATTGGGCACGGTTCTGGCGAGACTGACGGATGAGTGGGGCCGGAGTGCACTTTGATTGATTCCGCATATTTGACGGTTGGCGAGGCCGCAGCATTGCTGCGCGGTGGGGAGATCAGCTCGGTGGAGTTGACTCAGCAGTCGCTACGCCGCATCGAGCAACTCGACTCCGAACTTCATGCTTTTTTGACGTGCACCCCTGACGTGGCTTTGATGCAGGCGAGTGAGGCAGATCGGCGGATCGCCCGGGGCGAGGCAGGACCGTTGACGGGCATCCCGATGGCACTGAAAGACATCCTTTCCACCCGGGGCGTCAGGACCACATGTGCCTCGAAGATTCTGGAGTCGTACGTGCCGCAGTACGATGCCGGCGTGGTCGAGCGCTTGCGCCAGGCCGGCTGCGTACTGTTGGGCAAGACCAACATGGATGAGTTTGCCATGGGGAGTTCGAACGAGAACAGCGCCTTTGGTCCGGTACGGAACCCATGGAACCTGGATCGAGTTCCGGGAGGTTCGAGTGGTGGCTCCGCTGCCGCGGTGGCGGCCGGCGAGGCGATGTTCGCGCTGGGAACCGATACCGGTGGCTCGATTCGCCAGCCCGCCGCCTTAACGGGCACCGTGGGACTGAAGCCGACGCACGGACGGGTATCCCGGTACGGCTTGATCGCTTTTGGATCTTCACTGGACCAGGCTGGACCCATCACGAGGTCGGTGAGGGATGCGGCGCTCGTGTTGCAGACGATCGCCGGACACGATCCACGCGACTCAACTTCAATCAATGCGCCTGTGCCCGATTATGGCGCGGGGTTGAGTGGCGAGGTGCGAGGTCTCAAGCTCGGAGTGCCGAAAGAGTATTTCGGCGGCGGCATGCAAGCTGAAGTGGAAGCGACCATTCGAGCGGCTATACACGTCTACGAGGAACTGGGTGCCGAAATTGAAGAAGTGTCGCTGCCGCACACCGATTACGCCCTATCGACCTACTACATCATTTCGCCCGCGGAGGCGATGGCCAATCTGGCTCGATACGACGGAGTGCGCTATGGGCTTTCGGTCCCGGGGGAAGACATGTGGGAGATGTTCGGACGGACGCGCGATGTCGGATTTGGGAACGAGGTCAAGCGACGGATTCTGCTCGGGACATACGCCCTGTCCGCCGGGTTTTACGACGCGTATTATTTGAAGGCACAGAAGGTTCGGACCCTGGTACGGCGCGACTTCGAGGCCGCGTTTTCCCGCGTGGATGCACTGCTTGCTCCCACCACGCCTTCGGTGGCGTTTCCCATCGGGGAAAAGACGGACGATCCGCTGGAAATGTACCTCTCGGACGTGTATACGGTTCCCATCAACATCGCGGGCATATGCGCGATTTCTATTCCGGCGGGATTCGTGCAGGGTCTGCCTGTAGGGTTACAGATCATCGGCCGGCCGCTGGGCGAGGAAACGATTCTGCGGGCGGCGCACGCCTTCGAGGCTGCCACCGAGCACGCGACCCGGCATCCCGATGTCACGGCCTGGGCGGCAGTGGCATCGTGAGGGCGAGAGCGCGGACGAAGGTGTATCAAGCATGGTAGTTGCCGAGAAATTAGAGCCGGTCATTGGGCTTGAAGTGCATGCGCAGCTGTTGACGAAGAGCAAGATGTATTGCCCCTGCAGTGCGCAGTACGCCGATTCGCCGCCAAATCGACACGTCTGCGCCGTCTGTGGCGGCATGCCGGGCGCACTGCCGGTGGTAAACGCCAGGGCCGTTGAGTACACGGTGCGAACTGCACTGGCGCTGGGCTGCCGGGTGGATGAATGGAGCAAGTTCGATCGGAAGAACTACCCGTACGCCGATCTCCCAAAGGGGTATCAGATATCGCAGTACGACATGCCCATCGGACTGGGTGGTTCGCTCGAATTCCGGTCGGGCGATGAAATGCGGCGCTGTGGAATCGTACGGGTCCACCTGGAAGAGGACACCGGGAAGACCACGCACACGACGGTCGAAGGACGCGAGGTCAGTCTGGTCGATTACAACCGGTCGGGAGTGCCGTTGATGGAGATCGTCGGCCGGCCCGAACTGCACTCAGCTGTGGATGCACGGGAGTATTTAGCTTCGCTGCGGCAGCTTTGGATGTTTATCCACGTGTGCGACGGCAACCTGCAGGAGGGCAGCATGCGGGCCGATGTGAACGTGTCGGTGCATCGGCCGGGCGAACCGCTGGGTACCAAGGTCGAGATCAAGAATCTCAACAGCTTTCGCGCGGTGCAACGTGCCCTGGAGTACGAAATAGCCCGTCAGACCGAATTGCTGAGTCGAGGGGAGCAGGTCATCCATGAAACGCGTGGCTGGTCGGAGGAGCGGCAGGTGACACTCGGCCAGCGCACGAAAGAGCTGGCCCATGACTATCGCTACTTTCCGGAACCCGACCTGCCGTACTTGAAGTTTTCACCCGTCCAGCTCGACCACATTCGGACGCACATGCCGGAGCTGCCCGCCGCGAAACGGGAACGATTTCGGGCACAGTATGGACTCGCCTCGTCGCTCTCCGAGGTCCTGACCGCCGAGGAGCACATTGCCTCCTACTTTGAAGACACAATCCGAGCCGATCCCTCGATCGAGCCCAATACAGTCGGCAAGTGGATAACGGGGGAAGTATTGCGCCTGCTGAAGGAGGTGGACACGGTCGATGGCTCGATTCCGGTCACGCCGTCAAATCTGGCGGCACTACTCGGCATGGTGCAGCGGGGAGCCGTGAGCAACACCGCCGCGAAGAG
>JANWJD010000278.1 GCA_025449555.1 Chloroflexota bacterium | reverse complement strand
CACGCCTTTCGCAACGCGCTGCTGCCCATCATCACCAACATCGGGCTCTACCTTCCCGCCTTTATCGGCGGGGTGGTGGTGGTGGAAACCGTTTTCACCTGGGGCGGCCTGGGCTACGCCTTCAGCCAGGCCATCAACAACGGCAGCTATTACCAGGCGGGTGATCTTCCTACCCTGCAGGCACTGGTGATGCTGTCGGCGGCGGCGGTGACCATTGCCAACTTGATCGCCGATCTCTCGTACGCCTGGCTCGATCCTCGTATTCGTGAAGGGTCGAGGGGCGACGACTGAAATGTCCGATACCGTGCTGGAACCACTTCAGACAGGTCCACCTGAGGATGGAATGGTGCCCGATCGCGAGGTGGCGATCCAGCAGATCGGCCAGTGGTCGCTGGTCTGGCGCCGCTTCCGCCGGCATCGCCTGGCGGTGATCGGCGCCTACATCGCACTCTTCATGCTCGTGATCGCGCTGATTGGTCCCTACCTGGCGAAGCCGCTGCTGGTGCCCGGGCCGAACGGAGAAACACCCCTTTCCATCTGGGCGCGTCGGAACACGGGCCCCCAGCTCTGGCCGCTGGGTCAGTACATCATGGGCGCCGACGCCATAGGAAATCCGGTACTCAGCTACGTCTTGCTGGGCGGAAGGGCGGTGCTGGAAATCTCCGTCCTGGGGGCGCTTCTGGCCTCGCTCCTGGGCGTCTTGATCGGCTCGCTCGCCGGGTACCTGGGCCGCGCGGTGGATGCGGTATTGATGCGTCTGGTGGACGCCGTCCTGGCGATTCCGTTTCTGCTTTTACTCATCTTGCTCTCACGTTACCTGACGGACCGCGGAACGTTCACCTATATCCTGCTGTTCGGCATCGTGGGCTGGCCCGGGGTGGCACGCCTGGTGCGCAGCTATGTGCTCTCGCTGCGGCGTCGGGAGTATGCCGACGCCGCCCGAGCCCTGGGGGTCTCGATTCCCGGCATCATCGTGCGACATATTCTGCCCAATGCGCTGGACGTGATCATCGTCTCGTTCACCCTCAATGTCGGCGTCTACCTGGTGACCGAAGTGACGATGGAATATCTGGGCGCCGGGACCGGCGACGTGACCTGGGGCACGCTGCTGCCTGCCGCCTTTGGGGGCATTCTCAATGCCTACTGGTGGCTGGGCGTGTTTCCCGGTCTGGCGATTTTGCTCACCGTCCTGGCGGTGAATTTTTTGGGCGATGGACTGCGTGATGCGCTCGACGCGACCAGCCAGACGGCCGCCTTCAGCGCCTACCGCAAACCGCCGCGCGAGCGGCGGCCCGGCCTGATCCACCATGCCGGCGGGACACTGGCACGTGCCACTGCTCCGCCGCGCCGGCTCGTGACCTCGGCCCGGCTCACCCTCGCACAGCAGAGGAAGCGCGGAGGGACCAGGCTCGCTGCTGCCCTGCCCGGTCGAGTACGTGCCTGGGAGTCGGCCGGCCGTACCCGCACGTATACACGCAGCCCGTTGCTCCTGCGAGTCGGGCCAATTGCGCTGGTCTTCATCGTGGTCGGTGTGGCCTTTCTCTATGGGCATTCCGCCCTGGCCTACGCGCCGCATTACGCTCCGCCCACCACCTACGGGCCGGCCTATAGCGAGTCCGAGTATGCCGCCGCGCCGCTTCCGGGTGGTGGATGGACCCTGTTCCAGGTAAACGATCGCAGGCAACTGGTCTACGAAGCCGTGAATTCGGCCGGAGGCGTGACGGCTCAGGAGACCGTGGCCTCCGGCGACACCTCCACTCGACCGTCCATGGCCCGAGGGGGCAATCGGGTGCTGGGGGCCTGGGTCGCGGACAGCGGCCAGACGATTGAGGCCGCTTACCTGCATCCAGGCGCGGCGGGGCATCCCGTACGTCTCATCCCGGACGGCGGGATCGCGGAGCATCCCTACGTTGTGGCGGTGCCGCACGGCTTCGACGTGGTGTTCGACTGGCAGCGACCCGGCCGGACCGCCTTCGATCTCGAACTTGCGCCCTTCAGAGCCGGATCGACCCATCCCGCGGTGAAACGACTCATCGCCTCCGGTGACTACGCCCTGGATCCCCGCGGCATCGTGGATGGGAGTGGCGCCCTGGATCTGATGTATCTGCGGCGCACATCGCCCAGCATCTGGCATCTCTACTGGCAGCGTTTCTCCCCGGCCGGCAACCCACTTGGACGCGCCGGCTCCGTGGCAACCATCACCTATCTCCTGGCTGGCCCGAATGGCTGCAACCTCCCCGACATCGTTCCGTCGCAATGGGCCATCGACCTGAAGCGCGCACCAGACGGCAGCGTCTGGGCGGCCTGGGAGGACGGCAACGACTGCGTCTCGCCGGCCGGCATCACCGGCAGCAACACGCTTTACGTGGGCCACTGGAGCCAAACCGGCCGACCACTCCTGCCTCCGACGACGGTCGACACCTCCTTCGATTCCGGCACACAGGCGGTGGCGCTGGCGCTGCAGGGACGGGGCGGACAGCTCTACTACGAGCAGCAAGGCGCCGTGCAACCGTATCTGATTGGCGTTCATTTCAACCGTGCGGGCACGACGACTCTGCCGGAGCGGGTGTCGTACGACGGTGGTGGCATCCCGGCCAATCCTCGAGCGGGCACGGAGGGAGGCCGTCCCCGGGTGATCTGGCAGAAAGTTCGTGGGGATGGCACGGCCCTGCAAGGCGCATCCTACCGTTCGTACGCGGCGCCCGATCTGCTCACCCACCTCGGATTGAACATTGGCTCCCTGCCGGGCAACCTGCTCTTGGCGATCGTCGGCTCGCTGGGAGGCGCCATTCTCCTCACGGCCATCAACGTGTTCCTGTTAATTCCACTGCTGCCCGTATGGTTCGTCGTCCGGCGCATCGCCTCCGGCCGGGTACGCTGGCCGCTCTTCCTGGCGGCACTTGCCCTACTCCTGGCCTGGATCTTCGGCGGCCATCCGTCGCCCCCCGGCTATGTGGTGGTCATCTCTGGCCTGTCCGGTGCGGCCCGCCTCGATGCCCTCTACCGCTGGTTGGCGGTGGCCGGCGCCATTTTCATCGCCGCCTGGGCCAATCGTTTCCTCCTCAACCGGCAGGAAAGCTCCCTGCGTGCCGCCGCGACCGCCCTGACCGCGGTATATTTCATCGCCGCCATGTATCTCATCCTGTTTATCCAGGTGGAGATCTCACGGATCTAGGAGAACCTTCAAGACCTGGTGGAACTGTGACACTACCTCTATTTTTGCCGTTACATCATCAGAGCGAATTGCTGATGGATAGCCGGTTCGACACGGAGACCTACCGGCGGGCGAAGTACCCTCACATGAAGCGCACACGAGATGGCTGAGATCGTGACGGAATGGTTGGCATCGGCGCAGGCTCTTCCCCGGGTTGACGAGTCAGTCAGTGAGGCGTTTGCCGCGCTCCTGGATCGCTACGAACAGTCACTCTTCCGCTTTCTGATCGTCTTGCTCGGAGATCGTGACGGCGCCAAGGACTGTCTACAGGACACCTTCCTTCGTGCCTATCAGAATCTGCAGCGGGGAAGGCCGGTCAACGCCCAGTGGCTCTATAAGGTAGCGCGCAATCGAGCGATGGACGAGTTGCGGCGTCAGCAGCGGGTGCGGGCGGATCCACACCCGATGGACGAGACGGTACTCGACGAGTCGAACACCTCCGAGGCAACGCGTGCGGTGCATCGCACCCTCCTCCAGCTCTCGCCCGGCGATCGGGAGATTCTGTACCTGGCCGAGGTGGATGGATTCACCTCGCTGGAGATTGGCGCCATGCTGGGCATCCGCGCCGGAGCAGTGCGCATGCGCCTCTCGCGGGCCCACGTGCGATTCCGCCAGGCGTATGGAGAGCGGCGTTGATTCGCCACGAACGATTCCAGATGATGGTGGTGTGGCCGCGTGAACTGTCACCACGGGAGCGAGTGCAACTGGACCGTCATCTCCAATTCTGTCCCGACTGTCGAGAGACGCAGGCAATGGTTGCCGAGAACCGTGACCAGCTTCGAGCGCTGACTCGCCTGCGGCCGCCGCGGGATATCCGCGACACCCTGCTGGAGGCCGCCGATGCCTCGCACGATGCCGCGTCCCTGTACGCGCCCGTGATCTTCGCCTTTCTCATCATCCCGGTGACCTGGATCGCGCTCGGTTTCATGCTGACGTACGGGTGGATCGCGGTCGTGGGCGTGCTCGCGCTGCTCGTCGCTTTCGGGTGTGCCACGACCATTCATGGCGAGCGGGTGGGAAGTGGACACGGCACATTCATGATGTCGAGGGACGCGATACCGTGGCGAGAGCTTGGTCGCAGTATTGCGCTGGATGCCGCGGGTGTAGCCGCCGGCGGCGCGATCGTCGTGCTTCTGCTGCTGATTCTGGCCGCGATATCCGGAAGTCTGCGCTAAGGTGCGGGGTGGTAGGGCAAGACGGGGCGCCCGCGGTCATGCTCGGATAGCCGGATCGATCGCCCAGACAGGTCTGCCGGGAGGCAGCATGAAACATTGTGTGATGGGCATCCTGATCTACGCTCTCACCATGTCGGTACTACCGGCGTCGGCCGGCGCCTCTGGCGGTGGGGCTCTGAGTCGGAGTGCTTCCCGATCGACGGTCTGTGCCGGGCAATCGGCGCAGGCGGTGGTACGTGCCTACTATGGTGCCGTCATTCGGCACGATGCCCGACTGGCAAAGTCCTGCCTCACTCCTTACTACGCGCAGCAGCTCGCGCGAGTGGTTGACCCCGACTGGCGAAACATTGCCACCCTGCGCTCGTTGAAATTGAAGCAGGCGAAGCTGTCGCATGACACGCTGCCCGGCAATGTACCGGCCGCCTACGCCAAACCCTACGCGTTTACGCAGGTCGATGCCGAGTTCATCGTCCACTACTACCGGGTGGAGAGTTCGTCAAACGGCGCGACGATCCGCTTCATCTACGTGGTCAAGCAACACCGCGCCAGCCCCTGGCGCATCGCGGCCATCGGCTCGCGTCCGTAGAGGGTGGGAATGGGGCATGACTATCTGGCCCCGTGACCCTTCCTTGACGGTGGTGAGATGGCGATCCGGAGCCGTGTGGGCGAAGGGACGGTTGCCACACTCCGTCTGCCGCCGGCACGTTGAAATCGTGGTACGAATCTGATATGGAAATAGTATGCACGCGAAACACCACGGTAGTAGGGTAGACATAAGGACCCGGCGTTTCGCGCCCGTTGCACATCCCCCAGCGGTAGAGGAGGCATGATGATTCGGCACAGTCGTCTGTTCACCATCATCGCGCTACTGACTGTCTCCGCCTCCGTGGCAGCGCCGGCCGCGGTTCGCACGCCGTCCGTCCTTGCCAAGGGAAATGACGTTACCGCCAGTTGGCTGTATCAACTGGAGCCCCAGTACGGCCGGACGCTCATGCCGCTCAATCCACTCACGCTGCAGGACATGCCGGCTCAAATCGGTGTGCCGCTGGGCAGCATCACGTCGCACGATCCGCAGGCCTGGATGCTCCCGAGCGCCGACGGCAGCACCGTGGCCAGCGTCTCCTACCTTGGAGGGAACGCCTCGACCGGCACCCGGCCCCGAGATATCACGGTACGGATTTTTGCCGCGGCCACCGGGGTCGAACGCGCACACTTCCACCCGCGTGTGCCAATCCTGGCGCAAGGGCTGTCGCGGGACGGGTCGCAGCTCTGCGGCCCACGCCTCGCTCCACTCGGCAGTGGGAATTCTGCTCACGGAGTGTGGTATGCGGTCAGTACGTCGACGGGGCACACCGTTCGAACGGTTCAGTTCCCCGATGCTGATGCCGGGCCGATAGCATACGATTTCAGGGCGCAACGGCTCTATGCGCTGGAAGTGCACCCGTTCGATCCTCAGACTCACCGGCCACGGACGCCTGCGGTATTGGCCTACGACGTACGGTCCGGCCGCCGGATCGGCGTGCTCAACCTCGACGGTGTCCTGGCCGGGAGCGGAGTGACCGACCGCGAGGTAAACGGCCAGCCCGTGTATGCCGAGTGGTGGCCGGGGGTTGCGCTGAGCCCAGACGGTCGCCGGCTGGCGCTACTCGACGGCAACACGCAAACGCTTGACCTGATCGACACCACCAGTCTGAGGGTGGTCAGAACCGAGGCAGTGACGCGTCCGGCCAGCCTCATCGAGCGATTTGGCGCCTGGTTGGGAATCGTTCCTCAAGTGGCGCTGGCGAAAGGCGGGGAGGGCGTCGCTCTCAACCTACGCTTTTCTCCGGACGGCGCACATCTGTATGCGTGGGGTCGAAAGGGCTCATTCGACGCGGCGGGCACCTTCAGCTATCAGAACCTGGGCCTGGAGGTCGTGGAGGAGAATGGAGGCCAGATCCTGGCGCAGACGCAGCAGGAGACGCCGCTGGGCTTCTCACCGGACGGCAGCGCCCTTTACACCCTCTCAGGGTCAGCTGACTTGCAAGATTGGGTACTCCGGCGGGATGACCCCGTCACCCTAACGGTCGCGGCCGAGCGTAGTTTCGCCTCGTATCCACAGCTCTTCTTGCTGCCGGCGACGTAGGCGGTTATTCGAGGAGGCGTAGTGATGAACTTTGAACGATTTGTCCTTCGTCTGCTGTTCTGCTGCGCTTTTGTCCTTCCGGCCTGGGGCGGCATCTCATCACCGCGGGCAGTGGCCCAGACCACCGGTTCGATTCTCTCTTCGCTCCAACTCTATGTCCGGCTCGAGAGCTGGGACCGGCAACTCCAGCCGCTCGACGAAACTTCGCTCAAGGCGGTTAAGAATCCGTCGGCGTTCCAGCTCGGGAGTCCCGGTGGCTACCAGCCCTCCACCATCCTGATCAGCAACGACGGCGCGATCGTGGCGGCAGTGTCGTACAAGCCGATGACCAACGGCATCATGACCGAGGCGCAGTATCGCAAGGCAGTTTCAGTGCGCATGATCGACGTGCGGTCCGGCTTGAAACGCGCCCTGTTCCATCCCGCCGTGCCGGTCTGGATCCAGGGCATCTCGCCCGACGGCTCGCAGCTCTTCGGGTGGAGGATGTCTGCAGACACCGGGCAGAAGCCGGAATGGGATGTGCTCAGCTCGTCTGACGGAAAGCTGGTGGGCTCAATTGCCCCATACGCCGGCTGTTGCTCGCAAACCCTGTATGACCCGGTCCACGCCCGTCTCTACGGTCTGGACCTGCCAGCCGGTGGCACGAGCGGAGCCAAGCCTGCTACCCCGAGCCTGGTCTCGTACGATCTCCAATCCGGCAGCGCCTCCAGCCGGCTACGCCTCGATGGCATCCAGGCCGGTACGATCGTGCCGCCGCAGAGTGGCAGCACTCCCACGTTCACCATGTGGAACCCGGGCTTCGCACTCAGTCCCGACGGAAGTCAAATTGCCGTCCTCGACGGGGGGAGCGACCGGTTGGAGCTCATCGATGCGCGGCAGATGACCGTCGTGCGCACCGTGGACCTCATCCGCCGGCAGAGTCTGCTGGAGCGACTGGGGGGTGTGCTCGGACTACTGCCGGAAACCGCCTCCGCCAAGGAGTGGCTGGGCGTTGATCTCAGCATCACCTTTTCGCCGGACGGACGGCGGCTTTACGTCACTGGCCGGCAAGGGAAGATCGGCTCCGACGGAAAGTGGACAGTTGATGGCCTGGGCCTCCGCCTGGTGGACATCGCGAGCGGCCAGGTCCTGGCAGACGCCCTCGCCGGCCAGTGGATCACTCGCGTGCTGCCGGATCCGGCTGGAAGCACGATTTACACGGAGAGCGGACCGCCGATAGGTGGATCCCCGACCATGGTGCAACGCGAGGACGCCGCCACGCTGACAGTCAGCGCGCAGCGCAGTTTCTACGATGGGCCGGAGCTCTACTTCCTGACGCACGCCAGCCCGACGCCACCCTCCTGGCTCCAGGCCTGGCCGATGGCGGGACACGATCCGCAGCGCACCAATCGGAGCCCAGCCTCGGGTCCAGTCGAGCCGCGGTTGCTCTTCGAACGGACAGGACTCTACCCTCAGCTGGCCGGTCCCGATGGAAGCATCTATGCTGCGTCCGCGCATGGCCTGGTCGCGCTCGACGCCGCGGGAAGGCAGCGCTGGATGGCCGGTGAGTGCTGCGGTGAAGGGCCGCCGGCGCTGGCGCCCAACGGCATGCTTCTGGGAACCGGGTTCCGACACGGGCCACCAGCCGGCCAGGAGGACACCGAAGCCATCGGCCTCGGGCAGGACGGTACCGTGACCTGGCGCATCCAGCCCTTCGGCGTACTCAAGGGGGCGGTGCCTTTGGTGGACGCTACCAGCCTGCTCTACCTACCCATCGCCGGCCCTGAAGGCGCGAGCGCTCAGGGGCTGAATGTCTTGTCTTCTGACGGCAAGATGCTCCACAAATTGCCGCGCACCTACAATCTAGCGGTGGCGCCGAGTGGAACCATCTTCGCCTTGACGGGCGGGGGACTTGCAGCGTTCAGCCCAAACGGAACAACCCTGTGGCATCACCGGCTGAGCAACCAGCCGTCCGGTGTTGCCGGGCCGCTGGTCGGACACAACGGCACAGTGTACGTGGGCGACGGCAAGCGAGTGGACGCCTTCAACCCCGCCGGCAGGCTGCTGTGGCACCGTGCCAAGGTGGACGCAGCGTTCACACTGGCCGAGCGATCCGACGGCGTCCTGCTCGTGGCCGGCCGGACCACGCTCGATGCCTTCCAGCCCAGCGGCACCCACCTCTGGCAGACGCCAATCGGTGTCTCCCGCGGCCAGGACGCAACTGAGCGCCCGTCCCTCATCGTCGATGGCGACGGCACGGCATACGCGGCTTCCGGCGATGGGCTTGTCCGCGTCGTCTCGGTCGATGGTGAGTTGGTGGGCGCCTGCGACGGAGGTGGTCGACGTAGCCACGTGACACCGAACCTACTCCTGGATGCCGGCGGAAGGCTCATCGTGTCGGGAACCGATGGAAATCTGAGGGTCTACGGCTCGTGATGCGCCTTCGTTCGCGCGAACCAACCATTCACTGCTCCCCTGCCGTTCACCGGCCCGGTACCGTGGTGGCGCAGACGAGGCCCACCTGCGAGCATGGACCGGGGGTGAGCGGGAAGTGAAACGCTTGTCGTCGCCGCTGCTGGTGTTCGGTCCATGTTAGGCGGATTGTGACGCTCTGGCGCACGGCTCGCGCCAGTTCTGCCGCTGTCATGCCCGCTATCTGAAACGTGGTGTCGCCACCGGTGCTGAAACCGCCGCCCCCGAAGGTTTGGTGTGGAATAGGCTCTCGAGTGCGTCGTTGCAGCACGGGTGGAAACACCACGGTGACCGAGACGTTGTGCCACTTGTCCAGCCCGTAAAGCGCTCCCTGACTGTAGTTCGCGAAGTTGAACAGGTAGGCAATGGTTAGCGTTACTCCGTGCCGCTGATACGTCGCGCCGCCGGTCACGACTGTCTGCAAGTGGGCCGGCAGGCGATCGAGCGGCAATGGTG
>JANWJD010000277.1 GCA_025449555.1 Chloroflexota bacterium | reverse complement strand
GCTGGACAGATCGTGACGCCCACGATCTTGACCAACGCCGCCGGGATCACGACCACCCAGGTGCGCGCGCTGGTGTGTCGAGAGTTGCAGTCGCCTGAATCGGACGCCAGAACGCGTCACCTCGAAATCTGCCTGCCTACCGGCGTTCACTACACCGCCGGTGACCATCTCGGCATTTGCCCCCAAAACGATGAAGAAGCCGTAGAGCGGCTGGCGCAACATCTGGGAGCCGGGCTGGAGGGCGTGTTCGCGGTTCCCAAGAGCATGAAGGTTCGGGCCGTACCAAAGGAAGTCCCACTTCAGGTGCGAAACGTGCTCACGTGCCAGATCGACATCACGTCGCTGCCGACCGTGGCGCTGGTTGACCTGCTCCGGTCAAAGGCGCACGAGCCGCAAGAACGACAGAAGCTGGAGGAGATCAAGAGCGTTCTCTTGAGTCCAGATGGTGCTGAGTCGCCGTTGAAGACCGCCATCAAAGGGGGCGGTTACAACGTGCTGCACCTGCTTGACGAGTTCCACTCCTGCTCCATCAATATCTTCGAGTTCCTGCAGGTGGCCCAGCCGCTGCGGCCCCGTTACTACTCCACGAGCTCAAGCCCGCGCATCCACGGTCCAGCGACTGCACACATCGCGGTCGGCTCTCACGCCCGCCCAGTACCTGGAATCCCGGGCCGCGAGTTCCGAGGAATGAGTTCCAACTTCGTGCACAGTTTGCGAGAGGGCGATCGCTTGCACGTGTTCCTGGACCGAGCGGAAGGATTTCATCTCCAGGAGGACGTGACGAAGCCGATGATCTTCGTCTCGGCGGGGACAGGATACGCGCCGATGCGGGCCTTCCTCTGGGAACGATTGGCCATGAAACGCGACGGAGTCACCCTGGCGCCGGCCGTGCTCTTCAACGGCATCAGATCCAGCAAGCTCGATTACATCTACCGTGAGGAGATCGAGATGTTTGTGCGGGAGGGAGCGCTCGATCACCTCCATGTAGCCATGTCGCGTGAAGTGCCGGGCAAGCGCGAATACGTGCAGCACCGCATCGCTGCGCAAGCCGGGTTGATCTGGTCGCTCGTTCAGGAAGCCGGCTTCATCTATGTTTGCGGCTCACAAACCATGCGCGACGATGTCCGCGCGAGCTTCGTCAAGGTTTTCGAAACCTGCGGCTCTCTGACGGAGCAGGATGCCGAGAACTATATGTCGCACCTGGAGAGCGAACACCGCTACCGCCCGGACGTCTGGGGTTAGGGAGATATTCGACGGGTGTAGCGGCTCCTCCCCACTTTTGGTGGGGGAGGAGCCGTGCGTCGTGCTACCTAGTGCCCGGCCTGCGACTGCTGGAAACAGGCAACGTCGTACTGTGATACGGGGTGCAAGTTCCCGGTCTTGCCTGGGTTGGGATTGCCCGGATTCCCGGCATAGGTCTTGGCATTGTTCGGATTGAACGGCGAGCCAGGGGAGTTCATGGAATTGCCGGGGGTGGACGTGGAGCCGGGGTTGCCGCAAGCGATGCCATTGTGCATCGGGTCCGGCTGGCCTGTCGTCCCCACACCCGGAACCCCGGCATTGTGGAAGTTATCCGCCAGGACCAAACCTCCGGATGGAACGACCAGCGACGCGCCAAGGGCAATGACAGCGATGAGTCGGTGCATGACAATCCTCCTTTCGGGAGCGTGACTCTCCCTATCCCACGTAATACGTGTTCGGGTTACACGCCCTCGGAACGTACTTACCCATGCCGGCTCTCCCACAGTAGGCTGCCGCTGTCCGGGCCCGGTACCGCGCGTGTGTGAACTTGCACCGCACACGCCGCCTTTTCAGGCGCAGGCGCTACGCAGAGGCACGCGGGATGCCGATGCGTAGCGCTCCTAAAGTGCGGCCCGGAATCTGTCTGACGATCTCCCGTCACGGACGCGTCCGCTCCCGCCCCGGGATCGGAATCAACCGGCCGAATCCGCGCTCTGCCGAACGATAAGGACTGAACACGGCGCGAGGTGTGCAACTCGGTCGGTGGTCGCTCCAACCAGATACTGATGGACCCGTGAATGGCCTTTGTGCCCCATAACGATGAGGTCATATTTACCTTCTCGCGCTGTCTTCACAATGATTTCCGCTGGTGACCCCGGCGCCACCACCGTCCCAAGCTCTACTCCCAGTTCGGCTGCGATCTGGGTCGCCTCAGCCTGAATATGGTCGAAGTACTGATGCCGCTCTCGCTCTACTTCGTCCACTTCGCCGAGCGTCGCGGCATACCGGGGAAGCTTGCCTTCCACCGAGATGGCACAGATCTCTGCATCGAAGTACTGTCCGATGGCGAGCCCTGCGCGAAGGGCGTGCTTCGACCCTTCAGAACCGTCATACGCGACGAGAATGCGCTTAAACATGGTGGCATTCGTCCCTGAAAACACCGGGCGCGAGGGTTTAGACTTCATCCGAGACTAGCATCGCTTCCACCCCGATGCAATGGGCATTTTGCGCTGTATCGTCAATGTCTGGGCCGGTGACGTGGTGAAAACTGCGGAAAGTATCGACCCCAAGACACCGGGAACAATCTCACAGTGTTGCTGCGAAGGCGCTTGTACTGGTAGGTGTACGATACCAAGATGTGATCCTTGAGCGTCGCATAGGAGGACGGGCGCAGCGCGTGCCCGTAGACCTCGATGCAGGTCATGCCCAGTGTGAACTCGTGAATGATCTCCAGCCAAACCGTGTTGGTATTCGAGAACGGCTGGTTGTAGATCGACGTTCCAGGCGTGTCCCAGCCGGGATAGCGCCCGGTCATCGCCGCGTAGGCTGGTTCCCCCTTCAGCGCCGTGGTGACATAGGCCGAAAGGGAATGTACGTAGACGTGTCTAGAACCGGTTGGGGCGAGTGAGAGTGGCGTGAGATGAGCGCAGTACTGCAATCCCTCGCCGTGTGGGAGCAGCGCAACCTGCGCATAACCTGGCCGAGGAATAATAAGGGTTGCCTTCTCTGGCCTGGCAGCATGTGCACAGCCGGTGCACATGAGCGCGAGCGACAACACTACACTTTGTGGCTTGATCGATCGCCCAACGTTTCGCGTGACGATACTCCTAAGTCTCTGAGTCGGGAAGAGCACGCTGGGGAGCGAGCCGCGGTGGAGTCCCACGACGAGCGCCCGATGCCTCGTCCGCCGGGTGCCCACCCAGTCCTCGTTCTTGTGTGTCGGATGGCAATGCGGGACGGAAGAAGGCTTGACCGATCAGTGTTGGGACCACGGCACTCAGAATCACGACGGTGACCAACATCGTGTACTGCGTCTGCGTGATGATGTGGTGCGTGAGCCCGAAGAGCGACGAAATAGTGCCAAAGGTCAGTCCGGTGGACATCATGGCAGTAATATACGCGCTGTCACGCGGCTTGAAGTGGAATGCCACACTGATGGGATACACCCCGATGAGCTTCGTCGCCATTTTCACCAGGAACAGAATGATGATGAGACCGATACTGGTCAGCACCGCCGGCAGGGAGACGAAGAGCCCCGCTTTCAAGAAGTAGAACGGTGTGAGGAGCGTGAAGGCGATGCTGCGAGTGCGGTGAGCCAGGTCTTGGTTCTGCAAAAAGACACCAGCCATGGCAACTCCAATGAGGTACGCCGGAAGCACCGCTTCGCTCTGTGCCAGCGTGGCGAGTCCACCCAGCAGGAAGAGCAAGACCATGACGTACTTGATCTCCGGTTCACTCACACGGTTCCCGACAAACGAAAAGTACCAGCGAGTGACCTTTGGGATGAGGAGCACGACCGGGATCGTGACAGCGGCGAACAGCACCATGTAGCCATTGAAGTTGGCAAAGAGGACGCCGAGTGCGAGGACGGTTCCCAGGTCGGTCACGAACACGGCAGAGAGGATGATCTTGCCGAAATCGGTCTTGTTCAGGCCCGTTTCGACCATGACGGCATACACCACTGCGACCGACGCGGTCGAGAGGGCGATACCACCAATCTCCGCTGCGTGTAGTTTCCAACGGAGGATGAACAAACAGAAGGCAAAGGCACCGGCAAACGGGAAGAGAAACGACACCAGACCGATCCCAATGCTCTCCTTGAGCTTGGCGCGCATGAGGGTCGGGTCGATCTCGGCACCGGCCAGAAAGGTCAGCAGGACCGAACCAAACGAAGCCAGGAAGTTGATCCAGGTGGTGATGTGGAGATGGAGAAAGTTCCCTCCCAGAATGCCCATGCCAATTTCCAGGAGCGCGACCGACACGCCAATCCGGATGGAGATGAGCGAAGCAAGCAGCGCTAAGCTCATCCAGAGACACGCGGTGAGGTACACTTCGGCGCTCATCGGTGACGCCTCCTGCCGAGACTCCCGGCATGTCTTTCAGTTCCAGTGTCTAGGTGTTTGCGCAGGAGCCACAGCGAGGGTGGGACTGCAGCGACGCAGAAGGCGAGAATCCCGATCAGCGCTGGAAGCAGCTCGACACGCCCGATGAACCACCCCACCAGCAGACTGACAATCAGGCTGTTCACGATGCTCACGACCAGCAGAGAACGCATGCCACGCTGCCACTGCGCAGATGTATACGTGGGCTTTGCCATCAAGACCGCTCCTTTCGCATTGTCGAGGGGGACAACACAAGCAGATCGGGGCAGCAAAAACCCCTACCGGCTTCCGTGTGAAAACTGGTAGGAGCCATCAGCCCGTCACGGGCGGTTATGGCGGCGCTCCATCGCCTTTGTCACCCTCAGTATACCTCGATGAACCGGATGCCGATATACGCGAGGAAAGGCTCTACAGATCCTGAGGAGAAGCAAGAATGCTGTATGGGCGCAGCCGTCATTTCCTAGTGCTCGCCAGAACACGCGGTCGCGGTGCACAGTAGCACCCATAATTCCCTTCCTCCGCCTGGCAAACTTGCTATCATGCAATCTTGTTGCATGAAACAGAGAATGCCGGCAGGAGATCTACGAGCGGTACGCGACCAAGGACCATGGCTTGCATTGACCCTCGAGCCTGGACGAGCGTTACATGCAGGCGCACCGGATGGGACTGAAGGAGAGTACGACCTATGCTCGCTGATCTGACAATCTTCGCCGCCGGCTACCTCGTTTTCATAGAGGCCATCGTTGCCCTCGGCGCCGT
>JANWJD010000276.1 GCA_025449555.1 Chloroflexota bacterium | reverse complement strand
TACGGGGCTGGAGAAGCGCTCAGGGCGGCCGTGGGTGCGCCTCTTTCCCCGACGGAAGTACCGCAGCACGACCTGTTCCTCGACGCCGCCAGGACGGCGCTGGGTGAGCGGGCATTTTCGCTCGCCTGGGAGCGCGGAAAGCAGATGGATATGGATGCAGCAATCATGTTCGCGGGTGAGACCGTCGGCCCCGCCTGACACTGCGCGCCGCTCGCACGTTCCCGGGTCGGTATGCTAGAGGGTACTGGAATCCCTGAGGAGACCCGGAAATCCGACACCGTAGCGAAGGATGGAACCCATGCACGGCACACGGTACTTCGCGCTGTTTTTTGGACTGATCTACCTGGTGATTGGAATCGTGGGCTTCATTCCCGGTTTCCATACGATGGCACCCGCCGGTGCGCCGCACATGGATCAGACGGCGAGCTACGGGTACCTCTTTGGCCTCTTTCCTATAAATGCACTGCACAACGTGCTCGACATCCTGGTGGGCCTGGTCGGGATCGCCTCGTTTCCACGGTTTTCACTGGCACGTGGGTATTGCATCTTCGTGTTCCTATTGTTTGGCGTGCTCACCGCCATGGGGTTCATCCCCCAACTCGATACGGTAGGGGGCTGGGTTCCATTATTTAGCGGTGACACCTGGTTGGACGCGGTCACGTCCCTGGCCGGCGCGTTCTTCGCCTTCGTCGTGCCGGAGCCGACCGAGATGGAGTCCGCTCCAGCCGCCCACTGATTGCGGTGCGAAAATCTCCAGATCCCTTGGATTGAAGCTGTAGTTGTTCGACTTCTCGGCGGAGTAGTCGGTTACGTGCATCCTTAGAAGGGGCCGTCGTTTGCCCATCCAGGTTCCCCGGATCGATGACCTCAGCAGCCCGGAGGGGTTGAGGGAGATCCTCGGTCCCATTGCGTCCATCGTGCGCGAACCATTGGCGACAGTTGGGTTTTCACAGGCGCAGCACGAACGAGTGACCGTCTACCTCAGTCACGGCTCACAGGCACAGGTGGTGCTGAAACGCTTCGCGCTTAGCACGAGTTGGACGGCGTATCGCACCGGTGACCCGGTCGGACGGGAAGCCGCCCTCTTGATGGAACCCGCGTTGGCGGGGGTATGGGAGGTGTTCGGGAATCCATATCGGGCCTTTGCCGTGGAGGGCGAAGAGGTTGGGCTACTCATGACGGATCTGACCGACACGTTGGTGCCCGACGACGGATCGGTCATCACAGCCGCCCAGGAGGACGCTTTCCTGCGGTCGCTCGCGGCCCTTCACGCCCGCTTCTGGGAATCTGACGCGCTTCGCGTCTCGTGGCTCGCTCCACTGTCCGCACGGTTTCACATCCTGCATCCGACGTCCGGGGCGGAAGAGTTGCATCGCACCTCGGGAGCTCCGGTCTTCGAGCTGGTGCAGCGCGGCTGGGAGATCGCGCTGGGGAAACTGCCCGCTCGCATAGCAACCCAGTTGCAGCGACCGGCCGAGCAGGCCGCCGACCATTTCTCACACCTGCCGCAAACCCTCTTGCACGGAGACACGAAGCTGGCAAACTTCGGCTTCGATGCCAACGGCGGGGTGGCAGCTTTCGACTGGGCGACCATGGGGAACGGGCCGGCGACGGTCGATCTTGGTTACTGTCTGGCCATCAATTCGGCAAAAATGTCGCTCGACAAGAAGCGGGTAATCGCTCGATATCGGTACCTGCTGGAGAGTGGATTGCAGCGGCCGATCCAGGTTGGAACCTGGGACGAGATGGTGACCCTGGCTATTGTGGCCGGCGCGGGTATGTTGCTCTGGTCAAAAGCACTTGCACTCGATGCCGGCGCGCCCGGTGCGGCGGTCGAGTGGGCCTGGTGGGCGAGAGAACTCGAACAGCGTTTCGCCTAACGGCTGAAGTCGGTCTCGCTTGCCGCGACTACGTGTTATAGTCCCGGCGTGAGAAGGGAAGTCGTCGCAGGCACGGTCTTGATTGTGGCGCTGTGTTCCTTCGTTGGGTTTGCCAGCTACCGCCTCGCGCGGCAGTACGTATTTGCGACGGACGGCAACGCCGGTTCGCCATTTGCCTCAAACTGCCCTGCCCACGCGGGTGCGGCTGGTGTCCGCCCCCGTCCGGTCGTCACATTTGGAGACTCGATCACCGAGGGCTATGGTGCTACCGGCAATTGTGTGCCGCCCGCTGTACAGACCATCCTTCCAACGTCGTTGCACTTGGTCTACAGCAGAGATACCTCGTATCCCGGGGACCTGGCGCGTCTCATCCGCCGACCCGTCCTCAACTATGGAGCGGATGATGAGACGACGACGGAGGGCCTCGGTCGTTTGCGCCGGCTCTTGCGCGCGGTCCATCCATCATCGGTCGTCCTGTTGGAAGGAACCAGCGACCTCACGGCCGGCCAGCGACCGTTAAGTGTCGCGTATCGCCTCCTGCAGATGGCGACGACAATTCGGCAGGCTGGTGCTCGCCCGATTCTCCTCACCGTGCTCCCTCCCGACGGACCACATTGGACACTCCTCGCGAGACAGGTAGAGGCACTCAATGGTCTGCTCCGTGCAGGAGCTAAAGCCGACCATGTGACGGTCGTCGACAGCGCCGCGACCTTTGCCGCCCACAAACCGCTCGCGGCGTTCTATCGACACCATGACGGTCGCGAAGACGGGATTCACCCCAACGACACCGGATATCGCGGGTTGGCAGTTCTGGTGTATCAGGTGATCGGTCACGCCTGACGCGCTTCTGCCCTTCTTCTAACCCGTAACATGCAGGGCTTTCTTACCCTAATTGAGTTTTTTCAGGGGATCGTCTAACAATAAGCTCTGGATGGCCGGAGTGCACTGCGCTTGGGGATCCTCGTGCCGTCCACTTCTGAATCCAAGTGACTGAGGAGGACGAAATGGCGCGGGACGTTGGGTGGCAAGGGCACAAAGGGCCGGTTCGTCCTATATTTCCCGGATATACCAGCGCATCGTTGGAAGTCTGGAGCCGATGGCGCTCGCTGACGGATGGTCTCGTTGCCGCGCCCGGCACGCGGATTACCGCCGTGCCGTGGCCAAATTGGGGGTTCGCTCTGTTCGCGACCGGTGCGGATGGCAGCGTTTACACGGCTGCGGCGGATCCACAGGCCGGGCTTCCCGCGGCTTGGGCGAAAGTATCGGATGGTCTGATCGCTGCGCCGACCACACCCATTACCGCCGTGCCGTGGCCGGGATGGGGTTTTGCCCTGTTCGCGACCGGTAGCGACGGCAGCGTCTATACCGCCGCAGGAGATCCGCAGAAAGGGCTCGCTGGTCCGTGGGCCAAGATATCGGATGGTCTGGCAGCCGCGCCTGCCACCCCGATCGCGGCGGTCCCGTGGCCGAATTGGGGCTTTGCTCTTTTCGCGACCGGCGCTGACGGCACCATCTACACCGCAGCAGGGGATCCGCAGAAGGGTCTCGCTGGGTCCTGGGCTAGCGTGTCCGACGGTCTGGTCGCGGCGCCCGTCACACCCGTCAGCGCACTCGCCTGGCCAGGATGGGGATTCGCCCTCTTCGCCACCACTGCCGACGGCAGCGTCTACACGGCGGCGGGGGATCCGCAGAAGGGGCTCGCTGGGCCCTGGGTGAGTGTGTCGCAGGGGAGGAGTATGCCCGGCGCCCAGGTGACCGCGCTACCCTGGGGAAATCGGTTTGCCCTCTTCGTCGCTGATCCCGGCGGCGGCATCTATACGACCGGTGGAGACCCGCAAGCAGGCTTCGGACCGTGGGTCAGTGTTTCAGCGGGTCAGAGTACGCCCGGTGCTCCCGTAGGTGCGGCTCCCTGGGGCAGCGGTTTCGCTCTGTTCGTCGCCGATCCGAACGGTGGTATCTGGACGACTGGCGGAGATCCACAAAGTGGGTTTGGCTCGTGGTCGAGGGTGAAAGACGCGAGCAGCACGCCGGGCGCACCGGTTACGGTCGCTCCGTGGAACAATCGACTTGCTCTGTTTCTGACTGATGCTACGGGCAGCGCTCAGGGCGGTTTCATCGTGACCACTGATGGTGATCCGGCCCAGCCCTTGGGCGCGCCCCATGCGGATGCGCCTCAGTCGATTCTGGAACTTGGTCCAGATCTGGGCCAGTTCGCCGGCTCACAGCCGTCCGACCCAATCTGGGCGTCAAGCGCGGGCAAGACGTATCCGATCGACCGGGAAATCGAATGGAAACAGGTGGTCGACCTCGGTGAGTATGAAGAGGTGTTCGCCGTTCTCCCTGTGCCTTCCACCACGAGCGTGGGTGCGGCGTCCGGCTGGGTCCATGGCCCGGAGAATTCAGGAGCTGATGTCCCTTTCAGTCATCCTTTTGGCGGACTCCAGCATTTCCCATACGGACGGGTCGACTGGGAATTCGGACTGCTGCCCGACGATCACTGGAAGTTCCTCCTGAGTCCTGCGAACCAGGACATCATCGACGAACTTTCGGAGGAGCCCGGCACGCTCGGCGTCGAAATAGAGCAAGGTCTCCTGCCGGAGAGCTTTCGTGGAAACGTGAGCCACGGAGACCGAGTCGCCGTGTGCGGCCAATGGATTCTGGATCAGGGTCACACATTTGACGGTGGGCAGACCCACCCTCCGAGCTATCGGACGGAGATACATCCGCCTCTCCTCATGGCGACGGGAAGTGTGCAGCAGGACGGCTCCGGCGCTCAAATCACGCGCGCGTTGTTCATGTCCCGCCCATACCTGACCGGGCAAACATACACGACGGACCCGAATAAGGACCACGATGATACGTATCCAGGTGACGGGACGCTGATCACCTACATGCAGAGTCAGGTAAAGAACAATATCGACTCCAATCCACCGACGCTGCCCGTCTACAGCAGGATCAAGCAGTACCCGTACAAGAGCAACAATCCGGTTATCGTCGAGATTCTGGTACGACCTCCCGTGTCGGCGACGCCCGATCACCAACTCTCGGTGGCGTTTCAATTCACGGCGCGCCATGGTTGCACCGTGCAGGTTGGAACACTTGACGCTCAGAGCGTGTTAGTCACCGTCACGCTGGCGAGTGGCCCCACGGTCACCAGTCCGGCGCTGCCGGGACGCACGCAGCGCTCATACTCGCTCGATGACCTCGACTTACTCCGACCCGGTGTGAAGAAACTTATCTTCGACTGGGTCAACACATTGCCGGAGCACGTGTATCTAATTTGCGCCGAACGGTCAAAGGTCTTGCACTACCTGGAAAACGTCGCGATTCTGGCGAGCGAATACGCTCGCCCTGCGGAAGTCAACGTGCTCGACCGAAGCACTGCCGTGTCCACGGTCGTCCCGTTGCCAACCCCTGGCCAACTTCCCGGTCAGGACATACTTCCCGGACAGGGAGTCACGGTGAGTGACGATCAACCGTATCCTCTGTACGGCTGGTTGGAAGTGGGGTGGGCGCCCAAGACCTGAGCAGCTTCACCTTACTCACTGGCTGTGGCCTTGACGATCTCCTGAGCCTGTTATACGATGACAGCACGCGAGGGAGAGGAGCGGCTGGGAGCCGTGTGTCCGCCTTTCGGATGATGCGGTGATTCTTCAGCTGAATGGCCGTTTGGCGCCCGAGATTCAGCGAGAGCAACCGCGTTGCCGGATGCCGGGCGTGGCGGAGACGAGAGGATCGACCCATGACTCGTTACGCTCCCCAGTCGCAGACTCATGCGCTCATGCGCCAGAAACGAGAGCTCGCGCAACGGCTGCTGGCTCGCGGCCTGAGTATCACCCAGGTGTCGCAGCAATTGCGATGTAGTCGATACTTTGTGCAGCAGTCGCGCGAGTGGCCAACTCAGCCGGAGGAACTGGAATCGGCCCTCCGGCCGGAGGTGCTGTGAGGGCGAAGAGCCAGAACAGTGCGCTCCTGGTGAGGTCTGACCTGCGCGGTACGGAAGCGAGTGATCCGGAACGGCAGTGGGGAGGGCGTCACCTGACCACCGGATCGTAAGTCTTGACTGGCGCTGAAAAGGCATGAACCATACCGCTGCATGAAGGTCGAGGGACCTTCTGGCGAGTCGTTTCCGGTCGCGCGGCAGAAACCATGGCGAGGCGTTTCAGGGTTGACTAATAGAAAATTTGTTCTAATATTGAGAGGATAGGCCACGCGAATGCGTTTGGCTGATGCAACATTCGCCGTAGGAGAGGGGAAGCAGTGACTGCATATTCGATCTCGACTCAGGTCTGTTGCGTGCCTGGCGCTCGCCTCGACTGCCCGAACTGTGACCCAGATCTCACTCTCTCGTGGGTCTGCAACGGGAACGTGCGGTGTACTGTACGCTCGCGATGGCACACCGCGTCGAGGGTCGGATGAGCCGTGAAGATGAAGATCCGCCGGTCGATCTCTCCGTCTCGCCCGAGCACATGATGCGGATCCGTGACGGCGTGCGTCAGCTCTTGGTTCAGCACATTCACGAACTCCGCATTGCGTCTCGAGCCTTTCGCAAGGTCGGACTTCACGATCGTGCTCGGCGCTGCGAGGTGGAAGCCGGCCGGCTCACGCGGGCGGTCGCCGCCCTGGAAAATCCGATGTCGATGCTGAGGTTTCCGTCTGAGGAGCTACCGGAGCAGGGAGACTGAGCGTATCAACCGGGGACTGAATACGGTCGGACGCACACTCCTGGATCCTGTCCTGAAGCACTGAAAGTGGAAACCTGGCGTAGCCGGCGTACGTCATCCGACCAAGGCAAGCTCGTCCACGGTACCGGTCGAGCAGGAGACACTTTCCCAACCCTGTACCTCGACACCTGCCGCATGACGGCGCCGCGCTCGGGCGATAGGCTGTCCCTACGATACCGAACGATGAACGCGGAAGCGATCACCACAGCAACGTAGGGAGTACATAGAAATGGCATACACAGGACAGACTATCGAGAATCCGGTGACCGGTGAGCACATCACCTTCCTGACGACCACCAGTGAGACCAGAGGCGAACTCCTCAGCTTCGACTGTCGGGTCGAGCCCGGCAAAGCCCGGCTGGCTCCTCATCTCCATACCAGACAGACCG
>JANWJD010000275.1 GCA_025449555.1 Chloroflexota bacterium | reverse complement strand
TGAAGTGACGGTAGCCGAAGACCAGCACCGCGATTGCCAGAGCAGCAGGATAGACCAGACTGAACCAGTCGGGCTGCCGGCCGTAGACGATGATATCGCGGTAGGCCACGATCAGGAGACCGACAGGATTGAGATTTATCAGGAACTGGTAGCGGTGGGGCACGATACTCACCGGATAGATGATTGGACTGAGATAAAACAGGATTTGAAGGACGACGCTCACGAGTTGCGGAATATCGCGAATGAGTACGGTGAGCCAACTGGTGAGGAGCATCAATCCAAGGGACAGGGCGACCTGAATGAGCACGATCAGAGGCAAGATCAAAAACATGGGGTTGGGGAAAACATGAACGACGCTATCGATCACCAACATGGCGCAAAACATGAAGAACGCATCCACCAGTGCTTCACCGAGAGCCGAGACCACGATGATTTCTCGCGGGAAGTAGATCTGGTTGATCAATCCCATGGCTCCCAGGATCGATCGCATGCCGCCCGAGATGGATTGGCTGAACAGACTGAACGGGACTGACCCTGCCAGGAAGAAGGCGATAAATGGCACATTCCCCGTGTGGATTCGCATGATCTGCGAAAAGACCACCGACATGACGAACGCGGTCGACAGCGGAAGCAGAATGATCCACAGGACGCCGAGCACCGCCTGCGAGTAACGGGAATGGACGCTGTACTGCACCCACATGCGCAGCAGACTCCGGGCGATCCAGAGGCGCCTGAGACTGTCCAGCAGTGAGGGGACGCGCTCGATCCGCTGTCCATCGTCGTGGATCGGGACGACGAGTAGGCTGAACACCAGGGCAAGCAGGAGAAAGTATCCCTTTTGCAGACCGGACTGAAGCGGCAGGACGACCGTCACTCCCACACAGATCAGAACGATCCCGGCCAGCAACGTGCGGAAATGAGGCGCCGCACGCACGAAGGAAGTGCCTCGAAAGGCGATCCGCAACGCGTACGCAGCGGCCAGGCAGAGCGCGATGGTGATATAGAGTTTCGGCGTGTGCCACTCGTAGTTAAAGCCGACGAACTTGCCGAACGGCAGCTCCCGGCGCCAGTACGTCGCCACCAGATACGCGGTGAGCACGATGGTGAGATCGAGGACATACTCCCGCAGGAGAGCGAGTCCGCGCGCATGCGGAGTCTCGGTGCTCCAGCGAGTAGCGGCGGTGTAGCTCGCGGTGGAACGCATAGTTAGTGTGGTCCAGCTACGGCGGGTGTTACTCGAACCACGCGTGCATCTCGTGGTCGGTGCGGACTCGGCGCGACTGGATCACGGCTCGCTTTCGTTGCATACGTGGCCACAATCTGATCACGTCGACCACCGCCGGCAGTGACCTCTGTTCGATGGTGAGCAGGCCGCCGAGAATTTTTGCCTGATAGAGAACAATTGATGGCACATTCTGCACGAGAGCTCGGAGAGTGTCGTTCTTGATGAGCAGCAACCATCCGTTCTTGACCGACTGGCGTTTGATGTACGCGGGAATCGAACGGCGGTTCTGGCCCAGGTGGAATCCCCGCATATGGTACCCCATGGCTGCCGGCATATAGTAGCTGTCCCAACCGTACAACTGCGCTCTCCACGCCAGATCGACATCTTCGCGATAGATCACGAAATCCTCATCGAAGTACTCGCCCTCGATGGCCGTGTCCTCCAGCATCGCGCGGCGGTAGGCCGCGCACGCGCCGTCGGCTCCAAAGATGTACCGGGGTTCGACACAACCAGACATGGCGAGTGCGCGATGACAGCGCAGAAACGGACGCCGGCTGCGCAACATCATGAGGCCGGCGCCATCCACCACCAACTCGCTCGAGTCCAGTGCCAACGTCTCCTCGAGCCCGACCGGCAACGCCTGGAGCAGCATGAGTTTGCCGTTGACGGAACCGATCCGGGGCGATAGGGCAAACGCTTGAGCCACCTGGAGCAGATAATCCGGCCGCATGACGACATCAGGATTGAGCGTGAGTACAAACTCTGAGTCGGTCTCCCGTATTCCCGTATTGTGGGCCCGTGCATAGTACAGGTTGCGCCCCATTGACATAACACGTGCGCCGAGCTCCCGCCAGTGCTCGAGCCGCGCCATCGTGTCGTCGGTCGAGCCGTTGTCGATCACCGTGACCCCGAAATCCCGGCACTCCTGACCGAACACGCTTTCCAGACAGGTATTGATACTCCGGGCGCTGTTAAAGGTGACGATGTTGATCGCGAAGCGTGGCATAGGTGGGTAAGAGAGGATCGAGGGTTATCGATCCTGAGCTATCCCTGCTCCTGGTCCGAGCATGGTCAGAGCCGATCCGGCTCGAATTCGTGAGTCACGAATGCCGTTACAGCGAAAGGGCAATCCTTCCGCGCTGCCGGGGCTAAGGTTTGGATTCCAGAAGGGATCGCCGAAGGTATGCCAATTCCAGGCATGGTCGGTCACCGTGAGGATTGGCGGGAGTGGCCGCGCGGTTTCGAATCGCGCGGCGGGCGCATACACGTTGTCGTAACCCGCTTCGAGCACCCGAAGGCACAGGTCGTACCAGGCGAGTTGCACCGGGAGCTGACTGGACCAGCCGCCCAGAGCCTGCCAGAGCGCGCGCGGCATCGCACTGCTGCCCAGATGTCCCGCGCTCACTTCCCGTGGTATGTCTTTCAAATTGAGGTAAAAATTCCGCTGTGGAAACGGCGATGAACCTGCATATGCATAGAACGGTTGCCCGTTGGTTCCGAAGGCGATGCCCGCCTGGAGAATCGTGCCGGTCCGGTGGTCAACTGTCATGCCGCTGGAAACGCCGGCTCCGATGCGTTGCGCGGACGCCAGCAGCAGTCCCACGCTCGCCTCGGAAGAGGGATACTCCTCCGCGTCCACAAACAGCAGAGTATCCCCCGTTCCCTGCTGGATGGCATGCGCCACCGATTCGGCTGTGGCGTCACGACCGATGGTTGTTACCTCGCAGAGTTCGACCTCTGTCGAGTCCAGCGCGGCCATCCAGCCATCAGGCGAGCCGCGCACGATCAGCGAGACGCGGGCCGGAACGCGAAATCGAGGTTGCGCCATGAACAGCCCGTTGAGGTGGAGCGGTTGGAGCGTTGCGTCGATACCACGCCGGTTGATTGCGTCCTGCAAGGCGCGCTGTGCCGCCTGGATCGCATACGGCTTCGCGGTAGTTGCCACTGCGGTGGAGGTAGGCGATTTGCGCCAGGAGTACAGAACCTGAGGAATATGAGCGACCGCGCGCGCGCGTTCCGTCACGCGGAGAAAGAGATCATGATCCTGACTGCCCACCAACTCGTCCCGAAAGCCTCCGACCTCCAGCACCACCGTGCGCCGCATCACGGCCAGATGGGTAATGTAATTGCCACAGCTCAGCAGTGTGGGCGACCACGCCGGTTTGAAGAACGGCTCAACCCGGGTGCCGTCAAAATCGAACTTATCTTCATCGCTATAGATGAAGTCTACTGCGGGGTCCTGCCGAACCACTTCGACCACTTCCGCCAGAGCGTTGGGAGCGAGCACGTCGTCGTGGTCGAGTAACACCACGAACTCGCCCCGGGCGTGGTCGATGGCGGTGTTGCTTGCCGCCGAGATATGTCCCTGCGTGGAACGCGGAATAACCAGAATTCGAGGATCCTTCGCTGCATACCGGCCGAGCAAGGGGCGTACATGCGCCGCCGTCGAGGCATCGTCCGCGATGCACAGCTCCCAGTAGGGGTAGGTCTGTCCCAGAACGCTTTCGATGGCCGCAGATAGCACATTTTGAGGTGTGTCAAACACCGGCATGATCACGCTGAGGAGCGGTCCATCTGCGTTGGTCGAGGCAACGCGCACACCGGCATCGCGGCACGCGAGCCAGGCATCGTACGCTTCCTGGATCCGTCTGGAGCGCTTTGGGGTCTCAATCAGCTCGTGGATGCCCCAGGTGGGAGAGCGCATATAGCTCCAGAGACGGTCATAGAAGAGGTTGGGGTTCGACCGCCAGAGGCGTCTCCCTCGATGAAAGACCTGGAGGAGTGCGGCTGCGTCCGGTACGCGCACGGGCTCCTCTCATTCCTTCAAAAGAACGCATGGTGGGGACTTTCGTCCCGGTCGTATGGGTACCTTCTCCCCATGACGCTGGATATGTTCGGTGATAGCATGCTAACCGATCCAGATTGTCCCGGCATGGGTTGAAATCGGGCGCTTCAGAGGTTACCATGTTCTCTTGTGTCTCGAAATCATGCGCGATTTTTGACAGTTTTTACGGGGAAGGGAAACGGAGGAATCCAATGGGGAAACGGATATGTATGGGCGGGTTGGCATTAGCTCTCACCGCATTGTTTTCGTCACTGTCGGTCAAGACTACCCTGGCCGCCTCGAATTCGGCACAGTACAGCTTGAGTGGCCAGCCGAGCACCTTCACTCCGGGCGGAAGCGCTTCGTACAGTGTGACGGTCACGAATAACGGGAGCTCGACCTGGCAGGCGGGTGGCTCCAATCCGTACCATCTCGGCATCCACTTCATAAACGGAAACGGAAGCTGGGCGACCGATCAGCGCTGGGCTCTGCCCAGTAATCTGGCACCCGGCCAGAATGCCACAATCCATGTGACGGTTACCGCCCCGAGCGCGGGGGGAACCTACACGCTGCAAGAAGAGATGGTGCAGGAAGGCATTACCTGGTTTTGGCAGTATCTCAACAATGCGGTCACGGTAGGAGCGGCATCCGGTGGACCGCCCCTGGCGGCACAGTACAGTGTGAGCGGTCAACCAGGCAGCTTTTCGCCGGGAGGCAGTGCGTCGTACAGTGTGACGGTGACGAACACCGGAAGCTTGACCTGGCAGGCCGGTGGCTCCAATCCGTTCCATCTGGGTATCCACTTCGTCAACGGAAACGGAAGCTGGGCGACCGATCAGCGCTGGGCACTTGCCACTAACCTGGCTCCCAACCAGTCGGCGACGATCAACGTCTCGGTCACTGCTCCCGGTGCGGCGGGGACGTACACACTGCAGGAGCAGATGGTGGAGGAGGGCATCGCCTGGTTCCCGCAACACCTGGATAACTCTGTCTCGGTGGGGAGTTCGACCTCATCGTCCTGTCCCGGATCGCAGTCCGGCTGCATCCAGGCAATGTTGAATATCATCAATGCCGACCGCTCGCAGGCAGGCGTGGCGCCGCTCACGCTGAATACGACCGAGAGCAACGGTACACCCACCTGTGTCGGCTCGTACGGGCACTCGGTCCACATGGCCCAGATGGGTGCCATCAGCCACGATCAGTTCCCGGCCGATATCTGTGTCGGATTCTCAATCGCGGGTGAGAACGTGGGAGAAGCCGGCTACGGCAATGAGCTGACCGACTTGCAAAAACTCGACAACCTCATGATGTCCGAGCCCCATACCGTGGCTACCTGCAGCACCACGACCAATCATGCGTGCAACATCCTGAACACCGCGTTTCATCAGGTCGGGATCGGCATTTACAACGCCAACAACACGACCTGGCTCACCGAGGACTTTACCAACTAGAACGCGCCACGTCCTTTGATCACGGCGCCCAGCGTCCGAAGCAGGATCTGTACGTCGAGCAGGATGGAGTAGTTCTGCACGTAATAGAGATCGGCTTCGGTGTTGAGGTGCATCGACTCTTCTCCCCGGCCATTGATCTGCCACCAACCGGTCATGCCTGGGGGGACGCCGAATCGCTTGCGTTGCCATGGCTCGTAGAGATCGACGATCACGGGGAGCTCGGGTCGTGGTCCGACCAGACTCATCTCGCCGGTGATCACGTTCCAGAGTTGAGGCAGTTCGTCGAGGCTGGTGCGCCGCAAAATGCGGCCGGAACGCGTCACGCGTGGGTCATCGGGGCGTTTTTCAAACGCCGCGTCAATCTGAGCCGGATCCCAGGTCATGGAACGAAACTTGTGCATGCGAAAAAGCCGTCCGCCGGCTCCCACCCGTTTCTGATGGATCAGGACCGGCCCCGGCGAATCCAGGTGAATCCAGAGGGCCAGTGCGAGGAACAACGGACTGCAGACAATCAACAGGAGGCCGGACAGCACGAGGTCGAACAGCCGTTTGACGCGTGCCTGGATCGGGTTCATGCTGGTTTCGTGAATGCTGATTAAGGGGAGTCCGTAGAAATCCTCGACCCGTGCACGCATCGCCACCATTTCAAACACATCCGGCAGTATCCGCACGTTGACATTCGTTTCCTGCAAATCGGCATTCATGCGCAGAGCCTCGGCGTGAGCGGATGCCGGCAATGCGATCACAACCTCGTCGATCTGCTGCTGCTGAACAGCGTCCAGCAGGTCGGAGAATGGGCCCAATCGCCGTAATTGGGACACCGGTGACTCCGCCTCGGAGCTGAGATAACCGACCAGCGAGACGCCGGCGGACTCCTGGCCCTTGAGCCGTACCGCGACATGGCGTCCGTATACGCCGGAACCGACCAGCAAAACCCGGCGGACATGCATCCCACGGCGTCGGAGGGCGCTCAGCACGTTGAAGACACCAGCCCGCAGGACCGCAAGCAAGGCGAGATCAACGATATAGAAGTAGACATAGAAGAGACGTGATGGGGCATCGGGCGGCTGCAGTGCCAGCAGATAAAACACACTGGCCAACACCAACATCGAGACCGTGACGGACAACCAGAGGTTCCCCAAATCGACCAGAGGGGAAACACCGCGCCGGGAATCGAACGCCCCGAACATCAGAAAGAACGTAATCCAGATTCCCAGGACAAGTAGGTACACCCACGGTTGAACCGAGACGAACTGCTCGCGCCGCTCCAATCCGGTCACGATGTGCAGGCGCAGGAACTCCGCGATCTTCAGGGCCAGCAGCGTCAGGATGATATCCATGACGAACTGGAGCCCGAGAATGTTTGGGCTAAATCGCCGAATCATGAGGGACTACAAGTCGAACGACAGCGCAACGATCAAGACACAGCATACCCCATTACGGAAGACGAGCGAACGTCGAATCCGGTTGCTCAGCATTGACATTTCACGATGAGGTATGTATCCTTCGGGGACTGGTTGGGGCCAACCCCGCCGGCACTGCGCCTACGCGATGAGATGGGCGAGACAAGGTTTCCAACAAGGAGATGGGTGAATGAAGAATTTGAAAGCAATTGGCTATCACTCTGCACTGTCCGGCGTCGGGTTGACGCTTGCCGTGGCTCTGGCGCAGCCGATCACCGGCTTCGCGGACACTATTACCAATACCAACACGGTCAATGGGGTCTCGACCTCGTCCAACACCCCGACCCAGGTAAATACCCCCGGTGCGCAGACACCGGCTGTCATCTCCAATACCAGCACCCAGACTCCAGGGACGGGCACAAACGGCACGAGCACCAACGGTACGGTTGTGCAGGGCACATCGACCAACGGCACGAATACCCCTGGCACGGGAACCAACGGTGGAGTCGGCGGGACCGCGACCGGTGCAACCGGAACGGCGGGAACGGCGCACGCCGGCACGGGATACGGCGGCCTGGGCTTCGGTGGCAAGGCGCATGGCAGCCGCACCAGATGTGGAACGATCCTGTTGACCAACACCGGTACGACCACAGGTTCGGGAACGTCCTGCACCAATACGCAGACGAACACCAACACCGCGACTTATCACTAGTCGAGCGCCGGCGACCTTTACCAAAAGCGGTCAGAATCGAGCATCGGACGGGCGGGGCTACGGCCCCGTCCTTTTAGTTGGAGCGCTTTACCCGTGCGCAATATCACCGGAGGGACGGCGCCAAATGTGAACGGACGCTCGCACCGTTGGCGTGACATCGAAGACTTCACTCAGGACCTGCTCGAGCGGGCGATTGTCGCCGCGCTCGATATTGCCCGCAGCGCTGATCAGGATGAAATGACCACCGGGCTGCAATTTACTCAAGGCGTTTTCAAAGAGGATGTCCCGATTCCACTCGGGCGTGAAATCGACGTGGTACCAGGCGTCGTCTTTGGTTCCATACATACCCAGACGCTCCCCGAAGTACGCCGACTGGATCGCGATCATCTCGTCGGCCACGCCATCCTGAATCGTCACGCCTACCTGCCTGGCTCGCACCAACTCCGGGATGCGCTGCTCCAGCAGCGAGATGAGGCGCGGTAACCGCTCTCCGGCGAGGGGGTGCAGGTGGCCGGAAGCCGTCTGGCTCGTGGTGTTTGACTGATCCAACCGGCGAATGTGACTGCCCTGCAACCGAGTTTTCTCTTCCAGTTCCTGGATGCGCTCTCCATGATCCTCCAATCGAGATTCGGCCTGGATCAAGCGGAAGCGGGTGTCTTCATGGAACTCGAAGAATTCGCGCCTCAACTCGCCCGACTGGAAGGTCACATATGAGGTGGTGGTGTCGATGCGATCGTGAATCTCGTTCATCGCTTTGCCCACATCTCGGTGGACCACGGTGGCGAGGTCGCGTGCCGCGCCGGCTCGTTGGTCAACGTCGGCAATGCGTTGATCCAGGCGTTGATCGAGGCGTGCATCGACTGATGCCACGCGAATATCTATCAGTTGAGTAAGCCTGGAGGCCCTTTCCAGCGAGATGAGGTTGAGTTCGCGCTGCCGATCCGCCAGTACGCGCGCGTAACGGCTACGTTGGATGCCCAGGAGTACCTGGCGAAGGATAGGAATGCGGGCCAGGAAGCCGAACCCCGGGCGGTGACTCATGGGAACCGCGGAACTGAAGAGGCGGATCTGATCCCAGGCCGCGAACGCGTCCAGTTGTCGACGTTCGAGCTCGTTGAGTTCAGCTTCGATCGACATATGCTCCCACCTCCTGCCGGTGCGATGCTGTGGGGCCGGGAACTCCAAGCTCGAGCAGGCGAGCGTCGATGGCCCGTCCAACCGCCTGCGGCGAGCAGTACAGACGAATGTCGCGCGCGCCGCGCCGCGCGACCTGCCTGGCCTCCGCCCGATTGGTATACACGTATTCCATCCGCGACGCCGCCTGGTCGAGATCAGGTTCTGCCCAGAGCTGGCCGGGCTCATAGATTTTGGAACACTCCGGTTGATACCGGTGATCGTCCAGCGTCACCGGTCTCAACGTACAGCGGATCGGAAAACTGTTCTCTTCGGTCATGAAATCGACGTTTCCTGAGTGATAGGTTCCAATCACCGGTTTGCCAAGGTACATCGATTCGGCCATACCGAGCCCAAACCCTTCGGAGCGATGAAGCGAGATATAGGCATCGGCGCAGAACAGGAGGTCATTCGTCTGCTGCCGAGAAAACGAGTGTTCGATCAGTGTGCCGCCCACGCTCTTCACGGCCGCCTGCAGCGCTTCCTGCAATACCGGATAGCGGCTGAGGTAGTGGACCTTCATCACCAACAATGGGCCATCGTCGCCCGGTGAGCCAAAGGCGCGTCGAAACGCGTCAATCACCCCCCAGGGATTCTTGCGACCGCTGCACGAAGCGGCGGAGAAGCTGCAGTAGAACACATAGCGGTGTGAGGGAATCGAGAAGCTCCCTCGATGAGGGGCAGGTGATGTTTTCACCTCGACCGGTACCGGAATCACTGTCACCGGAACCTGTGCGACAGTCAGCATACTGGTCTGTGTGTATCGGCTCGGTACCCAGATTTCGTCCACCCGATCGAATGCGTCGAGCCACAGGTCGGGAATGCGAGGCAACTCGTAAAACCAGGATGCAATGGTGTACTTACCTGCCGCCGCTGCTTCCCATTCCCGCCGGTCGATCGTATGCATTTCGTCGATGTTGTGGAAGGAGAGATTGACCGGAAATAGACTGCCGCGCGGCAACGAGCGAAACGCATGCGGTTTGGCGGCGAAGAGTTTCCGGTCCGAAGCAACCACAGGCTCGATGTAACTCGTGGGAATCCCCTGACCGATGATCGCACTGACGGTACTGCTCGCGGCCTCTGACAAACCATTGGCAACGGCGAAATCTCCGATGACGTTGAGCCCCGGTGCGGGGGGGTGTTCGACTGCGGCAGGAGTCGCCGGCGCTGGGACGTACCAGGCGAGTACCTGGTCAAACAGCGACACATATTGATGGGCCACCGTCTCCCAGGTAGAGGTCTGATGCATCACTGACTGGGCGTACTCCCCAGTGCGTCGAATTTCGTCCAGATGTGTCGCGGCGTAGGCAAGATGCTGAGCCAGTTGGCCGGCTTCCTGTTCCTCGTTCCCCGCTACCAGCCAGCAGAACCTCCGGTCCCACTCTCGTACCTGTGGAAGATCCGAGGCGATCACGACTTTGCCGGCACCGAGCGCCCGGATGAGTGCACCCGAGGTTTCCCCTGCACTTGGTCGGCGCAGATTGACTACCAGATCAACTGCCGCCAGATGCTGCTCAAACTGGTCGAACGGTAGCTCATACTCGATCGACACGATGTCTTCGAGACCGGCATTCCGAATGGTTTCTCGGATCTCTCGCGCATAAAAGCCATCGTCCACTCTTCCCGCCACCAGCAGACGGGTGTTGGGGTGGTCGCGATACACACGCCTGAATGCATCTACCACAGTCTCGAGGCGCTTCGCGCGGCCAATGCGCCCGAAGACGCCGATCACCATCATGTCTGGTCCCCAGCCGTGCAGCTCTCGCACCGCGCTACCGGTAGTCGATTCGAGTAGCGGTGTTCCGTGCGGAATATGGATGACATTGCTCTGGGCATAGAGCGTATCGAATCTCACCCGCGCCCACTCGCTGTGGACGATGACTGCCAGACTGGCCTCGACGGTGCGGCGCGCGAGGTGAAAAGCAAGGCGATCCAGGCTGAGCTTGTCCTGGAAAAAAAGCGGCATAAGGGCCCGAGTTTCCGATCCGAAATTATGCTCGACCTCGTCGAGAAAATCCTCCCCGCGAGCCATCGTCACCAGGATGTCCCAGTAGAAATCGAACATGGTCGCATCGTGCAGCACGACGATTCCGGGCTGCTGCAGAAGACGCTGATAGATGATGCCGTGATGCTCGCCGCTGTTCCCCATGTGATAGACGTTCAGGTCGAACGGTACGCGCTCACTCCTCGTCAGGAAAGCTGAATAGGGGAATACCGCATCGTCTCCGTTCCCTCCGTATACTGTCGACGCTGGATCGGTAAATACTTCGAGGTCGCACATGGTGCGTAACGCCTGGAACAATTCGGCGCTGTAATCCGCGATTCCACTTCTGGACGGCGGCATGGGAGTCCACATGGCGATGCGAGGTGCGCCCTGCTCGGATCTCATCGGCTATCACGAGGAGACGTGCGCCGGCCGTTTTCAAAGGGGCGCGGACTGGCGATGATTCCGGCCACTGCACCCGCTCCGGCTTCCTCGCCATAGCGATCGCGATAATCGAAGTCCCGCACGCGGTCCTCCGAAATCGGCGTGTAGTTGATGCCGTCAAACCCCCAGAATTGGATCGTGGCGTCCCATCCGTCCAGGAGGTCCCACAGGGTGTCTGGACTGTATTGACGGTACCAGGACGCGATTTTGCTGCTACCTGCCGGCACGGTCAGGATGACCTGTCCGCCGGGCTTGAGCAGATCCCTGAATTCGACCATGGCCAGTTGATCGCCCTGCGCGAATGGATGCTGGCCGTAGCATGGGAGGCCAATGTGCTCGATCGTCGACAACGCCAGAATCGCGTCGTAGAACGAGGATGGTAATGTATTGCCGATGACGCTCTGATGATGAAAAACTGCCCCCCGAGGAATGTCGGCGGAACAATCTCGCGGGTCGAGGCAGTGGAGGAGTCGATTGGGTTCTTGGATTGCCGGCAGGTAGGTGGCGTCACAGCTACCGACATCAAGCACGACCCCAAATTGAGGAAGCTGAGCAAGTGCCCATGGCACCTCGATCACGCGCTCGTTTATCATGACTGCGCTCACTCCCCGTGACGTTCCTGTTTCGAACCGGATCGGCGGCTCGGGTTCGATGTGCGTAAAGTCGATGGAGCCGTGTCCCACATTATGAAATGGCCCAATAAAACCGTCCAAACCGGTGGATCCGCGTGAGGGATAAAAGCGTGGCACAACCGCTCACCTTTCCTCAGGACCACGCTCGTGCGGCGGGTGCGACACCCTCGCCGGACACTCCCATAGAGGAACTTCGGAATGGTACGATCTCGTCGATCGCGCGTCGGGTTCCATGGACTGTTCTTGCCTCCGGATTCATGGCGTTTGCGCTCGTAAATATCCTGGTGCTCGTGTTCCAGCCTTACCTCATGCGACTTGCCAGCTATGACTTTCAGTACAGTTCGGTGCGGGTGGCCGACTACTATTTCTCACCCCGCCCGGACATTATCTTCCTCGGGAGCTCGCGTGCGCTCGAAGGCTTTGCACCCCAGGTCGTCGAGCGCGAGATTGCGCGCCAGACTGGGGTCAAGGTTCGTGCCTTGAACCTCGGTATCACCGGCGCCTCGGTTGAGTTGAACTATCTCGTGCTCAAGAACGTCATCCAGGATTCCAAGAAACCCAAGGTTATCGTGTATGGATTCTCGGAATTTGAGTTCGATCCAGAGTTCGCGCCGTTGCAGGAGACGAATCTTCCGTACTACTCGCTCTTCCTTCGTCCCGACGATTTTGCTCAATATGCCGGTCCCAGCCTGGACGACAAGGTTGGGTTTTTCGTGACGACCCTATGCCCTGTGTGTCGAGACGCGACGCTCATTCGCAGTGCGCTCAGCATTGTCTTCAATCCTGACGACCCATCGCACAAATTCTTCGCGCCCGGCCCGAGTCATCATGATCCCCTTCCAGGAGGGTTGTCACTCGCGCTTTCACCCGGAACCGGCCCAGCATGGTTGATCAAACAAAACTACAGGGAGTACGCCGCGCCCCTGAAGCGATACCACACGTCCAGCCGGCGCGTGGAGATGTTAAATAACCTACTCGCGCTCGGACGAAAACGGGGAATCCACATGGTCTTGGTAAACATGCCTGTTACCGCGGCGCTTCGAAACCTGTGGAGTAGTCCCGCCGCGATCCAACGATACGATTTGCTGGTGCGCAGTATCGTGGCGCGGAATCACGCGACGCTCCTGGACCTGTATCGGGCGAGCCCCCGGGTGTTTCCACCAGGGGATTTCCAAGACCTGCACCACCTCAACCTCATCGGGGCCCGGGTGCTCGACCGCATGGTAGCCCGCCAGGACCTGGCGCCGATCTTCCGCCATCCAGCAGGAAAGGCGCGATGATGGCGGCGAGACCTCCAAGCGGAGATCCACACATCCATGCTCTTCAATAGCCTGCAATACGCGTACTTCCTGCCCCTCGTCGTCGTCGCGTACTATCTCGCTCCCCGGCAAGCTCGCCTGGTCCTGCTCCTGGCCGGCAGCTATCTCTTCTATGCCAGCTGGAGCCCGCTATTTCTGCTCCTGATCCTTGGATTGACCGCCTTCAACTTCGTGTGGGGGCTGGTGCTGGGTCGGTACCGGGGCCGCACGCGCGTGAGCACCTGGCTCCTGGCCACGGGCATCGCGGTCGATCTCGGGGTGCTGGCCTTCTACAAATACAGCTTGTTTCTGGTGCAGAGCGTCATCTCGATACTCGGGTGGGGAAACATTCATCCAGCATGGCCGCTACCGTCCATCATTTTGCCGCTTGGTATTTCTTTCTTCACGTTCGAGTTCCTGCACTATTTGATTGACGTGAATCGGGGGCAGCCGGTAGTGAGGTCACCGCTCCACTTCGCGCTGTTTGCCGGGTTCTTTCCGACACAGATCGCCGGGCCCATCAAGCGGTACGAGCAGTTCGTGCCACAACTGGAGCGCCCTCGAGGATTCGATTGGAACAACATTGGGGAGGGCCTACAGTTGGTAATCGTCGGGCTCTTCAAAAAAGTGGCGCTCGCCGATAATCTGGCTCCATCTGTAGCCGTTGGTTTCAATCATCTCCAAACCTCCAGCACTGGTCTCACTCTGCCTGACGCGTGGTTCACGGTGGTAGCCTTCGCCTTCCAGATTTACTTCGATTTCTCCGGCTACACCGATATCGGCCGCGGATCGGCGCTCATGCTCGGCTACCGGGTGCCTCCAAACTTCAATCGACCGTATCTCTCCCGGAACGTCGGCGAGTTCTGGCATCGCTGGCATATGTCGCTTTCGACCTGGCTACGCGACTATCTGTACATCCCGCTCGGTGGGAACCGACGCGATCGGTATCGCAATCTGATGATTACGATGATGCTGGGTGGGCTCTGGCACGGTGCAAACTGGACGTTTGTCGTGTGGGGAACATTTCACGGGGCGATGTTGACCGCCTACCACTGGTCGCACGCTCGGATGTCCGATCGGCTGCGGATTCGCCCGCCCGCCTGGCGGCCTCTTCACGCCATCCTCGGCTGGGCGCTGACGTTCATCAGTGTGTGTGTTGCCTGGGTCTTTTTTCGCGCTCCCACCGTGCAGCAAGCCTGGTCCATGTTGGGCTCGATGTTCGGTTGGCAGAGATCGACCGCCGAAGTTCTACTCGGCACCCAGCGCCTGTTTATCGCGCTGGTTGTTGCCGGCACCCTGGCCGTGGAAAGCGCGCTGGAATGGCAGGAGCAGCGGGCAAAGCGCTCAGCGCCGACCCAAGCGCTTGAACCGGGCCGTTCCCGGCGCGCGTGGGCTCGATCGCTCGTTCCAGCCGCCTACGTGTTGCTGTTTGCCATCACTCTGATCGCCAAGCCGAGTGTTGGCCCCAGGTTCATCTACTTCCAGTTCTAAAACGAGCGACTCGTAGGGCGCTCTACGAAAGCCGTTTGTACCGGCGATGCGGGATGCGCACCCTCACCCCCAGCCCCTCTCCCGCAGAGCATGAGAGGGGAGCGTCCGCCAACCTG
>JANWJD010000274.1 GCA_025449555.1 Chloroflexota bacterium | reverse complement strand
CGGGTCGGCTGCCGCCCCCTCATAGGTATCAATAGAACGGTATGAGCCGGCCGGGAGGGCCGCGCGCAGCTGGCGGGCGACGTCCGTCAACATCGATTGGGAGGTCTGGCCGTTCTGGCACGTGCCGTTCAAGCCCTCGTAATCGACATTGACCCCGTCCACACCCTTCGCCAACACCTGGGCGGCCGTTTGTCTGACGGTCACCGCGCGATTGATCAGGGCCGCGCACATGTTGGCGTTGCCGGGCTGGAAGTCCTGAAGCACGATCGTCAGGACCGCCTTTGTGCCGGCGGCGTGGGCCGTGGCGACCAGGTTGGTCAGCGCGGCCGAGTTCCACACATTCCATCCGGAGTCGGCGACGACCGTCCCATCCCAGTTGATATGGAGACCGAAGAACGCGACAGTGCTCAGTAGCGAGAATTTCCAGCTCGGGTAGCCGACTGTCGGATCACTGAGGCTGCTCGACAGCGCGAATCCGAAGACCTCTTTGCTGAGGCCGGTTGATCCCCGGTGGATCGACTGCGCCGCCAAACTGCCGTTCAGCAACTTCGACGGCAGGACGGAGGTGTGGTTGGCCAGGGATGCACTCGGCCGGACGTCCCCGGACGACGCGGCCGCCACGCCGTCATTGGTGATGGCGAGGAGTCCGATTATCAGGGCCAGGGCTGAAACGAAATGCAGCGACCGATTCATGAGGTGTGTAGCTCCTTTCGAGGCCCAACAGACTACACGACCGGCCCGCGGGCAAGCCACCTGTTACGCGCGCCGCACAGCTCCGCCCAGTACTGACTTTGCAGGCGGTCCTGCGCGGCCGATGAGGATCACTTCTTCGTGCCTTGGACGGCGACGGGAGTATCCAACACGCGGATATCTGTCAAACCCTGCTGCTCAAACCAGGGCAAGACCTCTTCGTACGTATGTTTCCATTGGTACTTCGGTGAGTACCAGTCAAACGTATCGAGCACCCTCCATTCCGGCTTTGGGTGTCTGCTGACGGGGAGCAGGTAATACGACACGCGCCCAAGCACTGGAATCCTGTTGACGTAGTAGAGGGGCACCGCGACGTACGTCAGAGTGTGCAGCAGCCGCTTCGGCAATCGCGGGGTGACCCGGCGATAGAGCTCAGACGGGCGCCATCTTTCGTAGTTGCTGTACAGCCAGATTGCAATCTTGCCGTTCGGGAGCAAGAGCTTCGGCAACCTGTCAAATGCCGCCTTCGTGTTGGGTGTGTGATGCAGCACGCCGAGGCTGAAGATGAAATCGAAAGTCTCGTCCTGAAACGGGAGATCGAAAATGTTTGCCTGCGCGATGTGGACGTTCGGCCGGCGGCCGACATTCCGCTGAGCTGCTTCCACAGCCCGACTCAGGTCGATCCCAACGACGGTGGCACCCCATCGGGAAGCCACGTCGGTGTACCTGCCCATGCCACAGCCGACGTCCAGCACGCGCTTGCCTGAAAGCATTTCGGGTGTGAAGCCGGTTTTGGCTCGGAACGCCTGCTCGGACTCGTCGCTGCTCGCTCCGTCGAGCTGCGTCCTGGCGTGGACATTCCATTCGAATCCAAAATTCTGCACGTAAAGCTCACTTTCGACGAACCGGGGTATGCCGCCAATGATTGGAAAGGTGTGGCCACCCTCGCAGAGCAGCATCCCCGACTCGATCTCGTCTGCCGGTTCGCCATCCGCCAGAGCAAATCGGCCGCCACATCTCGGACAAACCAGGATCTGAACGAAGTCGCGCTTCACTCGAGCTCCACAACTGATGACAATCGAGCGGGGACTCCGATATCGTGCCCGATACGCGGCCGGAGCCGCATGTCGCGGCCTACCTGGACGGTAGTCGCGACGCGCCCCGCAGCAACATCTCCTCGTAGACCGACTGAGTTGCGCTGACCATGCGCTCCGTGGAGAACTCGCCGGCGATCCTTGCACGACCGCTTGCACCCATCGCGCGTCGTTCCTCGGGGTGCTCGATCATCCACAGGATTGCGGTGGCCATCGCTGCAGTGTCGCCATACGGCACGAGCAGCCCATCAATTCCGTCCCGCACGAGCTCCGGCACGCCGCCCACCGCGGTGGCTACCACGGGGACCGCACGGGCCATCGACTCCATCAGCGCGTTGGGAAATCCCTCTTCGGATGAACCGAGGACCGTGAAATCGAAACCGCGCATCAACTCGGAGGCGTCTCGCACCTTTCCCGCAAGGATCACATTGTCAGTGATCGCCAGCTCCTGAGCGAGGTCTACCAGGGCGGTTCGTTCCGGTCCGTCTCCAATGAGCACGAGCCGAAAGGACGGGTAACGGTCGCACACAACGGCAACGGACTTCAGCAACTCGCGGTGGCCCTTGTAGCGAATTAGGTTGGCCACCATGAGAGCCTTCGCGCTCGTCGATTGCCATGTTCCGGGGAGACCTGGCGCCGGCTGCAACGGGGGAACGTCGATGCCATTGGGAATGATTCGCGCGCGGGCGACGCTCAGTCCCTCCTTGGCAGTCGCCCAATCGCGAACCGCCTTGGAGTTGCAGATCTGCACGTCAATCACGCGGTTCGCGAGTTGGGCCAGCCAGAGCCCAGATCCGCGAGTCACGAACGACGTCAACCCCCTGCGGCTCGCAATGATGATCGGCACCCGGAGCATCCAGGCCACAAGGCCGCCCAAAACGTACGCAGCCGGCAGATAGGCATGCACCACATCTGGTCGCTGGCGGCGAAGAACGAGGACGAGCGCGGCCAGGGTCCGCACCGCAAGGACGGCTCTGCCACCTGGTACCCGGCGCTGACCTACTGGCATCATGGCTCTGATCACGGGCACGTCCGCCGCCACCGATTCCTCCAGCTCCCCGCCTTGCCACAAGCAGACGATCGAGGGATTGAATCGCTTTCTATCCAGGCGGTTCGCGAGCCTGACGAGCTGGGTTTCTGCGCCACCGATGGCGAGACTGCCGATCAAGAAGGTGACCCTCACTCGCGGGGCCTGGCGACCCAAATCGTCAGCTGGCCTCATGTCCACTGTTCGACGGGCAAGGCACCACGGTCAGTTGAGGACTCGCTCAAACGATGTAATCAGCGAGCGCTGCCAGGTCGACCGCTTTGAATATTGCGGGATCGAAAGTTCCTTTCCGCCGCGCCTTTGCCGCCTCATACGCCCGCTGCAGCGGGCCGGGCGTGACGCTCCAGAGCACCTTCTTGACAGGATTTTTCGGTGCGTATTTCGGTGCGACATCCCGAGGCACCTCGTGAGCGCGCCAGCGCCTGACGTAGTCGCTCTGCTGCGGTACAAACTGCGATAGGTCCAGAAGCTCGACGCGGCGCGCCACGACAACCAGTTGCGTCCTGAACCGGTTCATCCAATGGACCCGGGCGCCGACGGCCCGGGGGTCCGGGATCGCATACCAGCGTTGACTCTTTCGCAGCTCGACGATGAATGCCGCCCGCATCTGGTAGCCGGTCTCGGGCGACAGCGTACGGAAGACAAGCTCCGGCGAGAATTGATAGAAAGCGTGCCCGGGCCAATTGTTGGTGGGCGAGCTGGCGATGTAGTGACCACCAAGTTCGACCAGGTCGAGACTGGATCTCAGCGCGGTGGAGATGTCGAATACGTGCTCGAGCGTCCCGCCATCGAACACCACGCTGAAACGCCGTCGCAGAGCTTGTGGGAGGGGCTGATTGAGGTCGGCGATGAGGGTGGCGCCTTCGAAATCCGACGCGTCGAGGGAGTCCACGGACGTGGCCCCCAGACGGCGAAAGAACGGCTCGGAATACGTTCCATCGGCGAGCTCCTGGCGGCCGAACATGAGCGTTCGGCTGAAGTCAACGCCGCGCCGCGCACAGGCCTCAATGAGGCGCTGTTCTGTTTCATCAATCATTCAATTGCTTCCTTGGCGCGGCGATTCGCATCGCTCGGAGGTGCCCTCGACCGCTGGTATCCTACCGCCGGATGACGGCCCTACCTGCGTCGCCTGTCAATTCGGATGCGGCCCAGTCCACGCTCCAGGCATCCTCGTCGGCGAATCTCCGCGTGCTCGCGGTGGTCGGCAGCCTGTGGTTGGGCGGCGCGGAGGCCTATGTAGCGCGGGTTGCCGTCACGATCCGGAAGTTTGGGGTTGACATGGAGATCTGCGCGCTCGAGAGGGAAGGGCCGCACTTGAAGGATCTCGAGGAAAGCGGAATCGTCGTACACGGCACGCCCTATCCGACCCGCACGTACAGGTCCGACACGATGACGCTTCTGCGCACCGTGAACACAATCCGCAGGATCGTGCGCGCCGGGCATTTCGACGTGGTGCACACATACCTGTTCTGGGCTGATGTGCTTGGAGTGGCCGGTGCGCGGTTGGCGGGCTGCCCGAGGGTCATCATCAGCCGGCAAGCTCTTCATGGTTGGACGCACGGCCCGCAGGCGGGCTTCCATTGGCTGGAACAATTCAGCAACCTGTTTGCGAATGAGTTGATTGCAAACAGCGACTCGGTCATGGTCAGCGCCGAGCGCCACGAGCAGTTCCTCCCTGCTCGGCGGGTAGTCATCCGTGGTGGAGTCGAGGTCGGGAAGTATTCGCAAGCCGTGCCCGGACTCACGGGTCCGCTGCGGATGGTGCACGTCGGCGCACTGGCGCCGCGCAAGGGCCAGGAGTACGTCATCGAGGCCATGGCGTTGCTGAGAGAAGCGGGAGTTCAGACCACCCTGACGCTGGTTGGGGCCGGATCCGACGAGGCGATGCTCCGGAAAAAGGTGACGGACGCCCGCCTCTCTGGAGTGGTGACATTTGCCGGCGCGCAATCCGACCCAAGGAGCTTTCTGACAGATGCTGATCTATTCGTGTTTCCCTCGCGCCAGGAGGGCTTTGCCGTCGCGCTGCTCGAAGCCATGGCAAGTGGCCTGGCCGTGGTAGCCACGTCCGTGGGCGGGAATCCAGAAGCGCTGGTCGACGGCAAAGGGGGCCGCCTGGTGCCACCGGAAGACCCGCCCGCGCTCGCTGCGGCGATTGCAGAGCTGGCGCGCGACCGATCGAAGCTAGCGGAAATGGGCCGCTTCAATCGGGAGAGGGCCGACCACGAGTTCAGTCTCGAGGCGAGCGCAGGGCAGCTGGCCGACTGGTACCGCAATGGACCGTCCAGAAACGAGCCCATGCGCGGCCAGCCGCAAGATGGCGCCTAGTGGGAAACCCAGCAGAATCGCAGGGCGCCGATCCTGCATTCTTGAAAGGACGATCCGTCACCGTCACAGGTGGTCGGGGCTTTCTCGGCAGGGCCGTCGTGCGGATGATCATTGATGCGGGCGCTCGGGTATCGACGTTTTCGAGTCACGAATACGACCTCACCCGCCAGGCGGACGTCGCACGGATGTACGAGAACCTGAAGCCCGAGATCGTGATCCATCTCGCCGCTCGCGTCGGTGGAATCGGCGCCAATCGGGACAACCCCGGAAGCTTTTTCTACGCGAACGCCATGATGGGCATCGAGCTGATGGAGCAGGCACGCCTGTCGGGCGTCCAGAAGTTCGTCCAGATTGGAACGGTCTGTGCGTATCCAAAGTTCACCCCGGTGCCCTTTTCCGAGGACGAGATCTGGGACGGCTACCCGGAAGAAACCAACGCGCCGTACGGCCTCGCCAAAAAGATGCTGCTCGTGCAGGCGCAGGCATATCGGGAACAGTACGGCTTCAATGCGATCTACCTGATCCCTGTCAACCTCTATGGCCCCGGCGACAATTTCGATCCACGAAGCTCGCATGTCATCCCCGCGCTGATACGCAAGTGTGTGGAGGCGCGAGATTCCGGAGCGACTTCGGTTGAGGTCTGGGGTACGGGTACCCCGACTCGGGAGTTCCTTTACGTGGACGATGCTGCCCGGGCGATCGTGATGGCGACCGAGCGATACAACAGCCCGGCACCCGTCAACCTCGGAAGCTCTGAGGAGATCTCGATCAAGGATTTGAGCGAGCTGATCGCGGAGCTGACCGGGTTCCGCGGAAAGATCGCCTGGGACAGGACCAAGCCCGACGGGCAGCCTCGGCGCAAGCTCAACGTCGAGCGCGCTT
>JANWJD010000273.1 GCA_025449555.1 Chloroflexota bacterium | reverse complement strand
TCCGGATCATCCGCGAGTACGACGACACGCTGCCGCTCATCGAAGCGTACGGGAGCGAGCTCAACCAGGTATGGACCAACCTCATCGACAATGCCATCGACGCCATGCATGGCGAGGGGGAGATCGTCATCCGCACCTCGGCTACCGACGATGAGAAGATCGTGGTTGAGATCATCGACAACGGACCGGGGATTCCGGCGGACATCCAGGCGCGCATCTTCGAGCCGTTTTTTACGACCAAAGGACCGGGTTCCGGGACCGGCCTGGGACTTCACATCGCGTACAACATTGTCGAGCGGCACCACGGGCGCATCGAAGTTCAGTCAGAGGTGGGCAGAACTGCCTTCCACGTCACATTGCCGGTGCATTTGGGGTAGCACCCTCACCCCAACCCTCTCCCGCAGAGCAGGAGAGGGAGGCTTCTCCAACTGGTTTACCCTTTGCTGAGCGCCTCTTCGGTCAATGCGATGTACGGTTGCGCGCCGAGTCGGCGGAAGATACCCAGGGCGAGTTCCAAATTGGAGCGTGCCTGCTCACGTTCACCTCTCACCTCCCACATGCGGCCGAATTCATACAGCATGCAGCCCTCATCGTAGGGATAGGGGATGCCATGGCAGAGGGAGAGGGCTTGCTCAAATGCGGCTTCTGCTTCGGCCCACCGCTGCTGTCGTGCCAGGCTTGCTCCTTTGAGCCCGTTCCACTCCGCCAGGGAGAGTCGCAGGCCATTCGCCGTGGCGAGCTCGATCCCGGCTGAGGCCAGAGCATCGGCTGCCGCGGTATCTCCCGTGGCTGTATACGCCCAACCGAGCAACGGGAGCACGCCCGTGGCATGGAACGTTCCATGGCCGGTGAGGGATCCGGGCGGTGGTGCACCGACGGAGATGACTCGTCCATTGGGGTCGCGCTTGACTTCGGGCCCGGTCAGCAGCGATTCGAGGCGATCTCGTGCCGCAGTCGGGTCATTGTGCTGTAGCTCCTGCTGAGCCAGGACTTCTTGAGCACCCTGGAAGGTCTGAGCATCTCCCGTGGGCCCGCTGACTTCCAGACACTGTATAAGGAAGCGATCGGCGGTATCGTCGTCCCCTTCCGCGACGGCCAATGCCGCCAGGCCGACCAGATGAAAGGTCGAGTGCCAGGTAGCACCCAGCCCCGCCATCACCTCGAGCACACGGTCGGCGCAGCGGTGCGCCTCCTCCCAATGTCCACGCACGGAAGCATTGACGAAGAGACCGAAGGTGGCGGAGGCGATCTGCCGTTGATTGTGCATGCGTCCAGCCACGTCGAGGGCACGCTGCATGGTACGTTGATGCCGCTCGAGGTCACCTTGCATCAGATAGACCGCCGCCGCTCCCTGGAGCGCCCGACAGACGCTATACACATCGGTGGCTGAATCGGCGATGTCGACCGCTTCCTCCAGCGCCTTCAAACCACTGCGCCACTGTCCGAGTTGAATCAGAGCCGAGCCACGCGTTATTTCCGACTCGGCCAGCACGCCACCCTGGCTTGCCTCTCGGGCCAGGGTGGCCCCACGTTCGGCGCAGACCAGCGCCTCCAGGTATCTGCCCCGCACGAAGTACAGTTTTCCCAGCACGGAGGTGAGCCCGGCCAGAGCGTGCGGGGAGTCGTCGCCGGCCAGCGACTTCATGGCCGGCTCGAGACGGGCGATCCCTTCCTGGGCCGCGGCAATCGAGTAGTAGACACGGCCGATTTGCGCCACGACGCGACCTTCGCTCTCGCGATCGTGGACCTCCTCAAACAATCGCGCCGCCGGCTCCAGCATCTCGAGCGCTTCACGATAGCGAATCGTCGCGGTCAGCAGGCCACCCAACTTTTCGTATGCTTCCGCCTCGCGCGAGCGCTCGCCGGTTTGCTTGGCCAGCTCCAGGGCGGTGCGGGAATAGCGGGCCGCATCCTCGTGGGCGAAGGCGGCGGCGGCTCGATCGCCGACCTGCATGGTATACGGCAACGCCCGCTCGGGAACCTCCGCCTGCTGGAAGTGACGTGCCATCTCGGCCAGGCGGCGCTCTCGCACCACCGCCGGCTGTCGTTCCAGGGTGTCACCCGCCGCCAGGTGGAGGCGCCGCTTGCGACGGGAGGACAACTCCCCGTACAGACTCTGCTGCGTGAGGTTGTGGTTGAAGGCATAGACATCACTTCCTGCTTCGCGCACCAGGCCGGCGGTTACGGCATCGTCCAGCGCACGTTCGATCTCCACTTCTGGACGCCCATCGACGTGCTGCAAATCATCGAAGACGAAAGTATGCCCCAGGACGCTTGCTTCCTGCAGGAGGGTCTGCGCCTCCTCACTCAGGTGCGAGAGCCGTTGGCCCACCACGGCGCGCACACTCTCCGGGACCTCGATCTCTTCGAGGGCTCGACGGCTCCAGTGGCCGTTCTCGCGATACACATCACCGCGTTCGACCAGGGACCGCAACACCTCCTGCACGAAGAAGGGATTGCCCTCGGTGTGGGAATGCAGTAACGCGGCAAACTCCAGTGAGGTGTTCTGCACGCCGAGTGAGTGGGCCAACAGAGCCGCCGTCCCCTCCACCGGCAGCCGGTGGACCGCAATGCGCTGCAGCAACTGTTGCCGGCTCAGGTCGAGCAGCACAACCTCCAGTGGATGACGTCGATCGACGTCGATATCCCGGTAGGTGCCGAGCAGCAGAACACGGTGCGCACGGGTATGGCGCGCCAGGTGCTGCAGTAGGCCCAGGGTGGAACCGTCGGCCCACTGGAGGTCGTCGAGCAGGAGCGCGACCGGTACATACTCGGCGATGCCTTGTAGAAAACCGGTTACCGCCCAGAAGAGGCGTTGCTGCTCCTCCTGGCTGCCGGCCGCCTCCTCAGGATGGGGGATCGATTGGGCCGGCAGAAGCTTTCCCAACGAGGGCCATTGCCGGTGTACCGCCGTTTGAATGGCCGGCGGAGCGGCATTATAGGCGTGAGAAAGTGCTTCCAGGAAGGGATAGAACGGTGTTCCTTGCTCCGGCTCGTAGCAGGTGCCCGTCGCCACCATGAATCCCCGATTGCGGGCAAGCAAGGTGGCCTCTTGCGCGAGGCGCGTCTTACCGACTCCCGGTTCTCCGGCGAGCATGATGAGGCGTCCTTCCCCAGCTGCCACCGCCTCGATCGCCGTGCGGATGTGCTGCATATCCCCATCTCGCCCCACCAACGTGCCGGCAGGTAAGGAGCCGAGAAACCCACCGATGGGAAGTTGTTGTACCGCGATGTGATCTTGGATAGTGCCACTTTCTGGGGAGGCGGGACGCTCGCCGGCACCGTGTTCCGGCGCATCGACCGGGGACGCTATTCGCACCTCGATGACTTTCACCGGATCGGCAAACCCTTTGAGTTGAACGACACCCCGTTCGACATATTCCAACCCCTCGATTTTGCGGGCCAGGTGGATCAGCACGTCGCTGGCCAGCACCTCTCCGCGTCCTGCGAGGCTACAGAGTCGTGCGGCGAGGTTCAGGGCGGCGCCACGGAAGCCTCCCTTCAAGGGAATAGCTTCGCCTGCATCGAGCCCGATACCGACCTCGAACGGCGTGGATCCCCCTTGTTCCTGCGCAAAACGTTGCTGCAGATCCATGGCTCCTCGCAGAGCTGCCCGGGGAGACGAGAAGACGACGAGCGCCTCATCGCCCCGCAACTCGACGACGCGTCCCTCGCGCGCCGTCACGGTGTCTTCCACGATGTCGGCGAACCGTGCGGCCAGGCGGGCCGCCGCCTCATCTCCGTGCTCCACCGTGAAGCGGGTATACCCACGCACGTCTGCGATCAGAAAGGTGCGGATCTCCGGGGCCGGCTGATCGCTCGCAGCAGGCTGCGACTCCACGGCCTCGTTCACCGCGTCTCCTCGCTCGATCGTTTCACTCGATCGCACCCCCGAGTCTGCGTTCAGATTACGCCCCACTCGCGGGTGTCGCAAGTAGACGCGCATTCAAGACAACATCCGACCGGAAAGGAATCCTCCCGGTCGTCACATCGTCGATGGACCAGGAATGGACACCATCCCGCTCGCGCTGCTCCCGCCTCCAGCCAGGTAGAGCACCACCAGCGGCACAGTGATCAACAGCACCAGGCCCACCACCGCGACCACGAGCTTCTGTTGGGTCGTGAGCGGAAGGATGATGATGATGTAGCCAAGTAAAGGGCTCACCAGAAAGGCGAGCGACACCACCAGCGTTACATCCACGCGCCGGCGCCTCCTCGTTGCCGCAGCACGGCGGACCCTCTTTGGTGCAGAGATTCGCACGTCGGCGCATTGCTTCCCGGCACGAGGCCCGTGCCTCTATCTTGCCAGACGGTACGGAGCCGCTTGTTCCCTGTACGCGAGCGACGAGGATGAGGGGAGCTGCCTCATCCTCGTCGCGATGCTCAGCGCATCTAGCCCGGGCACAGTGCCAGGCACTACCTGGCTCTATCGGTTACCGTCGCCATCACTCGGCGCACCGTTGTTGTCCGAGTCGGCGTCACCTCCGTTGCCCTGCGGAATGCCGTTCGACGCCATCGCCTCACCGCGAATCAGGAACTGACCGAAGAGCTGGTAGGTGCGGCCCGTGGCCCGGGGTGTAACCGATGCGACTACCTGCGCTCGCTCGGTTCCATGCGCCCGCACCAGCAGACGCACGTTCACCACATAGGTGCGCGAAGACGCCCGGTACAGAGCAGTGCCCGAAAACGAGTGGTGGAATGAGCTGAAAGAAACGCGCACGTTTGAGGGAAAGGGAGCGACCACGGAGATGGTCACCTGTTGCCCCACCTGCACGAAAGCAGGTGAGGTAAAGAGCCTGGATTGAAGCGATGTCCCGACGTGAGCGTTCCTAGCGGGTACGGGGTTGTGTTGCATCCCCTGGCCGTACCCCGCCGCGTGGGCGTGGCCGGCAAAGGGGATGGCGAGAACGAGGGCAGTAGTGGTTGCGAGGAGTCCGATTTTCATGGTCTGCTTTCTGTGGTAAAGGGTGTAATTTTGGCGCGGCTCACTGCTCGCGTGCCGCCGCGTCTGCTTGCGCTGCCAGCCGATTCAGGACAGTGAAGAACTCCTGTGACTGGCCGATGAACAGCCCATCATCCATCAGGCCCGTGACCGCACCCATGGCCGCTCCCCTGGTCGCGGTGGGCCGGATGATCGAGACCGGAGGGAACTTGCGATTGAGGAAGATGGTGGGCTCGGGCATGATCAGGTTGGACTTGAGATCCTCGCTGGTGGAATCGGTCGTCAGATCAGGGAATTGCAGCGTCTTCCCATTGATGGTGACGGTCAACGGTTTCGCATTCCCCGCCTTGTCGTGCCAGGTCTGGAAGTGGGAGGTCTCGGTGGGGCCGATGCTGAGCAGGATGCGCAGCACCTCAACGTCGGTGACCCGCTGTGCCAGCGAGGGGTACAGGCTCGAACCTCCCTGCTCGATGAAGCCGAAGTGGAACCCTGCGGTGTTGGCGATGGCTTGCAGGTGATCCGAGGGTGACGTGGCGGTTGACCCGATCAGATCATCATCCGAACGGGGAATCGCCGGGAACTGTCCCGTGAGCAGATCCGGGATTGCCTGGGCAAAGGTGCCACCAAGATCGGGGTTCTGGGTCCGGCTGCGATACCGGGTCCACCAACTGGTGTCCACCGTGAGCTGCATGAGGTTGGTGAGCCGGCCGATCTGTTGTGCTCCGGTTGCCTTGCTGCTCGGCAGGGTGCGGTATTTGTCGAGATTGACCGGGTCTGCACCTTTCGCAACCAGGTAGGCATTGATGAAGGTGAAGTGGCTCATCTCATCCTCGGTGTTATCGTGGATGTACTGCGGCATGTCCATGTCCAGGACCTGCAGGGCCGTGACATAGGCGGGAATCGCGGTGCCTCCCGGGACCTCGGTGTCCGGGATGCCACCCAGTTCGTTGTACTGCCGCCAGAGATCGGTTTCGATGATCTCGGCCGCCGACAGAAACCTGAGAATCGCCGCATCCCCCGACGAGAGGTTGCTGTTTCCGGTCTGAGCAAATGCCGGAACCCCCTTGGCCAGAAGCCCGGCGCCGACAGCTCCGGCTCCCACCGCGAGGCTCTTTCCCAGAAAGGAACGGCGGCTGCTGGTCCCTTGAGGCGGATTCAATCGTTCATCCATGACGTGCTTCTCCTGATCGCGAAAAGCACAGAGAGGCACAGACCGCACTGGGCCGGCGTCCACTCTGCGAAGTGATTACAGGCGAGCCGCTGTGGCCCGCTTGCACGGCTATGACGTGCTGTTCATGGATACGCATCAGGGTTACGATGATGGGCAACGCGCAGCCGCCCTGACCGTGGGAGAGCCGGTTGGCCTGTGGTTTGTCCTGTAATCAAATCGTCATACAGCGCGAACGATCCCGTCATGTTCGCTTCGTATGGTGGAAGAAAGAGATGAGAGATAGGAAGCTCTAAGGTACAGCTATGAGTACGGTTCTGTTCGAATCCTCGAACGGGTTGCATCGGGTCGAAGACATTATGGGGATGCCGATCGGGATCGAGCTGCGCGATGTCGAGCTCGATCCCGCCATCCTCGACGAGGCTTTCGCCTGGTTGCGGCGGGTGGATGACACCTTCAGCACCTATAAACCCGAGAGTGAGATGAGCCGGCTCAACCGTGGGGAACTGCGCCTGGACGAGGCGGATCCAGAGATTCGGGGCGTGCTCCAGCGCTGCGAGCAGCTTCGTTTCCAGACCGGCGGCTACTTCGATGCCCGGGCGGCGTTCTGGCAGGGTACGGCGCGCGCTCGGATCGAGCATCCTTCTCCGGCGGCAGTGGACCCATCAGGGTTGGTGAAAGGTTGGGCCGTCGACCGTGCCGGGGAGATTCTCGACGCCGCCGGCGCCAGCAATTACTGCATCAATGCCGGGGGCGATATTCGTACGCGGGGCGCGGCGCTGCCCGATCCGTCCTGGCGGATTGGGATCCAACACCCACTGCAGCACGACAAAGTAGCGGCCGTGGTGGCAGCCAACGATCTGGGCATCGCCACCTCGGGAACCTACGCCCGCGGCGAGCACATCGTCGATCCCTATAATCCCGCTCCGCCTCAGACCGTCCTCTCGGTGACCATCGTGGGTCCCGACCTGGGAACTGCGGATGCTTACGCCACCGCTGCCTTCGCCATGGGTGAAGCGGGACCGGAATGGACGGCGGGCCTGGCCGGCTATGAAGCCATGACCATCCTGGCGAATGAGACAGTGCTGTTCACCGCGAGCTTCCCACGGGTGCCTCCGGAGGGCTGACACCGGGTTCATGAGAAGATCCACATCTTTCTCCAAACTGCGTCCCACGTCGGTTTCGCAGTATGAAGCTAACCCTTCTCAGTTCAGCCGCGTTCACCCCAGCGCGTAGCTCGACCTTGCGTTCTCGGGCGCCGGCCAGAGCGAAGGGGTCAATAACCACCAGTTTGGCTTCATTCAGGGAGATCTACAGCACCATGGGACTGTTCTCATTACCCTGCCGTGCGCGGCATCAATCCGCCGGGCACGCATCCACCCATTTGTCGGACTCGCCGTGCAGAAACGTGGGAGCGCGTTCATGATCTCGGAACCGCTCAATCCCGCGCGTTCCACCTCCGGCGAGCACGTCCGGACGATCTCGCTCAGCGGCTCGTGGGACCGTGTCGGCCTCGCGACTGTTTTGATCCTGGCCGGCGCCCTCAACTTCTATGGGCTGAATCGCGAGGGGTACGGCAACACGTACTATGCCTCCGCCGTGCGGAGCATGATGCAGAACTGGCATAACTTTTTCTTTAACTCGTTCGATCCCGGCGGCTTCGTCACCATCGACAAGCCGCCGCTTGGTTTCTGGCTCCAGGTCGTGAGCGTCAAGATCTTTGGCTTTAACGGCGTCGCGCTCATGCTTCCTCAGGCGATCGCCGGTGTCCTTTCGGTAGCCCTGCTGTACTACCTGGTGCGTCGCGTCTTCGGGGCAGCAGCCGGACTGTTGGCTGCTCTGGCCCTGGCGATTACACCGATCAGCGTGGTTGCCAGCCGGAACAACATTATCGACGGGACACTGGTGTTCACCGTCCTGCTGGGCGCCTGGGCTGTGACCCGGGCGGTCGAAACCGGAAAGCTGCGCTGGTTGTTGCTGTGCGCCCTGTTTGTGGGATTGGGCTTCAACATCAAGATGCTGGAAGCGTTCCTGGTGGTTCCGGCCTGTGGGCTGATGTACCTGCTGGGCGCACGAATCGGCTGGGGCCGGCGCATCGCGTATCTGCTCGTCGCCGGCGTGGCGCTGCTGGCCGTCTCTTTTTCCTGGGTCACCGCGGTGGATCTGACGCCGGCCGGCCAGCGACCGTTCGTGGACTCGACGACCACCAACTCTGAGCTGGATCTGGCGATTGGATACAACGGTCTCCAGCGTCTGACGGGCCGGGCGGCACCAGGCGGTGGTAACCGGACCGGTGGAAACCGGGGCGGTGCGACGGCCGGCCCACCCGGTGGCTTCACCGCGGGCGAGACCGGCGCGGCGGGCCCGCTCCGGCTCCTGAACACGCAGCTTGGCGGCCAGATTGGCTGGCTGCTGCCCCTGGCCGTGATCGGTTTCTTTGCAGCCGCCGTACAGTCACGCCGGCGCTGGCCGCTCGACGACCGCCAGTTGTCGCTCGTCCTCTGGGGAATGTGGTTGCTGACCATGGGTGTCTTTTTCAGCGTCGCCGGCTTCTTTCACACGTACTACCTGGTGATGATGGGGCCGGCCATCGCAGCTCTGGCCGGGATCGGCCTGGTGTCACTGTGGACGGCGTATCGTTCATCGCGCTGGGGATGGTGGCTCCTTCCTGCCTCGATGCTCGCGGTCGCCGCTGTCCAGGCGCACCTGCTCGCCGATTACTCCAGTTGGGCACGCTGGCTGACGCCACTCATCGTGGGATTGTGCGCCGTGGCGGCCCTTGGCCTCGTCATCGCACACTTCCGCCCGCAGCTTGGAGTGCGCTGGGCTATCCCGGCGGTCCTCCTGGGCGTGATTGGTCTGCTCTCGGCGCCGGCTGCCTGGGCGGAGACTTCCGTCGCCAACAGCTCCAGTGGTCTCATTCCAAGCGCCGGTCCGTCGGCCTCGGGAGGTGGGCCTGGTGGTGGCGTGTTCCGTCGCGGTCGCGGAGGTTTTCCTTTTAATAGGGCTGATTTCCGGCCCCGAAACGGGTTCCGACCTCCCGCCGGCTTTGCAGCCGGGAGTTTCAGAGGCGCCCGCGGCTTCGGGGGCGGCGATGCTACCGCCAACTCGGGACTCCTGAGCTACCTGGAGAAGCATCAGGGCAGGGCCAAGTTTCTGGTGGCTACCTCGAATGCCGGTACCGCCGAGTCGTACATCCTGAGCACCGGTAAACCGGTCATGGCCATGGGCGGATTTCTGGGCAACGATCCCATTCTCAACGCCTCAAAAGTGGCTAGCCTGGTCAAGCATGGGGCGGTTCGCTACTTCCTTCTGCCGTCCGCGGTCGACTCTGGCGGCGCCGGGGCCGAAATCCCGGGCATCGTACGAACCGGTGGCTTCGGCGGTGGCCGCTTTGGCTCCAACAGCGGCGTCACGACCTGGGTGCAGCAGCACTGCACGGTGGTCCCATCCTCGCAGTATTCGTCAACTACCTCGCGCGCCGCCGGTGCGGGTTCCGGTGGCTTCGGGGGCGCTGAGGCGCTGTACTCCTGCGGGAGCGGCGCTTGATGCAGTCTGACCGTTCATTCGCATGAGTGCCATCGATGCACGCCTAGAGGGAGACCTGAACACCCGGACAGCAGTACGTTCGATGACTCGGGTCGTGCCGGAGCATGTCGTGCTCGCCGCCGTCGTCCTGCTCTCCACCGTCCTGAACGTCATCCATCTGGACGGTGAGGGATACGCCAACACGTACTACGCGGCAGCCGTTAAAAGCATGCTGATGAGCCGGCACAACTTCTTCTTCGTCTCATTCGACCCGGCGGGGTTCGTGGCCGTCGACAAGCCGC
>JANWJD010000272.1 GCA_025449555.1 Chloroflexota bacterium | reverse complement strand
CCTGCATGGCGAGACCATGACCCTCGACTCCCTCCGTGCCGGCGGCCGCGCCGTCATCCTCATGTTCGTCTCACCCAGTTGTGGCCCGTGCAACGCCCTCATGCCCGACCTCGCCCGCTGGCAGATCGAATACGCCGGCGCCCTCCGCTTCGTCCTCATCAGCAGCGGCACCCTGGAAGAGAATCGCGCCAAGGCCCAGGAGCACGGCATCGTCGAGCTCCTGCTCCAGAAATCCTTCGAAGTCGGCACCGTCTATGGCATCGGCGGCACCCCCGGCGCCGTCATCATCCACCCCACCGGCGCCATCGGCAGCCCGGTAGCGGGCGGCGCCCCGCAGATTCGCGCTCTGCTCGACCAGTACATCGAGCTCCTCGCCGCCCAAGCCGGCATCCAACTCGAGGACGAAGGAGAGTTCGAACGTGCCCTGCGCGCCGAAGCCAACCCGCTCGACCTCGGCGCCTCCGCTCCCGACCTGACATTTGAAGACCTCGCCGGTGAGACCGTCGCGCTGGCCGACTATCGCGGACGGGACACCGTCCTGCTCTTCTGGGGCACCGATTGCGTCTTCTGCCAACAGATGGAGCCCGATCTCCGGGCCTGGGAAGAGCATCCGCCCGCCGGAGCACCCGAGCTCCTGGTCATTCTGGATGCTCCTCTTCGCTCGGGGGAGTCGGTCAACCTGCGCTCTCGCGTGCTGATCGACCAGGAGTCCGCTGCCACCCACGCCCTCTCCAGCAGCGGCACCCCGACCGCTGTCCTCGTCGACGCCGCGGGCAACATCGCCTCACAGCCCATGATCGGCGCCGACGACATCCGCCCGCTGCTCCATCTGCCGCCCGCCACGCCCGTGGCTCCTGCCATTCAATTGCTCGATCGGGCACCCCCCGTCCCGGTCCGTCCATCTTCGCGCGCGGCAGCGTCCCCCGTTGCCGACGTCACCCTCCTCGGGCTGCGTGGTGAGAAGCTGCGTCTGTCGAACTTCCAGGGGCGGGAGGCGCTCCTGCTCTTCTGGAATGCCGAGTCCGATGCCTGCCGGCGTCTGGAGCCGGCTCTCAAAGCCTGGGAATCCGAGTCATCGCCCACCGCACCGGAGCTGGTGGTGGTCGTCTCCGGTTCCTACGCCGCCAATCAGGTGGTAAACATCGGCTCCCGTGTCCTGATCGATCGCGACGGCGCCGCCGCCACTGCGCTCGGAGTACACGACACTCCCACCGTCATCCGCCTCGCTGCCGACGGCCGGATCGCCGGCTCCCCCGCGCTCGGTGGGCCGGACATCCTCGCCCTGCTGGGTGCCTTACCACAGCGCATCGGCGCCACCTCCGTCTCCGCGCCGCGCTAGTGCCGCACCAAATCCCCCCTACCCGAGTTCGGGCACCAGCGTGATCTTACCCTCGCGGGCCACGCCCTGAAAGTGTCGACGATCGACGCTCAGGACCCGGCCGTCGTTTCGCTCAGCACAAGCAATGACGGCGGCATCGGAGAAGTCCAGTGAGAGATCCCGGTAGCGATACGCGAGAGCCCGGACCCGGGGAATATCACCCCGACTATCCTCCAGCGTATAAGGACCGTCCTCTACATCCTGCAGAAACCGATCCAGCACATCCGCGCCCAGTTTCTCCAGCATGAACGCGACCTCCGCCAGGATGCCCTGGGGAATGAACCACGGCTCCCGCTCAGAGAGGAGAGCTGTCGTGACCGCGCTATGGTCGGGATCATCCGCATTGGTAATTGCAATGAGGGCCGAGCTATCCAGCGTGATCATCGGTCTGCCAGTTCTCCCGCAGCCAGTCGCGTGCACTCCGACCGATCAGTGTCTGGCTATGCCCGGCGCCGACTGATCGCCACGGAGGACGGTCTTGGGACCCGAGAAAGGTCGTGAGCGCTTCTCGAATTAGCTGAGCCTGGGTCACGTTCTTACGCCGCGCCACCTCCGCGAGCTGACGCCGAGTCTCAGCCGGCAAGCCCCTCTCCTGCACCACTTCGTAGACCGGTCGCTCCGTCGCCCGGCTATCGGATCTCCAAAATCCCGTGATAGAATCTCCTTACTTGCTGTATAACCGCCTTACATCCGGGAGTGTCATGAAAGAGATCGTTTCCACCATCACCAGCAAGGGCCAGGTGACCATTCCAGCCGAGGTGCGACGCTACCTGGGTGTGACGCAGGGCGACAAGCTCTCCTTTGTGATCGACGACACGGGCAGTGTCGGGCTCAAGGTCACAACCTACCCCACCGTCGCCTCGCTGCGTGAGCGTGGCCCAGGACTCGATCGGGATCTGTCGTACGACGAGATGAAGGAGATCGCCCACGCCGATCGCCTGGCGGCCCGGCAACCCTCAGAGGCGTGAGTGACGGCGTCTGCGACACCAGCGTCCTGATTCGCCTCATCTCGGGCGACGACCAGGCAAAACAAGATCGGGCCATCGCCCTCTTCGAACGGGTCGAGCAGGCGAAACTGTCGCTCGATGCTCCGGTCACCGTCATCGCCGATGCCGTGTACGTATTGACCTCCAGGCGGCTCTACAACCGGCCGCGCGCCGAAGTTGCGTCCAAGCTCACCACCCTCGTTCGACTTCCCAGCTTCCATGTAAAGGACCGGCGAATCGTGCTCCGTGCTCTACAACTCTTCGCCGGCACCTCATACCTCGATTTCGGCGATGCCATGATAATCGCCCAGGCCCAGCGCAGCGGCGTGCAAACCGTCTATGCCTACGATCAGGATTTCGACCGGATCGCCGGGGTCACCCGCCTGGAACCGTGACCATGCCCCATTCACTCTCCCACGGGGTCAACCTACGCTCACCGTTTCGTATGGCTGCATCGTGGCGCCGGGCGGCTGCTGACCGCCGTACGCCACAAGAGTTCATCAACTTGCAGACATTCGGAAACCGTACGCTCAGATTTGCTTCCTACACTCGTCTTACAGGTTTCTGTGCAATTTCTCATAAGCAGTGAAGGGAACGGATGTGAAGCTACGAGTGACGGTCCTGATCGCGCTGGCGGCTCTTATTGCGATGACGGTGGGCGTCGTGCGGGTGAACGGAACGCAGGCCGCACAAGACAACAGCGGTATCCAGAAGATCAAGCACGTGGTTGTCATCATGCAAGAGAACCGCTCCTTTGATAGCTACTTTGGAACCTACCCGGGAGCCGACGGCATCCCGATGCAGAACGGGGCGCCGAGCGTCTGTGTCCCGGATCCGCAGACGCAGGTATGTGTCAAACCGTTCCACGACACCCAGGATCTGAACCATGGTGGTCCGCATGGGCAGAGCAACGCGGTGGCCGACATCAATGGCGGCGCGATGAATGGATTCGTGAGCCAGCAGCTGGGAGGGAAAAAGGCGTGCGCCAACGCCCTGAACCCGCAGTGCACCGCCACCGCCTCACCCAACAACACGCAACCGGACGTCATGGGCTATCACAACGGTTCTGACATCCCGAACTACTGGTCCTACGCGCAGAACTTCGTGCTGCAGGACCACATGTTCGAGCCCAACGCGTCCTGGAGTCTGCCGGCTCACCTCTTCATGGTGTCCGGGTGGTCGGCGACCTGTTCGCAGCCGGGTGTTCCGATGAGCTGCACGAACGCGCTCCAGTCTCCGCAGCTCCCGCCGGACGCGAAAAACATACAACTGAAACAACCGGCCGCCCAGAGCGGCCCGCCCGACTACGCCTGGACCGATCTCACCTATCTGCTCCACAAAAACAATGTGAGCTGGAACTACTACGTCGAGGGCGGTACTCAGCCCGACTGCGCGGACAACGCCATGCTCTGCACGCAACCGCTCCAGAGTGCCAAGACGCCCGGGATCTGGAACCCCTTGCCGTACTTCGATACCGTCAAGCAGGACAACCAGCTCAGCAACATCACCGATCTCTCGAACTTTTACAGCGCGGCCAAGAACGGCACCTTACCCGCCGTCTCCTGGATCGATCCGAACGGGAAGGACAGCGAGCACCCACCTGCACTGGTGAGCACCGGCCAGTCGTACGTCACGAACCTCATCAACAGCGTCATGCAGGGACCGGACTGGAACAGCACCGCCATCTTCCTCTCCTGGGACGACTGGGGTGGGTTTTACGATCACGTCACGCCGCCCAGCGTCGATCAGAACGGCTATGGTCTCCGGGTTCCCGGCATCGTGATCAGTCCGTATGCCAAGCACGGCTACATCGACCACCAGACGCTGTCCTTTGATGCCTATCTCAAATTCATCGAGGACGACTTCCTGGGTGGTCAGCGCATCGACCCGGCGACCGACGGCCGGCCAGATCCACGACCCACGGTCCGAGAGAACGTCCCGCAGCTCGGCGACCTCCGGAACGACTTCGACTTCTCCCAGCAGCCGCGCCAACCGATGGTGCTCTCCACCACCCCCCAGTCCGATCTGGTGGCTCCCACGCCGGCGCAAACCACGGGAGCGGGTAAGACCGCTGCCGGCGGCGCACAGACTGTCCTGGGCATGGGTACTCTCACCGGACTCACCGCGACCACCGCCACGCTGACGCACGCCGATGGAACAAGCGTCACGGTTACTCTGGGGCCTGCGGCGCAATATACGGCGCGGAGCCTGAGCGCGGCCAGTGACGGGTTCAAGCTCGGCGACTTCGCAATCGCGGTTGGACGGTTGCGGGGAGGACGAGCTACCCAGGTGTTCTATGACACAAAGTCCTTCACGCTGGCGGCGGCGAAGACGAGCAGCGGACTCACGCGCTATACCGGAACGATCGTTTCCGTCGGTCCGAGCTCGTTGGGGATTACACTCCAGAGTGGTGTATCACGCACCTTCCGTCTGTTGCCGACGACGCGGTACACGTATCGTGGCCGGCTCCTGAGCTCCCCGCCCGCCTTCTCCATCGGTCTGCCGGTGACGATTACAGGTCTCCAGCGACCCAATGGTCAGTTCGTGGCGCGCGCGGTCGCTGTGGTTTAGCCCCACTACGTTGAAACTGCACCTGTAACGAAGGACGGAGTCTGGATCACATCTGGCTCCGTCCTTCCTCCTATCTCCTTGAGACGAGTCTGAAGTGCGCCAGAGGTGATAATAAGTTCCGCTCCGTCCCGTCGCGATTCCGGGCCATGAACTGAGCGTATATCGCGGGGAGATCGAGCCGCCACGTCTTCACGGCCCTGGCGTAGAACTTGCCGGCCAGGGCGTCAGCCGGCTGCAAACCAAGAGGGAAACGCGTTGTGGGGCACGTCACCGATTTTTTCCATCGACATCCCAGCCTGGACCTCTTTATCCAGAAGGTCATGCACGACAACATCACGTTCCTGGCCTCGGCGGTCGCCTGGACCTTGCTCACCTCGGTCGTGCCCATCGTGGTGGGCTTGATCGCGATCAGCAATCTCTTTCTGCGCGATCCTGCGAGCCAGCGCGCCGTCGTCGACCACCTCAGCAGCGCGCTGCAGGGCACGCTCACGCCCCAGGAACTCAGAGACCTGGTGACCACCTCCATCCGGCACAGCGGTGTGCTGGCCATCGTCGGCATCGTCGGCATCCTCTACGGTGGCTCAAACGTTGGTGGCGCGTTCTCGACCGTTTTCCAGCCGATCTTTGAGGTGAACGGCCGCGACTTCCTCAAGGAGAAGGTGCTCGACGTCAGCATGATTTTCATCTTCGTGGCGTTGATGGTGATCATCGTGGTCTCGACCACAGCGGGAGCGGTCGTCTCTCAATTCTTCCCCGCTGCACCCATCCCGGGTGGAACGGCCTTTCTGATCGGGATCCCGGTGAGCCTGGCCGCCGCGTTTCTGCTTTTCTCCGTGCTCTATCTGGTCTTCCCCAATCCCGATCCACGCTTCAAACTGGCCCATGTCTGGCAAGGGGCATTGGTCGCGGCGATCCTGTTCCAGATCCTGAGCTTCATCTGGCCGTTGTACACCCACCTCAGCCGCTTCAGCCGATACGGCGCCGTCATCGCGCCGCTGATCGTGCTGGCTGCCTGGATCTACTTCTTTTCGCTGATTCTGATGGTCGGGGCGGAGATCGTCGCCTTCAAGGCCATCCAGGAGGCCAACCGCACCGGACAGTCGGTCGGGCCGCCGCCGCAGAACTTCGTCCCTTCACACACCATGATGCGCAACGACATCGATCATGTAGCGAGATAGGACTATTCTGGTTGAGGGCTCATCTACCCTGGGCAGCATCCATGTGACAGTACGAAGAGGAGAGACCGTGGCAAGCGAAGATCGAGGATTGGTGAGTACGATTGGCCCCGTCCAGGTGGATTGGGCACGGACGGCGGGCTACTACGGCGGCATTGCGGCCGCGGTCGGATTTGGAGTGCTGGATCCACCGCTCGGAATCTTCATCGCCGCCATACCGTTCTTGAAGATGCTCAATCGACCCGGCGCGACGTTCCCGGTGCGGATGATGGCGCAGGTACTGGATGGTGCCTCGAAACCAGTTGGCGGTGACAGTGACGCGAGCATCACCGTCGTGCACTCCAACCGCCCGCCACAACCGAGCCACGGTCCGGGAAGGCTAACCGACCTGATTGGTCGAGAAACTCGCAGCATCTGGACCGATGCCAGGACCCTGGCCAGACAAAATTCCTGACAGTGTCCGGTAACGGGTAACGGAATGCTCACGTCACTGTAACCGGTGCGCAACATTCGAGCGCTACACTCAACATCGACAGCATGATTGTGTAGTCGAGTCGAAAGGTGAGACGCCATGGCACAGAGCGCTCGCGTCGCACACAGCATTCTGACGTTTCTCGGGTTGCTGGCCCAGATCGTTGGAACAGTGATCACCGTGGTCGAGTTTCTCGGGTAGGAAAGTCGTTCGGATCGCTCGTTGTCGGCGGCTCCTCTCCTTACGCAGGCACAGACACCAGTCGGAGACTAGGGCGACGGGGTAATGGTACCCATGGACCGCGTCCGAGGAGCGCTCCCGCCAGCGAAGCCAGGACAATCAGTCCCCAACTGGCTGGTGTCGGGGTGGTGAGCGTGAGGAAGCGCTGCAGCGGGGGAAAGGTCAGTGCCGCCACCAGGACCCCCGCGGATCCGAGCACTGCCCCGAACACGCTCCGGGTCAGGCTCTCCTCCGTTCGACCGGCCTGGAGCGTTTGAGCGAGCTGCGTGCCGACCACACTGGCAAACGCGACCGAGCGCGCTTGCTCCAGGCCAGCAGAACGTAGCGTCAGGATAAACGCGGCGAGCGACGGCACCGCAGTAGCGAGGCCACGGCGCTGCACGTCGCGACGGAGCGGGCGGTCCAGCGCAGCGGTGCCTTCGCGGGCCAGCCCGGCCAGGTTCCTGCTTTCAGGCGGTTGGAGCGCCACGGCGAGGGACGGCAGTACATCCGTCACGAGATTGACCGCCAGAATCTGCCGGGTGAGAAGCGGCGAAGCCAGCCCCATCGCGCTTGCTCCCACGACCACTCCGAGCTCGCCCAGATTCCCACCCAGCAGTAGCGCTACCGCGCGTCGAATATTTCGCCAGAAGCTTCTACCCTCCACCAGCGCTTCCACCAGCGTCGAAAAATTATCGTCCGCTAGCACCACGTCGGCCGCTTGACGCGCGACCTCGGTGCCGTTCATTCCCATCGCCACGCCCACATCCGCGAGACGCAGCGCCGGCCCGTCGTTGACACCGTCGCCAGTCATGGCGACCGTGTGATGCCGGCGCTGGAGACTCTCCACAATACGAAGCTTGTCCAGCGGCGTTACCCGTGCAATCACGGAGGCTCGCTCCAGTAGCTCATCTAGATCACTGTCTGACAGTTCAGCCATATCCAGACCGGTGATCAGGGTGTCGTCAGCGCGCAGAATGCCGGCCTGCCGTGCGATGGAGTGGGCGGTGGCCGGGTGATCACCCGTGAGCATCACCACGCGAACACCGGCGGCCTGACAACGCCGTTCCGCAGCGCGAACTGCGGGACGGCAGGGCTCGCTGAGGCCCACGAACCCGAGCGCGGTTCGAGCCT
>JANWJD010000271.1 GCA_025449555.1 Chloroflexota bacterium | reverse complement strand
GGCCGAACTGGCCGAGAACAGCGGGGTGACACTCGTGCACGAAAACGACACTGATCTGTATGGAGATACGGTAGAGCGTTGCCTCGACGTGCTCACGACCGTCTCTGCTCCCAATCTGAAGGCTGCATTCGACCCGGCCAACTTCATCGTGAGCGGCGAGGTGCCGTACCCGGATGCCTACGATGCGCTCCATCCCTGGATCGCGCATGTCCACGTGAAGGACGCTCGCCCCGATCGCACGGTCGTTGCGGTGGGTGAAGGTGCAGCACGGTGGCCAGAGCTGCTCGAGCGCCTGCGGGCAGAGGGCTACGACGGAACCTTTTCGCTCGAGCCGCACCTGGCCGCTGCCGGCCGGTATCAGGGATTCAGCGGACCCGATCTCTTTCGCCACGCGTCCCAGGCATTCACCACCATGCTGCGGCGCATGGACTGGGTGTACGGTTAGGCGAGCTCCCGGACCTGTGCCGGCTGAGGCTGGCGACGCAGGAGGCGGTGCCAGAACCGCCGTCGAACTTCCGGCGGCTTGCGCCGCGCGTAGGCCTTGCGCAGGATTGCCCCCTGATCCTCGACGTCCAGCACACGTGCCCGTTTGATCCAGGTCAGTCCACCGCCGGCACGCGGCTGACAAAAGGTGAGAAAGAGGTTGTCCTCGACTTCGTCCAACATCATGTAGGCTCCCGCCTGAGCGTCGATCTCATAACCGAGCGCACGCAAGAAATCCTGGTACCGGCCCGATGGATTCATCGAGCGCCGCTCCTTCATGGCCGCTTCGAGATGCTCCAGTTCGGCATGGGTCAGAATGAACTTGCGCAGCAGGAGCGTGTCATCTCCCACCCCGTACCGGACGTTGAAGCCCGTCGATGTCTCGATCAGGTTGATATTGCACGCATTGTTGCTGTCGAGCCAGGCGCCGAGTGCACGCAACAACGGCTGGTACGCGAGCCTCCGCAGGGGGATCTCTTTCACCTCTACCTGCTCGAATACCCACGCCAGCAATGAATTGTTTCGCGTCTCGTGCGGCAGTCGATGTGTGTTGGGGAGCGTCTTCGACTTCGCCATGGCTGTTCTCCGTTACGACTAAGAGAATCATCCTAAGAGAAGCGCGTACAGGGCTAGATGTCCCACTTTTGATAGGAATCTCGGCCCCCGTCCCGCCGGCATGTCGTGCGCCAATCCGGACAGTTTCGGATTGTAGTTGCGGCGCTGATACCGCACAATGGAAATACACTTTTGCTTACGTTGCCGTATGGCATTGCGACAGGGGATTCATGCGCGTCCAGGCCGTGCGCTGGAAGATAGCTCGCCGCCATCTGAACCGGCAGCGCTCGCATCGGCTTCGATGGAGCATGGTCGTAATCTTCGTCCTGTTCTTGCTGATCACCAGCGCCAGTGGCGCGGGTGCCATGTACTTCGTGTCGCAGCTGCCGTCGGCTAACACATTTCACATACATTACGCCTTCCAAAACGCCCGAATCTACGACTCACGGGGAGATCTGCTCTACAACATGGCCGATCTGGCGAAAGTGAAGGGCGGCCTCCGGATCGTGGAGCCGCTTCAGAATCGCGGTGACGCCCAGTCGGCGTGTCGGGATGGCGTCAATCGCATCCCACTGGTGCTGCAAAATGCGGTCATCGCCACGGAGGATGCGACGTTCTACAAAAATCCCGGCTTCGATCCCATGAGCATCTTGCGAGCCGCCTACCAGGACCTCCAGTACGGTCACATCATTTCCGGGGCCAGTACGATTACGCAGCAAGTCGTCCGTAACACGATGTTGACCCAGGCGCAGACGCTGAACCGCAAGGCGCAAGAAGTTGCGCTGGCGTATGAAATCAGCAAACGCTACTCAAAACGCAAAATCCTGTGGTACTACCTGAACTACGTGCCATTTGGGAATCTGGCCTACGGGGCGCAGGCGGCGGCCCAGGTGTACTTTCATGAGTCGGCGTGCCGGCTTGACATGGCGCAAGCGGCACTGCTGGCGGGTCTGCCGCGGGCGCCGTCGGCGTACGACCCGGTACGGCACCGCGTAGCCGCTTTCCGACGCCTGCACACGGTGCTCGCCTCATTGAAACGCCACGGTTACATCGACGGTGCTACCGTGGTGAACGCCCTGGCCGAGGCACGCCGGTGGCAGTTCTATCAGGCCCAACCCACCATGCGGTATCCGCAATTCACGCAGTATGTGATCAATCAGCTCAATGCCATGCCGCGGTTACGGCAGCAGCTCTATCAGGGCATAGATGTGTACACGACCCTCGATCCAAGGTTGCAGAATATGGCGCAATCGACCGTCACCGAACAGATCGACGGTTTGCTGGCACAGCACGTCACCAACGGCGCGCTGGTGTCGCTCGATCTACGGCAACGTCACTACGGTTGGATCCTGGCTATGGTCGGAAGCGCGCACTACCGGGACCGCACCGGACAGATCAACATGGCGATTTCACCGCGTCAGCCCGGCTCCTCCATGAAGCCTTTCAACTATATTTACGCCTTTACTCACGGCGATGTCTCGCCCGGTACGCAGGTCGAAGATTCGCCCATCATCCTGCCGGATCCGAACGATACCAAGCACCATGGTTGGTATCTTCCTGCCAACTACGATCGCCTTTTTCACGGCACCGTTACCCTCCGGCAGGCGCTGGCCAACTCGCTGAACGTGCCGGCCGTCAAGGTGGAATACTACATTACCAACCCCAAGAACGTGGCTCGGACTGCGGCCCGCTTCGGCATGACGAGTCTCTACCACGACAACCCCGGCCTGGACTGCAACGTTTGCTATGCGGTCACCCTGGGGGGACTGGCGCGTGGTACCCGATTGCTGGAAGAAACCGCGGCCTATGGAGTCTTCTCTACCGGCGGCTGGACCGTACCGCCCGTCGCAATCTGGAAAGTCATCAAGCGGAGCACCGGGAAAGTGCTCTTTTGTTCGGCCGATTGTCCGCGCGGCGTGAAGCCGGCCAGCTGGCTGGTCAAACAGAGACGTGACGTCCTGGACGGGGCCCATGCGGCGGAGATGACGAATGTGCTGAGCGACGACAACGCGCGCTGCACCGTGCAGGTATGCGAGTTTGGCCTCAACAGCGCCTTGAAACTGAGTCGTCCCGCCGCTGCCAAAACCGGCACCACAGAGTCATTCACCGACAACTGGACGGTCGGATATACACCGCAAATTGTGACCGGAGTATGGGCCGGCAACTCCGACCGGTCCCCGATGCAGAATGTAATCGGTGTCACCGGCGCCGCCCCCATCTGGCACCAATTTATGGAGAACGCGTTTCAGATCCTGCGTCTACCGGTCAAAAACTTCGTAACACCCAATACCCTGGTGACCATCAACCAGTGCACGACGGCCGGTTCCACCGTCCCCAGCTATACCTCACCAGACATTTTCGTCGAGGGCGCCGCGCTGCCGTACCAATTGCCGCTCTGCCGCATCCCCGAGCGTGGATCGATGCCGATCTCGTGCGACAAGTATCCGGCCAATCCTGTGCCTCTCACCTTCCAGTGCCCAACTGCTCCTCCCTACACCTATACCTTCGGCTCCAGTCAGAACGGTACCAATCAATTTCCTGCGAACGGGACATCGTTCCAGGCGCCGATTCAACCCAATACCTCCACCACTCCCCAGTTCACCAATCCCACAGCTCCCCAGGTCGGAACCTTCCAACCGCAGCCGTAACGGTTGCGCCACCGTAGAATGAGGTCCGTCCGGACTACCACGCTGGAGGTGAAGAGCCATGCACTACGCCGTCATCATGGCTGGAGGAGCCGGCACGCGCCTGTGGCCGGCCGCTCGGCGACACAGTCCAAAGCAGCTACAGCGTCTGATTTTCGAGCAACCGCTGATCGCCGAAACGGTCGACCGTCTCACGAAGGTCTACGCCCCGGAACATATCTTCATCGTCACGGCGAGTCGCTACGCGGGCCCCATCCGAGAGATCCTGCCGGCGCTCCCGCCGGAGAACATCATCAGCGAGCCGGTGGGGCGTAATACGGCCGCGGCCATCGCCCTGGCGGCGTTCCAGATTGCACGCGACGATCCGGATGGCGTCTTCGCCGTGTTCCCGGCGGACCACATCATCTTGCAGCCGGAAATATTGTACCGGGCGCTGGATTTTGCCAACGCCCTGGCACTCGCACATCGGGTAGTCGATATCGGAGTCCCTCCCAGTCATCCCGAAACCGGTTACGGCTACATCGAGCTTGGCCGGGAGATCGAATCGCGTGACGGGCTGCGGGCGTACGAGGTCGAAGGCTTTGTGGAGAAGCCGGATCGCGCGACGGCGGAGTCGTATGTCGACGCCGGGAACTATATCTGGAACTCAGGCATGTTCGTCTGGAGGGCCGGCGAGTATCTCACCGCTCTGCGCGAGCTTCTTCCCGACACCTATGCTCGGCTCGAGGGCCCATTTCGTAGCGGCGACTGGGACGAATTGACCGAAGCATATGCGCGCATCGAAGACATTTCGGTCGATTACGCGATTATGGAACGAACGTCGGATGTGGTGGCGTTGCCGGTCGACTTTGGCTGGCGCGACATCGGCGACTGGGCTGCCCTCTACGACATGATGGAACACGACGATCACGGTAACGCCTTCGACGGTCGTCATGCATACATCGATAGTGAGAACTGTCTGATGCTGTCGCCGAAGAAATTGGTGGCCGCGGTCGGGGTACGCGACCTCATCGTGGTCGACACGGACGATGTGCTCCTCATCATGCCCCGGGATCGCTCGCAGGACGTAAAAGCACTCCTCGAGGAGGTCAAAGAAAGAGATCACGGCGACTATCTGTAGTCACGCCCTGTCGAACGGCTATCCGGGTTGGTGCGGATCGAACCGCTCGACCCCCACCAACTCGAATGAATCTCATCGTAGCTCGGCGCTCTCTCGAAATTTATGCCCAATTCCCATTGACACATCCGCCAACCGTCGTAGCGTCGCCCCTTGTGGGCGACCCCGGACTGACGTTTCATCCGGCGCGGTGCAGAACAGTGGCATGAGAGACTCGGTCGCCGAAGCGCCTGAGATCGGCTCCGTACCGCGCTACCTCCCTGGAGGCGGCCCTGGCGGTCCGAGAATCTCGAACCCGTTTCGAGCCGCGATCGAGGCCAGACG
>JANWJD010000270.1 GCA_025449555.1 Chloroflexota bacterium | reverse complement strand
TTTGAGAATGGAGTCGTAATCGCGGCCCTCTTCCTCGCACCGCTGGCGCAGGACTTCGAGCTTCCGAGGCAGATCCGGCGTCGGGAACAGATTGCAGGCGTCGGCGTAGCGCGCCACGAAACGCAACGTCTTCTGTTCGCCGCTGCCGCCGATCAGGATCGGTGGATGCGGGCGGGTGAGACTTTGTGGGGAATTGAGCGTACGGCCCAACTGGTAGTGCTTCCCCTCGAACGGCTGCTCGTCACCGCGTTCCCCGCTCCACATCTGCAGACAGATCTGGAGCGTTTCCTCCAGCATCTCGAACCGATCCTTCATCGGGGGAAACGGAATGCCCAGACCCCTCGCCTCCTCTTCATTCCAGCCGGCACCGATACCCAGCCAGGCCCGGCCACCTGACAGCACATCCAGCGTGGTCACGATCTTTGCCAGCACGCCGGGATGGCGGTACGGATTCCCGGTGACCATCCCCAACAACTGGGCTCGTTTGGAGTGTGCCGCGAGGAATCCGAGCGTGGTGTAACACTCCAGCATGTCCAGCTCGACAGGTCCAACGTTGCGGATCTGCCAGAAGTGATCCATGACTGAGATAAACTCGAAGCCCGCATCATCGGCGGTGCGAGCGATCTCTGCGAGCGTCGGGGCGATCTGAGTCGGTCCTGAGTTCCAGCTGAAGTTGGGGATCTGAAGGCCGAGTTTCAAGGTGGTGTACCTCCGTAGGCCATTGTCACATCATCGACTCGAATGCACTGCCACCTCGAGCCCTTGCGATGCGAACTGCGAGACCGTTTCTCTCCGTTTCGCTCACCCTGCGGTGGCGTCGAAATGCGCGAGTTGATCGCTGGTCCCCGCCACTAGAATTCGATCATTGGCCGAGAGGATGAGATCATCCTCCACGAAGGTGATCAATTGGCCGTCATGCTCCACCGCCAGCACGTGTCCGCCGGCCAGTTCGCGGTTACGGATATTGCCAACCGCACGATCGACCAGCGGCCCACCCGGAGGAATGACGCGTTCCTCGATCTGCACTCCGAGATTCTGTCCATGTATGAAGACGTCAATAAAATCCGCCGCCATCGGTTGCACTGCCAGGTGTGCCATGCGGTTTCCCGCCATGGTATACGGAGAGACGACCCGACTCGCTCCGGCATTGTAGAGGTTCTGCTCGGCATCAGGATCCGCCGCTCGGGCGACGATATACAGGTCCGGATTGAGCGCCCGAGCCGCCAGTACGACATACACGTTGTTCACGTCGGAATCGGCACACGCCAGTAGTCCGCGTGCGCGTTTCACCCCCACGGCCTCGAGTACAACATTCCGCGTGGCGTCACCCTCGTGGCAGAGGAAACCGTGTGTCTGGGCAATCGCGATCGTTTCAGGATTGGTGTCCACGATCACGAACGGAGCATTCGCGGCCGCGAGTTGGTTCGCGACGCGTTGGCCCACTCGTCCGAAGCCGGAGATGATGTAGTGATCGACGAGTTCCTGCATGCGTCTCACCGCCCTCCTTTGTATCCAGCTACCGTGCAACCCGCCTTCCATCAGGAACTCGGTGAAGCTTCCCAGGACGTAAATACCTGCCCCCACTCCGGCCAGGATGAGAGCGGCATTGAACACTTTCGCGCCGGCGGAAAGCGCTCGCGGTGACGCGTAGCCCACGGTAGTCACGGCCGAGACCGTGGTGAGCAGCGCATCCACTGCGGACAGCCCCGCTACCATGAAGCCGGCTACGCCTACCACAATGATCAGCGCTAGCAGCGTCAGGCCGGCCAGGAGGCGACGCGGCAAGAGCCTTTGATACACCATGGTGGACGACCAACCTCGAACTCATTTTCGGTAGTCGATGAATAGCGTACGCGGAACTTACCCCAGCCGCCCCACCTGCCTGGCAACGTCGCCCAGCATGGGAACGATGTTTTTCTTGCGCGAAATGATCCCGGGCAGCTCGATCGTATGGTCGTCGCTCAAGTGGCCACCAAAGGTCGTGGCGATCGTTCCCGCATAGCCGTCGGCCAGGATCGTGGACCGCTCACGCACGATGTCGATCACCGCAAAGAGCACGCTGGTATAGCCGCGACCGCGCACAACACCCATGCAATCAAGTAGCTCAGCACGTCGATTCAACACCGCCGATCCGTCGGCCGTCTCGATCGTGCCGATGCCAAAGCGAGAGTTCTCGACCGTGAACTCCTTGAAGTCCCCCAGCAGCAACTGCTCGGCCGTCCGGTCAGACACATCAGACGCGATCTTGAGGATGGCATTTCCCAACTCCTCGGCATCTACCCCGGCGGTCTCAGCCAACCGAAGTGCGACGCGTCGATCCTCGGCGGTTGTAGTCGGGCCGCGGAACAGGAGGGTATCGGTGAGAATGGCACTCAACAGGACACCTGCGATCTCGGCCGGCAGGTCGATCCGTGCCTCCTCGAACAGTTTGGCGACGATCGTGCTGGTGGCGCCGACCGGTTCGAGCCGCATATACGGTGGGTTCCGAGTCCAGAAATCGGCGACGCGATGGTGATCGATGACCGCAATTACGTCTGCCTCCTCAATTCCCGTCACCGCTTGCCCACGCTCATTGTGATCGACCAACACGATCCCCTGTCGTGCGGTTCGCAACAGGTTGCTGCGACTGATAATGCCGCGTACGACGTTTTCGTCATCGACCACTACCAGCGAGCGGGTCGGGCCGCTGCCCAGTTGTTCGCGCACCTCATCCACCAGGTCGTCCGGCCGGCAGGTTGCAACCTCCGTCCGCATCACCTGACCGATCGGGCTGCTGAGCTGAATCAGGCGAAGGGTCGTGTACGTGTGATGCGGCACAGACACGACCATGACCTCACGCGAGCGCGCCAGTTCCACGATTTCCGGGGTCACGGCGTGGTCGCCGGTGACCACCAATCCGCCCACACCAAGTTCGATCGCCGCTCGCTGCACATCAGTTCGATCTCCTACCACGACGAGGATGCCGGGCGACAGTCGCTTGAGCATGGAGTCGACCTCCATGGCGCCTACCATCACCTGATTCTCCAGGACCCGGTGCGGCGCCTCAACCAGGATCGTTCCACCCAACGTCCGGAGCAGGCTGGCGCGATCCAGGTAGACATGGTCGAGCTCCTCCAGGCTGGCAACGAACGTCTCGGCCATTTCGGCCTGCCCGGTCACGCCTACCAGGTGTCCTTCCGCGTCCGTCACCGTCACCACGCGCACTCCGTGTTGCTTCAGGATGTGACCAACTTCCAGGATTGAGTGATCGCGGTGCACTGAGACCGCCGGCGAGGTCATGACATCGGCCACGCGTGGGCGCACGTCGGTCACCAACGGGGGGACGTCGACTCCGAACCGCTCCAACACGTACGCCGTTTCCGGCCGCAATTCCCCTTGCCGTCCGGCCGTGGCGCGGGACCGTCCCTGCGACCGCATCAGCGCCGCGTATCCGATCGCGGCACATACAGCGTCAGTGTCGGGGTTCTTGTGGCCCAGAACATAGATCGGCGAGGTCACACGCTTCCCTCACATGAAACTCTGCTTGGTTGCTGCCTCCTTCATGATATCTGTGTCTCGGTGAAGACGGACATGGGTGGGAAGCTCTCACTTCCCACCCATGTCGCACACCTGACTCCGGCGCGCAGGACGAAATGTCAGGCCGGTGACGGAGTCTGCGCCGGCGTCGGCGCGAGTTGGACAATCCTCAAGTTGTTGCCGAAGGGGTCTCGCAATCCGAAGTCGATCCCATAGGCTTGTTCCATTGGCTCCTGGGTGAACTCGACACCTTTCGCCTTCAAGGTTTCGTACGTTGCTCGGCAATCATCCGTGCTGAATCCGGCCGTGAAGCCGGTCGCACCTTTGCTCACGAGATCACGGACCTGTTCGCCTGACGCCTCGTCCATCCCGGGAGGTCCCGGTTTCTCCAGCAGGATATCAGGGCCAGCTGTGCCCGGAACGCGAACCGTGAGCCAGCGCATGAAGCCGAGATCCACGTCGGCGCTCACTTCGAGGCCGAGTGTGTCGACGTAGAAGTCGAGGGCCCTGTCCTGATCGAGTACGAAGATGCCGGTGGTACTGAGCGCGTTCAACATTGCAACCTCCTGCGTGAATGGGTCTACTCACGTGATACTAACCGCGCCAGGTCGCGCTCGACTTCTCCAAAACTGCTCGGTCTGGTCCACGCCATGGCAAAGCAGGTGGGGACGGCTTTTCGGCGCGGGCGCGCGCGGAACGCAGTGGGAGTTTCGCCCACGATCTGGCGGAAGGTTCGGCTGAAGGTGCCCAGGCTACTGAAGCCCACATCGAAGCAGATGTCCGTTACGCTGCGATCCGTCTCATGTAACAGGAACATTGCGCGCTCGACCCGTCGACGCTGTAGATAGCGATGTGGCGTCTCGCCAAAGGTCGCGCGGAAGGTGCGGATGAAGTGGGCCTCCGACACATAGGCGATTCGGGCCAGAGTCGGAATATCGAGTGGCTGGGCGTAGGACCGATCCATGGCGTCGCGCGCACGCAGCAGGCGGCGATTCGTTGCTTCGGTCTCCAGGCTCATGTCCTCATTAGAGTACCCCGTTGAGCCCATGCGCTGCCGCCGGCGTGCGCTCAGGAATCCCCACCTCGCTTCGTGATGCGTGGCAGCGGGCCACTGCGCTGCGCGCGGACCTGCCTTTCCGGGGGCCGACGAACCGCAACTACTGCTTCGCGTGATGCGCGTGCGGCATGAGGTTTATATCCTGCTCAATTGAAAGGCAAACTCCTGCAAGCTCGCCAGATTGTGACAGGGGAGGAGCAGGTCGATGTGCGGCAGTGCGGCACGTATGCCGGAGACCAGTGGCCGGTAACGTGGATCGCCCAGCAGCGGATTCAACCAAACCACGATCCGGCTGCGACGCTTGATGGTGGCCATCTGCGCTCGCAGCAAGTGGGGCTCACCCTGATCCCACCCATCGCTCAGTATCACCACCACGGTGCGCCGATCCAGCAAGCCCCGCCCCTGGCGAGTGTTGAATTGCTCCAGACATGCCCCGATGGTCGTGCCGCTCGACCAACCGGCCGATGCGCTCGCCGCTCCGTCCAGCGCATCGGCGAGGCGCCGGCCACGCAGCGCGGGGGTGAGTCGGGTCAACCGCGTGCTGAAGGCGAACGTTTCCGTGCTGGGCAACTCGTTCTGAAAGGCATACATGAACTGGATCAGGAAGCGGCTGTACTGCTCCATGGAATGGCTCACGTCACACAACAGGACCAGGCGAGCGGTGTCGACGCGGCGCTTTCGCCACGAGAGATCGATCAGGTCGCCGCCTGTGTGAAGTGACTGGCGCAGCGTGCGCGGAAAATCCAGCCGGCTCCCGGCCATCCCGGCTCGAAATCGCCGGCTACGCACCGTCAGCAGTTTCGGCGCCATGCGAGCCATGATCTTCTGCATCTGCTGGAGCTCAGCCGCATCCATCGTGCCGAAGTCTTTCCTGATCAACACCTCGATCGCGCTGGCCGTTATCCCGTCCGGATCGAGGTCCTCATCGTCTCCGGGTTGCCGCACCCCCTCCCCGATACGCGGCGGGCCCAGGGAGTCCGCCGCCGATCGCGCCTCTGACGGTCGTTCCGACTGAGGCGGCGCCGGATCGTCGGCTTCGGGATCCGGATCAGCGGTGGTACGCCAGAAACGGTCGAAGAGCGCATCAAACGGCGCGATGTCGTCCGGGCTCCCTATCAAGTTCGCGCGCAGCGCGTGGTAGAAATCGTCTCGCCTCCCCAGATCGATGTGCCGCAGGCTGCGCTGCGCGTCGATGACCCGTCCACTGGTGACGGGTATCCCGTGCGATCGCACCAACTGAGCGAATTGAAGCACCCGATCGACGAGTACATCGGAGGCATTCCCCATCCGTTCAGCCAGTGTGTCGGTCTTCGAACTATCCATATCCGGCGGGAGTCGAGGGAATGTCGCGCAGCAGCGCGTCGATCCCGGCTCGATCGAATCGGGCCAGATCTTCGCGGGTCTTGAGAATCACACCGGCGGTCTCGAACACGGCCGTCACATCCAGCTCGTCTTTCTCCAGATGGAGGAGCGCCGCAGCCCAATCGATCGTCTCGGCCACTCCCGGCCGCTTGTTGAGGTCCATGGCACGCAAGCGAACCATGAACCGACAGAGTTGGGCCGCCAGGACAATGCCGATATCCGGAACGCGCGACCGCAAGATCTCCATCTCACGCTCGAACGATGGGTACGACAGCCACATGTAGAGACACCGACGCTTCAGCGCATCGTGAATCTCGCGCGTGCGATTGGAGGTGAGGATCACGAGGGGTCGGTGGTGGGCAGAGATGGTGCCGAGTTCGGGAATGCTGACCTGGAAGTCGGACAGCACCTCGAGCAGGAACGCCTCAAACGGTTCGTCCGCCCGGTCGATCTCGTCGATCAGAAGCACGGGAGGCACGACCGAGGGACTGGCGATCGCATCCAACAGGGGACGCTTTATCAGGTAGGTCTCTGAAAAGATCGACCGTTCCACCTCGTCAACTTCGGTGCTGCGACCTTCCATCGCCCGAATGTGCAGGAGTTGGCGAGGATAGTTCCATTCATACAGGGCGTGCGTTGCATCGAGCCCCTCGTAGCACTGCAACCGGATCAGGCGAGCGCCCAGCACGGAGCTCAACGCCCGCGCGACTTCGGTCTTTCCGACGCCCGGCTCCCCTTCGAGCAATACCGGCTTCTGCAGCGCGCGCGCCAGCAGAATGATCGTCGCCAGCGATCGGTCGGCGATGTACTGCTCGCCGGCAAGTTTCTGCTGGATCTGCTCGATGGTGTCCAGTCCGGCGTCGACTTCACTCATGCGGAGGTTGCACCACTGACCTCGACCAGCGGGCGCCCGGTCCGGCCGTACTTCACCATCGCCATCTCGGCCAATGCGGCCAGGGCGATCTCTTCGGGGGTAACCGCGCCGATATCAAGTCCGATCGGACCATGTAGGCGCGCAATCTGCTCCTCCGGCACGCCGCACTCGCGCAACATCGCTCGCCGCTGCACCTGCGTGGTCCGGCTACCGATCATTCCGATATAGCGCGCCTCGCTGCGCAGAAGCACGGGCAACAGCGGTTCCTCGAATTTGGGATCGTGGGTCAGGACCGCGACATAGGTCGATGCGTCGAGCGGCGGGAGCGATTCCAGGGCACGGTGCGGCCAAGCGACGATGATCTCCGCGGCGTCCGGGAAGCGCTCGCGAGTCGTGTAGGTGGCTCGGGCATCGATCACCGTCACGCGATAGCCCACCTGCGCGGCCAGCACACACAGGGCCGGC
>JANWJD010000269.1 GCA_025449555.1 Chloroflexota bacterium | reverse complement strand
TGCCATTGGCCGGCGCTTGGGTAACCGAAAACTCGCCTGGCGGCGACATGCTCGGTTAAGCCATAGCCAATAAACGCCAAATAGCCCCAGAGGACGGCGAAGAGACCCTCCAAGCCCGCTTTGCGTCGCCACCCGCAGTTGGTGTCCGCATGGGGTCGACTGCGAGGCAGCGGCGGCCAAACGCAGGGGGGGTCTGATGGGATGGATACTCGCGCGCCTACTTGAGCCGGCCGCTGCCGGCTGCCGGCTTGGCGTCGAGGCCTGCCGCATTGGTTCCTGTCAATCGCGATCGGGAGCACCGAGCGGAAAGAATTGTCGGAAAGGCCGCGCCTCATCCACCGTCCTAGCCACCGATGGACGCGCCAGTAGACGCGAGCGATAGCTTCGAACATGGCGAAAACTCCGCCCAATCGAGTGCGCCCAATCGGCGTAGAACAGCGATGGGGCCGCCGCACAATCAGCCAGGGTAAAGTCTTCTCCAGCCGCCCACGTCCGCTGTGCCATCAAGGCGTCCAGCCAACGATAGGCTGTGTCGAGCGCCACCCGTGCCTCGTCCACTCCGCAAGGGTCCCGCTGATCTTCCCGGCGAAGCTGGTTTGTCACGATCTTGGACATCGGCGTCATGATGTAGTTGTCAAAGTAGCGGTCCAAGAAACGTACTTCGAGTGCGGCTTCGGCATTAGGAGGAATGAGACGTGCCGGCCCCGGATAATGCATCGCCAGATACTCGATGATGATGCTCGACTCGATCACAGGCTGCCCCTCATCGACCAGCACCGGAAACTTCTTCAACGGCCACAGCGACTCAAGTTCGACCGCAGCTTCGGGATCATCAGGACCCACAGACCTGTAGGTGAATGCCGTGTTGTTCTCGTAGAGGGCCACCAGGACTTTCCAGCAGTAAGAGGCGAAAGGATGGGCGTAGAGAATGGGTTTCATGATGGTCCTATCATTCGCTTAGCACACAGACTCTCTGGGCATCGGACCAACCGCATAGGTACGACTGTTGTTTTTCGCGCGCAGCCCGCACCTGCGGCGTCCCGAACATCATGCCCCTAATAGCGATTCAGCGGCTGGCTATTTCGACGCCGCGGACTGGTCAAGCCTGTGAATTATGCCGGCAATCCGACGCGCGTTAGCGAAGCGGTCGGTCATTATTAGGGTGTTGGTCTCCGTAGCCGCCGAGAGCTGCCCCCACTGTGGCATTAGCGGACGAAGGATCGGTACCAGCTTTGCCCCATTGATATGTTCCAGATGAATTAAAACCGATATCACCTGGTCATCCGGCACGCGTGTCTTATCAAGCTCCTCCGCGGTCAGCGTCAATGTAGGGTACGCGCGGACATTGGGGAGCGGCACGATATCCACGACTCCGCCGTCTTCCACAGCGGCCAGGTTATTATCGGTCAGAATCGTCAGAAGCACCGGGTAGCTCACCGCGCTGTCGTCCACGCCGTACCACGATATGTCCGGTGCTACGCCCGCGACGGCGAAGTGCATCTTGGTATTTCGCGCGGCGATCTCAAGAAAATGCTGCAAGCGCGGTCGGGCGGCCGGGGAAGTGGAGTCATCCGCCCGGACAGGCAGGATCAAGGCGACAGAAAGGAAGCAACTGAGTAATAGCGCACCTATTTTCGCGGGCATACAAATCTCCGGTGCTGTCGGGTCACTTAGAGGCACGGCCTTGACTGGAGCCATCCGGCGCTCAGCTTTTGCGCAAGCGAATCTGGCAAAGGGGCATAGTTCAAACCTGAGGCAATGGGTCCGCCATTCCTGACGACCCACGAAAAGAAGTTGGTGGTTGGTACATGTCCGGACTGACGTTCTCTAAACGAAATCAATACATAGCCAATGGAAGAAATCGGCCAGGCGCCCGGCTCCTGTGAAGGCTCCTGCTCGAAATCCAAAGCTCGACAGACCAGGTTGGCGCCGGCCTGAATGCTGGCAATCGTTGCTGCAGTGGCATGTCCGGTGGCGTTAATTAGTCGTGGCGCGGGAAGGTTATGTTGCCGCGCGACGTCAAAATCGACGTAGCCGATACTGCCGTCGTTGTCAGCGACCTTTGCCGCGATTTCGCTGTCATCGGTCCCACCAGTGCCAACCGGCCAAACCTGTGAAGTGCCTCGACCCACCTGATTCCTGAAGGTTTGGTCGTTGTCAGCCAGATAACCAGAGAACACGGCATTGGAAGGGGCACTGCCACGGTGGAAGACCGGTAGTGTTGGAGTCGGCGGTAAAGTGAGATTGGGGTTAAGCCGGACTATCCGTGGATCATTCCACACGGTGATCTCACCGAGAAATATACCTGCCAGCGTGTTGCCATCGAGCACCAGGTCCGCAGTGTTAACGCCGTCGAGATGTACGATTGGTACGACACCCTCGACGAGGAGGGGGAAGGCTGAAAAGGAGCCCGTCACCGGATTAAGCGATAACGAGTCAGAGGTTGCGATGAAGGCCGCGGTGCCGTCGTTCGGTAGCTCATGCACATCGCCTTGCCATGGGTGCAGCGTAAGATGCAACTTCATGGGCTTTGGGTAAGCATCTGCCCAAGCGTTGTAGAGCTTAACCATCGCCTCAGGTACGAATCCAACAAGGGACGGGTCGGGAGAAGCGGCTGCACCGGCCGCCGCGGAAAGTTGCGAATCCGAAGGGGCCGCTCCAGTCTGGGAGGATGCAGAGGAAGCAGCGTTTTCCGCCACCGCCTGCGTCGCCGGCCGTGAGGTTTTCAATAAGTGCGGTGACTCCGACGTGGCCACGTCAGACGGAGCGGATTTTAGCCGAACACCGCTCGTGGTAGCTGAGGCCGCGGTGGTCCGCGCGCTCGAGTGGGCCTGTGCAGCGTTGGCGCCCAGCCAGTTTCGTACCTGAGGAATCGCCATCGCGACTGCCACACCGGCGGCCAGGAGGGCTACGCATCCTGCAAGGGCATAGCGCTGGCGAAGGTTCTGCCGATCCAGCGTTGCCTTGAGGCGTGCTGCAAACACGGCTGAAGGCCGCGTTCGCAACTGATGAAGGAAATCGTCATCGGCCATGGCGGTTCTACCGATGCCAATGTGCGCGCAGCGCTTGCACTGCGCGATGCAAAATGACAGCGACGTTGGATTCAGAGAGGCCCGTGATTCGGGCTATCGTCTGGTTTCCCGCGGCCGCGCCGTATTTGAGTGCTATCAGCTCGCGCTCGCGATCTGATAGCAGGACGGTGAGTTTGGCTAGCCTCGCCAGGTCAGAAATGCGTGATACCTCCTCGTGGGGTTCACTCGGTTCGGGCAGTTCCACTACAGCATCCAACGCCACATACTTGGGCTCAGCGCGGCGGTGGTCGGTGCCGACGTTGCGGGCAATGCTCAGTAACCACGTTGAGAAGCCAGCCAGGTCCTGGCGATAACGACGCCGCGCGCGCCAGGCCTTTTCAAAGGTCCGCGATGTCAAATCCTCGACGTCTACGCCGGGCCCAAAGCGGAAGCGGAAGTGATTGAAAATCCTAGGCAATTGCTCTCTGTAGACCCGGTCCCAGTCGAGGTCATCGGCTGCACGTTGCATCGACCGACCCGTTGCCAAGGTGAATGGCGCCATTAGAGCTATATACGGAGCACCCTCAAAGACATTACATGGGCCGCCCAAAAAGCTTTAGGGTGCTTGGTTGGGCGGCTTTCGATCGGGCTTGGGAGGAATCGTACGGTTCGGATTCGGTTGAGGCATGGCGCATCGGCGCAACCTGCGCAGGCGGCCTCTTGAAGGTAACGTCACATCGTGTACAGACCCTCAAGCGCGTCGCGAGATGAGAAGATGAACGCAATCCAGAACGGCTCGGTGGCATCTGTGATTCTCGTGTCGAGGAGGCCTTAAGGGTGGATCACAGTATCCACGCGCCGTGTAAATCGAACGTGCAATGTCGTCGTCGGCTTAAGTACGATGTCTACGACGGATTCGGGTGGGTGTGTCCCCTGTTCGAGGGAAGGTCTCTGGATCGGGGAAGACGCGCACACCGCGATGTAGGTGCAATATGACTCATAAAATCAATAACTTCAAAGATAAAAGTGCACGTTGGATTAGGTGTGGTCGGCGCCTGATTGGTGGATTCACGGTACGATGAAGTGCATCGGCATCGCGGCATAACGTCCCATTAGCGTCCGGGACCGGAGCATCTCATGAGCACGAGACTTTCTACGGCCATCGGTCTTGCACTGAGCGCCCTGCTGCTCGGCATACCTGCCTATTCGCAATCGCCGCCGGGCTCGGGGGCGACGATTCCCGGCCCCTCGTTTGTACTGCACACGCCCGCCGGGCGGATAGATCGGATCACCGTGCACGGCGCCTCCCTCGTCGGAAACCTCGAGGGCGATTCTCCGGATCGCGAAGTGCTCGTCTATCTTCCGCCGAGCTACGCCAAGGATCCCGGCCGCCGCTATCCGGTGCTTTATATGCTGCACGGATTCACCGATACCGCGAACCTGTGGTTCGGCCAGAGCGGACGGCATTTCGTGATCCTGCCCAACGCAGTGGACCTGGCATACGCCCATGGCGTGCGCGAGATGATCATTGTCATGCCGGATGCGTTCACGAAATATGCGGGCAGCATGTACTCGAACTCGGTGGTCACGGGGAACTGGGAGGCGTTCATCACCCACGATCTGGTGCGGTACATTGACGGCCACTACCGAACACTGCCGCGCCCCGCAAGCCGTGGCCTTGCAGGCCATTCGATGGGCGGATATGGGACGTTGCGCCTGGCGATGAAGTACCCGGGCATTTTCTCAAGCGTCTACGCGATGAGTCCCTGCTGCCTCTCCGCCAACCTAATGCCGAGCGCCACCCTCATGGCGAGCGTGGCGCAAGCGCAATCCACAGGCAGCATCGAGAAGGCGAGCTTCGGCATCAAGGCGATGCTTGCCTCGGCCGCGGCCTGGTCGCCCGATCCTCGCAATCCTCCGAGCTATTTCGATCTCCCCATCGTTAACGGCAAGCCGGTCGCTGCGGTGATCGCGGCGTGGGCGGCCAACGCACCGCTCTCGATGGTCTATCAATCCATTCCCAATCTTGAGGCGTATCAGGCGATCGCCTTCGACGCGGGTGACCGCGACACGGGAATTGCGGACACCGTCCGATCCCTGGACCGGACACTTACGGCGTTCGGCGTCAAGCACGTCGCGCAGATCTACGAAGGAAACCACGTCGATCACATCCAGCAGCGGCTCGAGACGCACGTGCTGCCTTTCTTCAGCGACCACCTGAGCTTCCACTGAGCGCGGCGTTATGTTCGAAGAATCAGTAGAGGGGACTACGCACATGGAGCACACTCGTGGATTGGCAGCGCGACGCATCGTCGGCGGTTTGGCATGCGCTGTTGCGACGGCAGTTCTGGGATTGGGCGCCGCGGCGTTTGCCGCAGAGCCACCGGCGGGCTATCACCTGGTGCACACCTACCGGCTCGGTGGGGGAGGATTCTGGGATTACCTGATGTTCGACAGCGCCGCGCGGCGCCTGTACGTCTCACGTGGCACGCACGTGGTGGTGATGAATGTGGACACCGGCAAGGTGATCGGCGATGTGCCCGGCGGACACCGCGAGCATGGCATCGCGCTCGCCCCCGAGCTCAACCGCGGTTTCATCAGTGACGGCACTGATCCATCGCACGTGATCGTGTTTGACCTGAAGACCCTGAAGGTGGTCACGGTCATAGCGATGCCGAACAAGGACTCGGACTGCATCATCTATGACCCGTCAACCCAGCGCGTCTTCACCTTCAATGGCGATGATCAGGATGCTACCGCGATCGATGCCAAGACCGACCGGGTGCTGGGCACGATCGCGCTGGGTGGACAACCGGAGTACGCGGTCGCCGACGGGGCCGGACACCTCTACAACAACCTGGTGGACAAGAGCGAACAAGTGCAGATCGATTCGCGCACGTTGCAGGTCACCGCTCGCTGGCCGCTCGCGCCGTGTGAGCATCCTTCGGGCCTCGCCATGGATGTTGACCACCGTCGGCTATTTGCCGGCTGCCACAGCAACGTCATGGCGATCGTCGATCCAGATGCGCATCGGGTGATCGCCACGGTGCCGATCGGCGCCGGAGTGGATGCCAACCGGTTCGACCCGGGTACTCAGCTCGCCTTCAGCTCCAACGGCATGTCCGGCAGCCTGACGGTCGTGCACGAGGACTCGCCGGACAAGTTCACGGAGCTGGGAGAAGTACGGACCGAAGCCGGCGCTCGCACCATGGCGCTCGATCTCAAGACCCATCATGTCTTCCTGGTCACCGCCACCATGGGGCCGAGGCCTGACAAGCCGACACCCGATAATCCACGCCGTTT
>JANWJD010000268.1 GCA_025449555.1 Chloroflexota bacterium | reverse complement strand
CCACAATCCGCCTGGGCCGCCGACTGGCTCGCGCTGGCAAGCCGCTTCCGGCACGACTCGGCATTCGTGGGCGCCGATCTGCGCAATGAGCCCCACATCGTGGGCGGCAGCCTCGATCATACCTCGGTTTTGAATAATGGGCCGCTCTGGGGAGCATTCCAGGGCACGTACTATCGGGCCCGAGATTGGCGATACGCGGCACAGACGCTGGGCAACCAGTTACTCGCCATCAATCCGCATCTGCTCATCATCGTGGAAGGCGTACAACTCTACCTCGATCCGTTCAAGGGGATCATGACCGGTGGCCTGTGGGGAAGTAACTTGATCGGCGTGCAGTACGACCCGGTCGTCCTTTCCTCCCCCGGTCAACTTGTGTACTCGGTGCACGAATATGGACCGCATATGTGGCAGGGCGATTGGTTCAATCCGAAAACCACGTATCAGTCCCTGGCAAACCGGTGGACCAATCTCTGGGGGTACCTGCTGAACGCCCGAAAAATCCTGCGTGCGCCGATCTTCGTCGGGGAGTTTGGCACCTGTCACGATTACTACGCGTGCGTCGGAGGCAGCGAGGGGTGGAAGCAAGGATTCTGGTTTCAGAGCTTCGTGCAGTTTCTGGCAGCGCATCCCCAAGTGGGGTGGGCCTATTGGGCGCTCAATCCGACCGGCCCTTTCCGCGCCCAGGACGACGATTTCTACAGCCTCGTCACCCGCGATTGGCGGCACTACTATCCGACGATCCCGTACAGCCTGGCTCCGCTCCTGCGCGAGCCCAGTGGATTGTGGCCGTCATATCTGACAAAGATCGGCGGACCGAAAGTAGCTGATCTTGTGCCGGAACCCGGCTGCTTGCCCGGCAAGTCGTGCACCGCGGCTGCGCTGAAACGGCTCGGGGTGATCGCCACGACAGCGGGAAAGAGCATCACCATCGTGCCGATTTCACCACCCGCCAATACCGTGTTTCCGGTGCAGGTTCAGAGCAATGTGCCGTACATCCAGCCCAACGATGCCACCAGGGTCGGCGACCTCTATTTGCCGCAACATCAAGTAGCGACACCGCGACCGGCCGTGGTGATACTACATGGCGGCACGTGGGCCACCGGAACCAAGGGGCAGGCGGGAACAGTGGCGCTGGCCCGAGGGTTTGCCCAGCGAGGATATGTCGCGTTCGACATCAACTTCCGGCTCGTCGGCCACGGCGGCCACTTTCCAAACGATGTGCAGGATGTCAAAGATGCTGTGGGCTTCCTGGCCGCGAACCATGCGCGTTACCATATCGACGTTCGTCGTCTGGCGGTCGTGGGCGCGGGTGCGGGAGGGCATCTTGCCATGCTGGCCGGTTACACGCTGAGCACCGGGCAGTTTGCCTCACCGCACTACGGCAACGTGGTGGCCCGTATCGGAGCGGTGGCCAGCTTCTTTGGTCCTTCCAACCTGGCGAAACTGGTCCAGCACTCGAAGGATCCGGCCGAAGCCGGCGCCATCACTTCCTACATCGGGTCACCGTACGCTTCGAATGCCAGGCTGTACGACCAGGCTTCCCCGGTCACCTACCTGCCGACGGCCGTGTCCACGATCATGTTTCACGGACTGAAGGATCGCAGTGTATCCATCTGGCAGCCATTCGATCTCTACCGCCTGTTGCGTCAAGAGAAAGCGCCGACCAAGTTTGTCGACCTGCCCGGCGCGCCGCACGGTCTCATGGACCTGACACCACAGGAACTGCAGCTGGCCGTGGCGCAGACCGTCGCTTTCTTCAATGACGTCTTTTACCGGCCTCCGCCCGCCGAGTAGGCTTGACAAAATCGAGTAAAAATCCCTACAGTTAAGGGTCGTACCGCGACCGTACCGGGCAGGCAGTCGGGTACGTTTCTTTTATCTGGAGACCTATTCTCTTGACCGTAAACACCCGCTTGCAGCCCATTGGAGCGCCCGGCGACCTCCTTGCCGGCGTGGACTTTGGGGAAGGGCAGGCTCGGCAGCACGGCCACAAGGGGAAGCCTCGCGGCGGGATCGTCGACACGGTTGACGCCGGCAGCCCATGTGACCTCGCCGGGATCCAACCGCATGATGTCCTGCTGAGCATCAACGGACAGAAGCTGCGCGATGTGATCGATTTTCAGTTCTTCTCCGCTGATGAAGAGGTGCTGCACATCGAGGTAGCGCCTCAGGGCGACCCGGCCCGCATCCATACCGTCACGGTGAGCTGTGAGCCGGGAAATATTCCGGGTGTAAGCTTCACCGAACCGACCTTTTCTCCTATTCGGGAGTGCAACAACCACTGCCCGTTCTGTTTCATCGATCAACTTCCCGGCAGTATGCGGAACAGTCTGTACATTCGCGATGACGACTACCGGTACTCTTTCCTGTTCGGAAACTTCGTAACCCTGACGAATCTGAATGAGCGCGATTGGCAGCGTATCGGGGAACAGCGCCTCAGTCCCCTCTACGTGTCGGTGCATGCAACGGATCTGGACATGCGTCGCACCCTTCTCGGCAATGATCGAGCACCCGATATCATGCGGCAGTTCGAACGCCTAGTCGGGATGGGCATTCGGGTTCACACCCAGGTTGTCACGTGTCCCGGCATGAACGATGGTGCAGTCCTGGAACGCACGGTCATGGATCTGGCCGCTCACTTCCCCCACGTCCTCTCGATTGGCGTGGTTCCGGTTGGACTGACCCGTACTCCTCAGGAGATTCTCTCGGGGCCTGAACCGTCGTGCAGCCGGATTCTGCCGAGCGCGGCGGATCTTCCGATGCGAACCTTTCAGCCGGAAGAGGCGCGGGCCGTGGTGAAAGCCACCAGGGGATGGCAACGCGAGTGTCGCTACCGCTACGACCACAGTGTGGTCTATGCCTCCGATGAGTTCTATTTGCTGTGCCACGAGCCCATTCCATCGGCTGCATCCTACGATGGGTATCCCCAATTCGAAAACGGCATCGGCATGGTGCGAGATCTGATGGATGACTGGAAGCGCTTGCGACGGCGGCTACAATCGCGCGTAACGCCGCGCCGCGGACCAAAGGCAACATTGGTCTGCGGTGAGATGATTGCCGATACTCTGCACGATCTGACCGGCGACTGGGTGGCCGAGACCGGCGCGAACGTGGATCTCGTCACAGTGCCGAATCGATTCTTTGGGTCTCGGGTTCGCGTCTCCGGGCTCCTCACCGGAGGAGACATCATCGCCCATGCGCACCGGTACACCGGAGATCTTGTCATCTTGCCCTCGGTGATGCTGGACAAGACCGGCTCGCGGTTGCTGGACGGTGTGACGCCGGACGAACTGGAACAGCGGCTCGGGAAGCGCGTGTCTTTCGCAGCCTACCTCTCGGAGGTCGATCGGATCGTGTTTGAGGAGAGCTTCCGCCGGAATGTAGTGAGGAACTGATATGGGGGAACAAGAGCTCCCGGCATTTAGCTGGCCGACCAGACCGGAGGATCAGCCGTCGATCCATCCTGTTCCCTGGCATGAAATCACGCCTGATTGGGCCTGGGGTGGAAGCACCGGCGCGGGAGTCAAGGTCTGTGTGGTCGATTCCGGACTAGAAGCCGACCATCCCGCCCTCGGCGGCATGGTCCGCGGCGGGGCGATTGTCGAAAAAGGCGAAGAGGGCATCATCTTGCGCGAGGAACCACACAGCGACCTCTTCGGCCACGCGACCGCCTGTGCCGGAATCATCCACAGCCTTGCTCCCGAGGCAGAACTCTACAGCGTGCGCGTGCTCGGACCGAACCTCAAAGGCGGTGGTGATGCGCTCGTGGCCGGGGTGCGCTGGGCGGTCGACCAGAAGATGGACGTGATCAATCTCAGCCTCAGCACCCGCAAGCAGGAACATGTCTCCGTGCTGCATCACCTGGCGGATGAGGCCTACTTTCAAGGCACGGTCATCGTGGCATCGGCCAACAACATGCCGGTCTATAGCTACCCGTGGCTATTTTCCACCGTCATCTCGGTCGCAAGTCATGCCGAACCCGATCCGTTCACGTTCTATTACAATCCCGATCCGCCGGTCGAATTTACCGCTCCGGGGGTAGACCTGGACCTGGCCTGGGCCGATCACTCGCGAGCCATGGGGACGGGAAATAGTTACGCCACGCCGCACATCAGTGGAATCGTCGCTCTGATCAAGAGCAAACATCGCATGCTCACTCCATTCCAGATCAAGACAGTCCTCTACTACACTGCACGAAACGTCCGTGACGCTATTCCCGGCGAAGAGGAGGCAATGAGACGTGTCTGAAGACAGCGATATGCGCCGAGAGCTCGAAGCTGCGCGATCGACGATCGCGGCCCAGGCCATGCAAATCCATCAACTGCAGGCAACAGAACAGGCCGGCAGCAGCGTGGGAGCGCTGCGCGATATCCTGCAGTTTTCCGACGTCGTCGGGGCCACAGTGGGACAGGCCCCATACCACGCCTTGCTGGACGGCATCATCCAGGCAGCACGTCGCCTCTTCGATGCGGGCGCCGCGTCCATCCTGCTGCTCGACCACGCGACCAACGACCTCGTGTTCGAAGCCGCGACGGGCGGAGGCAATGTCTTGAATATGCGTATTCCGGCGCATCAGGGAATCGCCGGCTGGGTGGTGATGACCGGCGAGCCGATCGCCGTGTCAGACGTGCGGCGCGATCCGCGCTGGGCACGTGACTTTGCCGAGTCGACCGGATACGTACCGCAATCGATCATGGCCGTGCCACTACTCCTCAACGAGGACGTTGAAGGGGTGCTCGAAGTGCTGGACAAAAAGAACCAGGGCTCGTTTGGCCTGGACGATATGGAGTTGCTCGGATTATTCGCTCACCCCGCCGCCATCGCCGTGGAGCAGGCTCGCATGGTGACCAAGATTGGCGCCCTCATGGTCGACGAGTTGCGGCGAGTCGCGGAGCACGAGCATGCCGGTGTAGCGGACGATGCCCGCGTCGCCCTTGACACCGGCAGCGGTACGCCCGACCGCACCCTCGAATTGGCCCGACTCGTCCACCGGATTGGACGGAAGGGAGACAAGCCGAGAGAGTTGGCCATCGAGATTCTGAATAGCGTGGCGAAATTCACCTGACCGTGCCGGGCCCCGGTGACGCAAGTCACACCGGCGCGACTGTAGTATGGTGTGACCACGATCGATCCATCGTAACGCTGGGAGTGGGGGAGCGTATGGCGGCGGATACAGTCAGCGATGCACTGCGCGAAGTCTCGTTGTTCCAGGATATTGCTCCGGAAGAGCTTCAAGTTTTGTCTCACCAGGTCGTGCGCAAGGATTACAGCCGCAACGAGTTGATTTTTTCGCAAGAGGATCGGGGCGATGGGCTCTACATCGTGGCGTCCGGACATGTGAGTATCACGCGTCAAAACCCGAATGGGGATGAACTTATCCTCGCTATGTACGTCCCTGGTGAATATTTCGGTGAGCTCGCCCTGTTCGATGATGAGCCGCGTTCCGCCAGCGCCAGCGCGATCGACGAATGCAGCGTATACTTTCTATCCCGTGCGGCGTTCCGCTCCTTTCTGGGCACCCATCCGACGGCACTGCTGTCCTGTCTTGAAGTGATCGTCGGGCAACTGCGCAGGTGTACCGATCTGGCGGACGAAATCGCGCTGCT
>JANWJD010000267.1 GCA_025449555.1 Chloroflexota bacterium | reverse complement strand
TCTGCTACGTGGCTCAGGGACACATGGCACTCGGCGCTCCTGAGGAGATCATCACGACCGACACCCTCACCCGTCTCTACGGCGCTCCAGTCGAGGTGCTGCGGACCTCGTCGGGACAATTGGTGGTCGTTGGTCAACCCGAGGGGGTGCCGTGCGCCGATCACCCTGAGAGCCACCGGGAGCGCTAAGGTGCCGGGCTCCTCGGTTCAGCTTTCCTGGAATCCGATCACCGATCTCCAGCTCCTGTTTCAGTTCCACTTCATGCACAACGCATTTCTGGCGGGAACACTTATCGCGCTCGCGGCTGGACCGGTGGGGTACTTCATGGTGTTACGCGGCCAGGCTTTTGCCGGTCATGCTTTGGCCCACGTTGGCTTTTCCGGCGCGACCGGGGCCCTCTTGATCGGCGTGTCCCCTCTGGTCGGCCTGCTCGTAGTCAGTATTGCCGCGGCACTCGGCATCAGCGTTCTGACCAAGGAATCCAACGAGTCTGGAGCAGGCGGCGCCGTGGCGATCGGCACCGTCTATACCTTTTTCCTGGGGCTCGGTCTCCTGTTTCTGCAGTTGTATTCGGGGCAGGCGGAGAATGTGTATTCGATCCTGTTCGGTGCGGTGCTGGGTATCAGCGATCAAGATGTGTGGGTCGTCGTCCTGACCGCGACCGTGACACTGGGAGGTCTCGCGCTTATAGGGCGTCCGCTGCTCTTTGCGTCGATCGACCCGGATGTGGCCGAAGCGCAGGGAGTGCCGGTACGCCTGCTCGGTCTCAGCTTCCTCGTCGTGCTGGCTTTTGCGGTCGCACAAGCGGTACAGGTGGTCGGCGTACTGCTGATCTTTGCCCTCCTGGTCGCGCCTGCGGCCACCGCGCAGCGATTGACGTCTCGGCCCGGCGTGGCGATCATGATCTCGATCGTTCTCTCGCTCCTGTTCACCTGGCTGGGCCTCGCCATCGCGTACTTCGCCCCGTACGCGGTAGTGGGCTTCTACATAACCACTCTGGCCTTTGGGACGTATGTAGGAGTGCGGCTCTTCGATCTGGCGCGGCGACACCTCGTCAGCGGAGCCAACCTGGCGCGTGCTCGACTGGCTGCATGATGGTCATCGGATTTTCGATCGTCGCCGTCTTTTCACTCAACCTCATCGCCGATGCACGCGAGATGTTACAGTACGACTTCATGCGGTACGCCTTCATGGCCGGCACGGCGATGGCACTGTTGGGCGGATTGACCGGCTACTTCGTGGTCCTCAGGCGTTTACCTTTCGCCGGGGAAGCACTCTCTCACGTGGCATTCGCCGCCGTACTCGGAGCGGCAGTAGTCGGATTCGACCCATTGGCGGGGCTCTTCATCATTACCGTGGTCGTGGCAGTTGGCATGGGCGCCCTCGGCGGGCGAGCGAGAGTCCGGGATACGTCGATTGGGATGGTGCTGGCCTGGGTGCTCGGCCTTGGCGCACTCTTTCTCAGCATCTATACCGCGATCGGAGGCAGTGGTAATGCGCAGGTGGGCATCAATGCTCTCTTTGGCTCGATTCTGGGTATACAACTCCCGCAGGCCCAGGAAGCGGTGGTGGTGGCGGCAGGCGCTCTTCTGGTGCTCCTCGTCATTGCACGTCCCTTACTATTTGCCTCGATCGACCCCGATGTGGCCGCGGCCCGAGGGGTGCCGGTTGGCGCGCTGGGTGTGCTGTTCCTCGCCCTCCTGGCCATCACGGTTGCTGAGGCAGTCCAGGTCATCGGCGCCCTCCTGATCCTGGCCCTGCTGGTCACACCCGCGGCGATCGCCCAGCGGCTGACGACCCGGCCCTATCGATCGATGCTGCTCTCCGCCTTACTGGCGGTGGGCTTCACCTGGACCGGTTTGACGCTTGGCTACTACACTCCATATCCGGTGAGCTTCTTCATCACGGCCCTGGCATTCGGGACGTATCTGTTGACGCTGGCGGGGGAATACGTCGTGCGGAACCTGGTCGATCGAATCTACGTGCCGGGAGCAGTGTAAGGTTCTGATTACATTTCGGGAGGTCGATTTGGGTGCTGGTTTGATCCTGGTCTTCAATTGGCGCAGACTCGACACCCGAGCGGCGGCCGTTTGCCACAGTCTTTCTTGACGCTCATCCGCCCATGGATAGAAAATATCGACGTGACGAAGCAGGAGATCGACCAGTACCTCGATGCACTCGAGGAGCCGAAGCGAAGCACGCTGACGCAGTTGCGCGACAGCATCATCGCGATCGTGCCGGATGCAGAGCAGTGCATCTCTTACGGCTTGCCGGCGTTCAAGCTTCAGGGTAAGACCATTGCCGGTTTTGGCGGGTTCAAGAACCATCTCAGCTATCTACCGCACAGCGGATCTGTGATCGCACGGCTTGCAGGCGAGACCGAGGGGTACACCGGGACCAAGAGTGCACTGCACTTTCCCATCGATACGCCCCTGCCAGAGCGGCTGGTGAAGAAGCTCCTCTCCGAAAGAATGGCAGAGGCCTTCGACGGCGTGAATCAGGTACAGCGGGCGAGGACGAGCACGTCGACCGTCTGAATGATCGGTAACGAGTCGGGACGACGTCCCGTAAGAACGCCGTCCCGATCGACCGTGGTCCCGCTCTTGATGTGGAGCTTAGCGGCTGGGTACCGGGCCTCCGGCATTGATGCCCAGACTGGTGGCGGTGATCGTCTTCCCGTCGCTGCTCAAGGTGCCATCGACGATGACGTACGAGCCAACCTTGATGGACGACTTGCCGATCGTGCCGGAGCTATCGTGCCCGGCATCGTATTGGGTGGTGCTCGTGAGGAGCACGGTGGTTACACCGGTCAACTCGGTCGTACCCGACGGATCGGTGCCGGCTGAGATGGACAAGGTATCGCCGTTAATAGCGGTCACCGTGCCGTCTGCATGGGGCGTGTCCTGCGCCCCGGCCCGGTTGCCTCCCGCATCGGGGCCGGCCTCCGTCGTGGCCGGCGTGACCACCGTAGTCGCAGCCGGAGCTGCCTGCGTGGTGGTCGCGGCCGAAGAGCCCGGGATGCCGCCAATTTCTCCTACGGCAATGCCGGCTCCAAACACTCCGGCGGCGAGTAAAGCGGTTGCGATGAGCGGTCGTTTCATGGTGCATCTCCTTAGAGTGTGTAATTCATCTCTCACGCTACCCAGGTCAGATGACCGCCTCATGGCCTTGACCTAAAGATCTCTTAAGAACGTGGCGCATGGGCCCGAAAACCGTACGATCGCGGGCGTGAAGGCACGATACTGAGGCATGGGCATTCTGATCGTCGACGATGAACCCGCGGTGCGAGAGGCAGTGAGCCGTGCGCTGACGCTGAAAAAGTACGCCGTTGAGACCGCCGCGAATGGCGAGGAAGCCCTCACCGCGATTGCTGCCGCTCCACCCGATTTGGTGATCCTCGATGTCCTCATGCCGGGCGTCGACGGGCTCGAAGTGGCTCGGCGTGTACGCGGCACCGGTAACCGCGTGCCGATCCTGATGCTGACGGCGCGGGAAGCGGTCGACGATCGAGTAGCGGGTCTGGACGCCGGAGCAGATGATTATTTGGTCAAGCCCTTCGCCCTGGCCGAGCTGCTCGCTCGGGTGAGAGCGCTGCTCCGCCGAAATATTCCCTCCGATGACGGGCTACTCCGCTTCGCCGATCTCGAGCTCGACCCGGTCGCGCTAGAAGTCCGACGGGGCAGACGACGCATCGAGCTGACGCGCACCGAATACCTTCTCCTGGAGCTGTTCATGCAGCATCCGCGTGAGGTTCTCACCCGCTCGGTCATCTTCCAACATGTGTGGGGCTATGACTTCGGCTACAGCTCGAATTCGCTCGACGTGTACATCGGATATCTGCGACGGAAGAGCGAGGAAGGCGGGGAGCCGCGGCTCATCCACACCAAACGCAACGCTGGGTACGTCCTGCGTGAGCCGACGACCTGATGCGCTCCCTCCCCTTTCGAACCCGTCTGGCGCTCGCCACCGGGGCAGCAGCGGCATTGACGGTCATCCTTGCATCCGTCATCGCGTACCTGATCGTCGCGGACAACTTACGAACTCAGGTCGATGACGGTCTACGCGGCCAGCTCTCAGGACTGCTCTTGCAGGGCGACCACCATGCAGGGCACGACCACGGGAACGATATTCCGTCCCTTCCTAGAGAGCTCTTCGGTACGAGCAACTTCGCCCAGTTCGTGACTCCGAATGGCGCCGTCACCCTAAACACGAATGAGACGGGGAAGCTTCCGGTGACGGAGGTGACGCGTTCGATCGCGCGCGGCACGCAGGGGACACGGATTGACACCGAGACCGTGCGAGGCATCCATCTGCGCGTGTTGACGGCACCGATTCGTTCCGGTCTCGCGGTGCAGATTGCGCAACCCCTGACCCAGAGCGACGCGACACTGGCTCGACTCAGTCTGTACTTCGTCCTGATTGCCGGTTGCGGAACGATTGGAGCTGCTTTCCTTGGGGCATTCATTGCTCGCGGGGCACTGATCCCGGTACGCCGGCTCACGCGGGCGGCAGAGGAGGTTACCGCCACCAGGGACCTTCGCAGGCGGATCGAGGTTGGAAGGAACGACGAACTGGGGAGGCTGGCGATGAGCTTCAATACCATGCTCAGCGCACTGGAGCAATCGATCGTCGCCCAGCGCCAGCTCGTGGCGGACGCCTCCCACGAACTTCGAACCCCGCTGACGAGCCTGCGCACGAACCTCGAGGTGCTGGCCGAGTCCGACCCGATCGACCAGACCACCCGTTCCCAACTCATCGCCGATCTCGTCGGCCAGTTCGAGGAGATGACGGCGCTGGTGGGAGATGTTGTGGAGCTCGCCCGAGACCAGGAGCGTCCGGTGGAAACCGAGGAGATTCGCCTCGACCATCTGGTCGCCGGTGCGGTGGGACGCGTGGCCCGACACCATCCCTCGGTTGTGTTCCAGCCACGCCTCCACGAAACGACGGTGGTCGGCGCCGCACAACGAATCGATCGTGCAGTCAACAACCTGTTGGACAACGCGGCCAGGTGGAGTCCTGAGGGCGGGACGATCGACGTGCTGGTTGAAAACGGCTCGGTCACGGTGCGCGACCACGGCCCCGGCTTCGCACAGGAGGACCTGCCGCACATTTTCGATCGCTTTTATCGGTCCCCGGTGGCACGAGGGATGCCCGGCTCGGGATTGGGGCTCGCCATCGTGCGGCAGGTTGCCGAGACACACGGCGGTTCTGTGGTCGCCGAAAACGCGGAGGATGGGGGCGCCCGACTTCAACTTTCGTTGCCGATGAGTCCAGACCTGCAGTAGCGGTTCTCCGACGGAGTGTCCCAGGCTCGCACCACGCGGCCGGTTCTCAGGCAGACGTGTCAACCCAGTCCGTCACGTTCACCGGACCGATCCTCGCCTGGAGCGGAGTCGTGAGAGGCACGGCCTCCGCAGAGTGGACTCGTCGCTATACTGCGGAGCGAGTGGGCCATCACTCGCGGTAGCTAGATTCCGGAATGGAGACATGCGATGACCGAAGAGGACCCGAGGGCGGTGCCGCTCAGCGGCGACGAGCGTGCCATGCTGAATGCCTTCCTCGATGCACAACGCGCCACCCTGGAGTGGAAATGCGCTGCGTTGACGCCGGAACAATCAAAGGAAGCGGCGTCGCCGCCTTCCCGACTGACGCTGCTCGGTCTCCTGCGACATCTGACCGAGGTCGAGTACTTCTGGCTCGAGTACATACTTCTCGACAGGGCAGGTCGCCTGGGAATGTATTCAGGTGTGGGAAATCCGGTGGAGGGAGAGCGGGCCTGGACCGACCTGGATAGCCATCCGGCGGACCAGGTGCTGCAGAATTGGAAGGAGGCGTGCGCGGCCTCACGTCGCAACGCCGCTTCCCTGCCCGATCTCGACTCCCCGGCAGCGCATCGCTGGGATGACGAGGCCGTCAATCTTCGCTGGATTACGGTCCATATGATTCGGGAGTACGCCCGGCACACCGGTCACGCCGACCTTCTCCGCGAGCGGATCGATGGAGCTACGGGGGAGTAAGAGAGACCCCCCGTGACATCACAACGGAGTTGTACGTTTATACCCACACACCCTATTGTGAGGAAATGGAGTGACCGGGAGATCAATGGCAGAGCAAGCGACTCCCGCGTGAGATCTTGAAACGCTGATCTCCAACATCGAACGCGTAATCATTGGCAAGCGCGAGGTGGTGGAGTTGATGCTGGTTGCGCTACTCTGCGAAGGCCACGTCCTGATCGAAGACGTCCCGGGGACCGGCAAGACCACCCTGGCCCGCGCCCTGGCGCGTTCGATCGAAGCGAGCTTCAAACGCATTCAGTTCACACCGGATCTGTTGCCTTCCGACATTACCGGTGTCTTCTATTTCAATCAGCGCATTGGCGACTTCGAGTTTCGCCCCGGCCCGTTGCTGGCCAATATCGTCCTCGCCGACGAGATCAATCGGGCGACACCGCGCACCCAATCGGCCCTCTTGCAGGCCATGGAGGAACGGGAAGTAACGGTGGAAAATGAGACCTACGCGCTGCCGCGTCCGTTCATCGTGCTGGCTACGCAGAATCCGGTCGAGTTAGAAGGGACGTTTCCCTTGCCCGAGGCACAGCTCGATCGTTTCATGCTGCGCATCAGTGTCGGCTACCCGTCCGAGGACGAAGAGGAACGGATCGTCCTCTCGCAGGACAAGGGGCACCCCCTGGATACCCTCCTCCCAGTGCTGGGACCTGCCGTCGTTCTCGCCATGCGGGATGCGGTTCGCGCAGTATTCGTGGCTCCGGATGTGCGGCGCTATATCACTCGGCTAGTGCGATCGACCCGCGAGCACGAGCAGATCGAGCTCGGGGTGAGTCCACGGGGCTCGCTTGCGCTGTATCGCGCCTCTCAGGCCTATGCCACCGTGCGCGGCCGCACGTACGTCACTCCCGACGATGTGAAGTACCTGGCCCCGGCCGTGCTCGCGCACCGCATCGTTCCCAGTGCGGATGCCCGGCTGCGTGGTAAGTCCAGTGAGAATCTGATCTCAGACGTTTCGGGACGCGTGCCCGTGCCGGTCGAAGCGGTCTAGCCATCGTCGACGTTTCGCCATGCACTATCCGCTGCTGAGGGTTCTCGCGCAGATCGCCGTCTATGCATTGCTGGCGACGATTCCGGTCGCATGGGTGCTCTTCACCGATCGCTTCCGACGACCACCTAGCCCGAGCCAGTATTCGATTCTCTTCGCTCTGGCCGCACTCGCCGGCATCTTCCTGTTCGTCCCCTCACTTTCCATCGTATTCGGCACGGCGCTGCTGGCGGTCGGTATCGCCTGGCTGACGGGTCGGTTTGCCTTAACCGGTGTCTCGTACGAGCGAACACTGCTCCCCGGGCGATTATTTCCGGGAGACGAAGCCGAACTGCACATACAGATTCGAAATCGGAAGCTCCTGCCGCTTTCGTGGATGTCGATCGACGATCCCGTCCACTTCAACGTCATCAGGGCCACGCAGGACCTCTCGGATCTCCTGAACTTTTCAGGTGGAATCGAAGTCAGCGAGAGCCTGGGTCATTCTCTGGTCAACAACCTGGCGATCGGCCCGTTCGGAGAGGTCGAACGAAC
>JANWJD010000266.1 GCA_025449555.1 Chloroflexota bacterium | reverse complement strand
TCGCGTACCGAGATCGGTGACTTCCGCCTCCAGGCGCTGGATGAGACCTGCAGCTTCAGCCTCCGGACGGGTCTCGCCGGCCGGATTCGCTCCGGAGAGGTGCTGCATGACGGCGCGATCGAACTTGATTTGCTGCCCCGTCGCTGGACGGACATCCGGCGGGATATCCATTCCTGGTACGGAACTCTCGGGCTCAGTACCCCCCCTGACCGGCCGCCCTGGGTCGAGACCGCTGCCATCTTCGAAGTGCAGATCGGCTCTTCGGTCTTCTGGGGCCGGTATAGCTACGCGCCCTACCCCGAGGTTCGCGACCTGCGGGCCGATCTCGAACGCATCAAGTCCCTGGGCTACACCGTGCTCCAGATTATGCCTCGCCAGCCGTACCCCAGCTACAACGTCCACGATTACCGCGACATCACTATCTCGTACGGTGATGAGGCCGAACTGCGGGCGCTGGTGGCGGAGTGCCATGCCCTCGGCATCCGTGTGATCCTGGACATACTGCTGCACGGCGTGATCGACGGGGAGGTGATGGAGCGGACGGCAGCGGAGGTCCGGGCCAGCCCGTCCTTCGCCCGGCTGCCCGAGAGCACCTTTCCCTGGCGGGCGGGCGCCGCCGGACGCGATGCCATGTCCCTTGCCTGGTGCCGCCACATTCTGGATTTCGAGCCTCACTGGCGGCGGGGATCCCCTGACCGTCATCCCCTGGTGGACCAGCACCCCGACTGGTTCATGCGCGACTCTGCCGGGAACGTGATTGGCCGGTACACCAGGGCCTTCGACGTAGCCAACGTTGCCTGGCACGAGTACTTCACCGACGCTGCCGTCGACCTCCTCCGGCGCCTCGACCTTGACGGCTATCGCTTCGATGCCCCCACCTACAACCTGCTGCCCAACTGGTCGGCCGGCACCGAACGCCGGGCCAGCTATTCGGCGCTGGGCTGTCTCGAACTCTTTCGCCGACTGCGCACTCGCCTCAAGTGCGTCAATTCTTCGGTCATGCTGTATACCGAGCCGTCCGGTGTTCTCTTTCGGCGCTCGATGGACGTTACCTATAACTATGATGAGCAGTGGTTGATCGATGCGGTGCTCAATCCGGCGGCGGATGAGCCAGGCGACGCACCCTTGGTCCGGAACGGTCGCGAGATGGCTGCCTGGTTCCGCGACCGCAACGACACCCTCCCCCTGGGATCGCTCATCGCGCATCACGTCGATTCACACGATACCTTCTGGTGGCCGCTGCCGGGAGAGAAGTGGCAACGCGAGCAGTACGGCCTGGCAGCGGTGCGTGCCCTGCTCGCGGTCTTCGCGCTGAGCGGCGGTGCCTACATGACCTTCGTCGGTGGAGAGCAAGGCCTCGAGGAAGACATACGGCGCATCAACCGGCTGCGGGTCTCACTTCCCGAGATCGGTCACGGGGCCGCCGACTACGAGTCGGTACGCATCGACCACGATGCGATCTACGCGCTGGTGCGCACCAACGAAGCCCACTGTGCCGTGCTCCTGGTCAATCTGTCCGATCGTCCGGTCGACGCCGTCTGCTCACTCGATCTGGAGCATCTGCACCTGGACGATCGCCAGTATGAGATCGACGACGCGCTGCGTGACGGCAGGGGAGAGGCTGAGCCGGTCACTCGGGAGGACCTTCGACACCTTCGCCGTCGATTCGGGGCTTTCCAGTCGTGCTTGCTCCTGATCCGGCCAGTCGGTTCGAACCGGATAGAAGGTGAGCCTCGCCAAGTGGGCAGCCCCTGAATCCGCTGCCCACGAACAGCCAACCTGCTGCAGGAGGACACATGTCGGGCGAAATCGAATGCGTCTATTTCTTTCACCACACGCATACGGACGTGGGCTATACCCATCCCCAGGAGGAGGTGGCCGAGCAGCAGGCGGAGAATATTGCCCTGGCAGTGGAGTATTGCGCCCGTACCGAGGAGAATCCGCCCGCCTCGCAATTTGCCTGGACGGTGGAGACTGGGTGGACCCTGGTCCAGTACTGGGAGCGCGCCAGTCAAGCGGAACGGGCGCGCTTCGCCCAGTACGTGCGCGCGGGTCGCATTCAGATCACCGCCGGCTATCTCCACCTGACGCAGCTGGTCACGCCTGAGCTGCTCATCCGGTCGCTCGCGCCGGCCCGCGCCATTGCATCCGCCTGTGGAGTCGAGGTCGATACGGCCATGGTAAGCGATGTCAACGGTGTGAACTGGTTTTACGCGCATCTCTTGCCTCAGCTCGGGGTGCGCTATCTCAAGATGGGCGTTAACCGGGCCCGCGGCAGTTCGCCGATGCCGCACGCCCGTCCTGGTGGTTTCTGGTGGGAGAGTCCGGCGGGGGACCGTTTGTTCGTCTGGAACAATGTGAACTACATGGAAAGCAATCTGGTGCTGGACTTTCCGCGGACCATCTCCTTCGAGGCACTACAGAGCTATCTGCGCGACCTGGTGCAACGCGGCTATCCATACGACACGGTGATCCTGCCCATCCAGGGGTACGTGAGTGACAACGCTAGGCCCAACCTCGCAGTATGCGACCTGGTGGAGGAGTTCAACCGGCGCGCCGGTGCTCCCTTCTGCCGGCTGGTCACGGCCGGCAACGCGCTGCGTGAGATGGCGACCCGGTACGGCGCTGCCCTCCCGGTGCAACGGGGCGCGTGGCCGGATTGGTGGGATGATGGCGTGGCGTCCAGTGCCTTCGAAACCGGCCTGGTGCGCTACGCGCACGACCGCCTGCTGACGGCGGAAAAGGCGGCCTCGCTCGCCACCGCGCTGGGCGCCGCCTGGCCGTTTCCCTACGGAGAACTGGAACGCCTGCGCGAGCACCTGCTGCTCTACGACGAGCACACCTGGGGCTGGTGGCGCAGCGTCGAGGACGCGTACTCGCTGCAGACGCGGGCTCTGGGCCACCGCAAGATCTCGCACGCCGAGAACGGGGCCCTGGAGGGGGAACGCTACGTGCAGCGGGCCGTGCGCACCCTGGCGCAGCAGGTGGCCACTCGCAGTGCGCAGCAGCAGGTGATGGTGTTTAACCCCCTGGCCTGGCCGCGTCGCGAGGTAGTTCGCTGGAACGTCCTGTATCGCCATGCGGCGACAGTGGCGCCCACGGCGGTGCGCGTGATCGACGCCGACGGGAAGGAGGTGCCGGCGCGGAATCATCTGCTGGAGTACACCGGCCACCTCGACCCATTTAGCGACCTCTGGGTTGACTTTGAGGCCGAGCTTCCGGCCCTGGGCTATACCATCTATCGCTTCGAGCCCACCGACGAGCCGGTGGTGGCGCTCCCCGAAATCGAGAGCACGATGGCCGAGAACCGGTTCTACCGAGTGGAGGTCGACGCGGACGGTCGGGTACGCAGTCTGGTCGACAAGGAACTCGACCGCGAGCTGGCCGGGCCGGGCCCCTGGCACCTGAATCAACTGATCTACGAGGAGGTGAACAGTGCGGGTGGTAGGGCTGATCTGGTACAGAACGAGCTTCCCTACGCGTTTTTACCCAATCGAGCCACCGTCGAGCTGACCTCCCCGCGCGAAGCACGAACGTACCGGATCGACGACCCGTTCGGTACCTCTTTGTTCTCCGTCACCTCGATGCCCCACTTTCCATCGATCGTCCAGGAGGTTCAGCTCGACCACAGCCAGAAGCGCATCGATTTCAGCACGCGCTTCGTCAAGGAGGAGGTGGAGCAAGTCGAGGCGGTCTACGTCGCCTTTCCCCTGGCCATCGAGCCGCATACGGTGCGCTGCGATACGTCGGGAGGGGTCTTCACGCCGGGACGCGATCAGATTCCGGGGAGCGTGACCGACTGGTACAACGTCCAGCACGGCGTGCAGCTCCTGAGTGATGATCTCGCCCTGACCTGGTTGTGTGGCGAGGCACCGGTGGTCGAGTTTGGCGAGATGAAGACGGGAAAGACGCCCTCGCCGCTCCGGCTGGAGAACGGCGTCCTCTTTTCCTACGCGCTCAACAATCACTGGTTCACCAACTTCTTCGCCCGGCAGGGTGGGGAGTTCACCCTCCGCTACCGGCTATTGAGTGCCCGCGAGAGCATGCCGGAGGACCTGGAACGCGCCGGGCGCGAACTGTTGACGCCCCTGGCCGGGGCGCTCATCGGCTTGCCGAGCACACGCGGACCAGGCGTGGAGATCCGGCGGGCGCCGGGTATTCCCGGCCAGAACACGGCGAGCTTTGCCGAGATCGTGGCGGGGAGCGCGTCGCTGGATGCGCTTACGCCGGCCCGCGATGGCGACGGCTTCATACTGCGCCTCCACGAGATCGGCGGCCGGGAAGGGCCGGTTCGGCTGCGTCTCTCCTGGCCCGCTCCGATCGCCGTCAGCCTGTGCGACCTGGACGAACGGCCGTACCAGGAGCTTTCCATCGAGCAGGGGGAATGGCGCATACCATTGAAGCCGTTCGGGACGGGGACGCTGCGGGTGCGTCCGATGGAAACGTGAGGAGCGCTTCTTCGGGTATTGCCAAGTTGGGAGTGCACCCCTATAATAGCATCACTTCTGACTCATCATGACGGCATGGTGAGTCGGTTGTGTCGGGCCGGAAGCAAGTGTAGTGTAGGGCCGGCTTCGCAACGCAGGTAGGTGGAGTCAGGAGGGAGTTCGTGATGGTGCATCGTAGGTGGCTATCTTGGTGGGCAGTGACTGCCCTGACCATGCTGATTCTCGGGCCATGGGCAACGGTCGCCTCGTCGCAGTCTTCGCAAGCCCACGCGCACGCCAGCGCACTCACGCTGGTCACCACGCAGTTTCAGCCAATCACCGAATTCGCAGACTTCCAATCGATTTTAGCCAGTTCGCCCGCGCCGACGAAGGCGGTGTATCTCGATGCCGGGACCCTGACCACCCAGCTCACTGCCCAGGAGCAGACCCACAACGTCAAGATTTCCGTCATCGCGGGACTGCACGGTGACTTTCCGCCGTTCGTGGCCCAGGGCTTTCTACAGGATCTCACTCCCTTGCTCAAGAGCCTGAAGAGTCGGGCCTTTCCCGCCAGTATCGTCAAGCTCAGCCAGTACGGTAGTAAGACGAAGCATTACTACATCCCCTGGATGCAGGCGACCTATGTCATGGCGATCAACAAGAAGGCGCTCAAGTACCTACCCAAGGGCGCCAGCATCAACTCGCTCACGTACGACCAGCTCATCGCCTGGGGCAAGGCCATGATGAAGGGCACGGGCAGCCCCAAGATCGGATTGCCGGCCGGCCCCACTGGATTGCTGGCCCGCTTTGTCCAGGGCTACCTGCTACCGTCGTACACACATGCCAACGTGACCCAGTTCAAATCCGCCGCCGCTGCCAAGATGTGGCAGAAGGTAAAAGACCTCTGGGCGGTGACCAATCCGCAGTCGGCCAGCTACAACTTCATGCAGGACCCGCTTCAGTCGGGTGAGGTGTGGGTGGCCTGGGACCATGTGGCGCGTCTGATCAATGCGGCGACCGCCCAGCCGAACAACTTCATCCTCGTCCCGGCGCCGATTGGACCGAAAGGGCGTGGGTACCTGATCGTCCTCGGTGGCATGGCCATTCCCAAGGGCGCTCCGGATGTCAAGGCTGCAGAAAAGGCGATCACCTTCCTGACGACTCCGTACGCCCAGATAAACACCCTCGACAAGCTTGCCTTCTTCCCGGCGACGGGCGTCAAGATTCCGAAAGTTCTGCCCGCCGGCATCAGGCTGGAAGCGAACGCGGTGTCGGCCCAGGCGCAATCCAAAGTGTCGGTGCCCTCCCTCCTTCCGATCGGGCTCGGCGGCCAGGGCGGGGCCTACAGCAAGATCTACACCGATACCTTCAACCGCATCGTCCTCAATGGCGACAACATTCAGTCGGTCTTGAACGATGAGGGCTCGCAGTTGCAAGGCATCCTCACGCAGACGGGAGCCGCTTGCTGGCTTCCCGATCCGCCGAGCCACGGACCATGTCACGTCAAGTAGCAGTCAGCGCTCCGGGAGAGGTACGCATCCCGCGTGCCTCTCCCTCTCTCGCGCGTAAGGCTCGCCAGCAAGCCGTCGCTCCCTACCTTCTGCTGGCGCCGACGGTCTGCTTTCTCGCCTTCTTCGTGCTCTGGCCTATGGTCAGGGCGCTCCTTCTGGCGTTTCAGAGCACCGCCGGCACGTATACCTCCGCCAGCTTCCACACGATGTATCACGACTACCAGTTCATGCCGTCGCTCAAAAACACGCTCATCCTCATGGGCACGATCATCCCCATCGAGTTTGCGTTTTCCCTCGCGATGGCGTTGATTCTGCAGACCGGTTTGCGCGGGAGACAATTCTTTCTCTACTGCTGGACCATCCCGCTGGCGATCTCCGACCTCGCCTCCGGGATCGTGTGGCTGTCGATCTTCACCCAGAATGGATTTCTAAACTCGGCGCTGGTGGACCTGAAGCTCTCCCAGAATGGCTACGCGTTTCTGAGCTATCAGCATAAGCTCAGCCTGTTTTTCGTAGTTATCGTCGCCGAGGTCTGGCGCTCCAGCTCGCTCATCATGCTGATCCTGTCCGGCGGGCTCCAGGGTATCCCCAAGGAGTACGGTGAAGCGGCCGATGTCTTCGGCGCCTCGTTCTTCCAGCGCATCTGGCACGTCACGCTCCCCACGCTCAAACCCAGTATTCGCGTGGCGTTGATTCTCCGCACCATCGTGGCGGTCCAGGTGTTTGCGGTGGTCATTGCCCTCACCGGTCAGAGCCTCCCCGTGCTCGGGTCGCAGGCATACTACTGGTACGTGACGTACCAAAATGCGAACGTCGCTGCCGCCTTCGCTGCGGTGATCCTGGGCATTTCCATTCTCAGTAGTGCCATGTATCTCACCGTTTTGCGGACGCCGGCGGGCGTGGCCGGGGGTGGGCGATGAGCGCCGCCCAGGTCAGATCGAGACCGAAGAAGGGTTCGCCCCGGGTACATCCGCTGATCTATGTGGCGGCCATCGCCATCACCATCTTCATGTTGATGCCGCTGTGGCTCATCTTCATTGCCGCCTTCAGCACGCAGGCCGATGTCTACTCGTTCCCCAAATCGTTCGTTCCAGTTCACTTCTCCACCGACACTATGCAGTTCTTCCTCAATTCACCCGGAGTGTTGCCGGCGGCCAGGCGCAGCCTCACCGTGGGCATCGGCACCCTAATCCTCGCGCTCGCCATCGGTACGCCGGCCGGCTATGCCCTCGCCCGGTTCCGTTTCCCCGGTAGCAATCTGATCACCCTCGTGATCCTGACCACGCGCTCCTTCCCCGTCCTGGTGCTCTCCATCCCCCTGGCGGTTTCCTTCCTCACGTGGGGCCTGTACGATACGCAACAAGGCGTTAGCCTGGTGCACACGGCCATGGCACTGCCCACGACCGTGCTCATCACCAGCGCCGTCTTCTTCGGTGTGCCCGCTGACCTGGAGGAGGCGGCGCTGACGCTCGGCTGCACCAAGGTGGGGGCGTTCCGGCGCGTCGCCCTGCCGATGGCGCTGCCCGGACTGGCTGCCGCCGCGCTGCTCACCTTCCTCCTTTCCTGGAATGAGGTCTTCGCGGCCACGATTTTGACGCTCTTGAACCGCACCCTTCCCGCCCAGATTCTCAATAGTCTCGACGGCGCGCCGCTCACCTACCAGTTTGCCGGTGGGTTCATGCTCGTCGTCCCTTCTATGGTGTTCATCTTCCTCATTCGCCGCTACCTCGTCTCGAGTTGGGGCGCGGTTACGAAATAGTCACCGGCATCCTGGCGGATGTTTGCAATCGGTTGTGAGGGTTCAATGGCGGAAATTGCGATACGGCATATCCATAAGACCTACCCCGGCGGAGTGCGCCCCGCCGTCGACGATGTCGATCTGACCATCCACGACGGCGAGTTCATGGTCCTGCTGGGGCCCAGCGGGTGTGGGAAGACAACGCTACTGCGATTGATAGCCGGACTGGAGTTCCCGGACAGCGGCTCGGTTGCCATCGGAGGAACCGACATCACGGGGCTGCCACCGCGCAAACGGCAGATCGCCATGGTCTTTCAGAGCTACGCCATCTTCCCCCACATGACGGTGCGCAAGAATATCGGTTTCGGCCTGCGTATGCGGCATGAGCCGGACCAGGAGATCCAGCGACGGGTGAATCGGGCGGCGGAGCTGGTCCAGCTCGGCGAGTTTCTCGAACGCTACCCCGCCCAGCTCTCCGGCGGCCAGCGGCAGCGGGTGGCCGTGGCCCGCGCCATCATCATGGAACCCGCAGTTCTGCTGATGGACGAGCCGCTTTCCAATCTGGATGCGCTGCTGCGTCTCACGTTCCGTGCGGATCTGAAGAAGCTGGTGCAAG
>JANWJD010000265.1 GCA_025449555.1 Chloroflexota bacterium | reverse complement strand
CGAGCGTGCTCGACTGCGTCGGATACCACTGCGTTGAGGCCCCGTTCCTCGACTTGATCCATCGAGTGCCAAGTAATGCTCTGCTCGCGCATCCAATCGAATTCCACGGGATGGGGCCAGGCACCGCGCAGCCCGATCTGTATCAGGTTGCGCCCCAGCAGGTGCCCCTCAGTGACGGCGCGATAGAAGGGGGCGGCGTGTTCGCTGGTGTCTCCAGGCCGGTAGATAGCCGTATCGGCGTGCGTGTCGAAATGGATGACGCTGTATCCGTCGGCGCCGAGATGAGTGGCCAGGGCCTGCATCACCGGCAGCGACAGGGAATGATCGCCTCCCAGCACCACCGGCATGGCGCCGGCAGCCAGAATCTCGCCAACCGCTTGGTTGAGTTGCGCGTGGCACCGTTCGACGGTCGGGCCAACGCCGGAGTCGCCGTAATCTACGACCCGAAGGAGATCGAACGGATCGATCCCCAATTCCATGTGGGGGCGGTTGCTCGGTGCTCCCACGTCCTCAGCGCTGCGGATCGCGCGCGGACCGAAGCGGGTCCCCGGCCGGTACGAGGTGCCGAGATCGAACGGCGCGCCCACAATGGCGACATCGACCCCGACCAGGCCTGCCGCCTGCAAAACCAGCGGTAACCGGCAGAACGTCTGTCCAACACCGGCGTACGCTTCCTCATGCTCGCGAAACGGTCGCATCTCCGTCATGTCGCTCCCTCCTGAGAATTGTGCCACGCTCCACCCGGTCGGCGGATGGACGATAATGACTGACGTAGAAAGGATTCCATTCCATGTCGAGATTCTTCCGAATTCAAGTCGACGAGGCCGCCCTCACCGATGAGCTCTTCTCGTTTGTCACCGACCCACATCCGTCCCGCAACGATCGTCCGGTGGTCGACGAGCTACACGATGTCGCGCCCGACGTCGTTGATGTGCTGGAGTGCATGATTATCGACGGGGTTGACGATCGGCGTTTCGTCGCAGACTACGTGCAGTCCTTCGTGCACGAACTGTCCGCCTAGGGCTCACCGTGCGGCGCTACTTGATCGTGCTTTGCACGATCGCCCTCCTCGCCGGCTTCCTGGCGGTCGCGGCCCGAATGGGGCCGGGTCCGGCCGTGGACTCCCGCGCCGCCGGCCCAGTCGCGGTTGCGGCAACCGCACTCGCGCCATCCCCATTGGTCCGTATGGAGTCCAGTACAGCGGTGTTCGATGCCCTGTACCGCTACGGGCAAAACGTGCCGGATGCCCGAGGAGCGTACGGACCAAATACCACGGCGCCGCCCTCAGCCTGGTTTCTGGAGTACCAGCGGGCCGGTGGCACCGACGTGATCGCCGGGGTGTTGCGACACGACACTGCGCTTATCGCCCTGGGACTGAAAATGTTCCGGTTCGGACTGGACCGAGAGACCAAGAATGGAGCATTTCCGGGATCTGCCTGGCCATTTCATGGCACTGCCATGTTCCTGTCGGAAGCTGCCCCGGCCCTCTTGATCTTGCGGTCGTCCTCGTACGCCGGCCAATTCTCCGCCGATGTCGCTCGGGACTCCGTTCTCATGAAACGCGCCGCGCATTACATGGTCCGGACCGTCCATGGAGCCGGTCATATCGATGATTATGTCAAGAACCACCGCTGGTTTGAAGCGGCCATCGCGCTGGGAGCAACCGGCACTCTGGCGCACGATCCCGTTTTGATCCGGTGGTCCCGGCTCTATGCCTGGCACGGCATCCACATGACACGCGCGAACGGCGTCATGCCGGAGAACGGCGGGCACGACTCCGGCTACCAGGCACTCGGAATGGTGAGCGCGTCGCGTTACCTCGAGCTGGTTGCGACCGGCTCCCTGTATACCTCGCTGCAGAGCGCTCTACAACGGGGTGAGTCCTGGGAACTGTCCCGTCTGTCGGCGGACGGATCGGTCAATCAGGCTGGAGATACGCGCACCGCCGGGTGCCGCGAGCACGATCCAGCCGGCCGCTGCAAGACGGTGTTTTATGCTCCGATCTTCAGTGCCCTCGCCCATTGGGCGGCGATAACCGGCAATTCTCACTTCGCCACCATGGCTCATCAGGTATGGCTGCATAGCGGCTACGGCGGATAGCAAACGGCGGCGGGTCTACCGCAAGGTACTACCGATTTTCGGCGTGGCGACCTTCACTTTTTCGCCGAATCTGCCAAGTGTTGCCTGGAGATCGAGTAACAGGCTGTCCTTCGGATCGTTCACGTTCTCCATGATCCGATACGGTAGGTTACCAACCTTTCCGATCAGATAGTCGACGGTTCCCGTGGTGGTCGTCGTCTGCGTGACCTGCGCGATCACCGTTCCGTGAATCCGCCAGACGGCAACCGAGCCAAACGTCTCAGCGCCCACGGTTTTCAGGTCGGTGATCTTCAATCCATTGCCCTTCACGATATCCAGTGGATTCTGCACGGAGCCGGCAGAGTTGGCGGGCGTCGCCTTCTCGGACTTCCAGACGCCGTGCGTCTTCGCCGACTTCACCCACGCCTTTTTGCCGATTTGCACGTGACGCTCATCGATCTTTTGCGGTTTTCCCAGCGCCGTGAGGGACCCGGTGACATGGGCCTGCACTTCTGCCGGTCGTTGCGACATGTCACCCCTTTCTCGCACAGTTCCCTTCACCAGTCCGCCCAGGCTCACTTTTTCTACCAGATTGAAGTGGCTGGTATTCGCTGTTTTCAGCGCAGCCCGAGCCGCGGAAAGGAGTGTCGATGCCGCGGGAGCGGAAGGCACCGGCGTGGTCGTTGGGACAGAGGTTTGGGTGGGAAGCGGCGTCGGAGTGTTCGTGGCCACCGCGGTCGCTCCGGCGGTCGCAGTACTGTCCGGCGTCGAATTCGTCTGCAGGGGACGGAACGTCAAGTTCCTGGCTGATGCCGAGCTGAAATCCCGGTGCGGCACATTCACACCCTGTGCCAGAGCTTCATTTCGGGGGAGTGCGGCCGTGAGGCAGGCACAAACGAGCGACAGAAGCAAAGCAGATCGAACGCTTGGACACATGGAGTTGTGGTTCCCTTCGGCCGGCTGGTGGCATAACTATACCAACGCGTCGCCCTGAGGCACGCGCACTCGCGGCTACGCTCGTTTGCGCTTACGTGGGCTCGCGCGATACTCCTCCCAGCCATCAAACGAAAGCATGTCAAGCGCGCCCAACATGCCCACCGTCCAGTTGGTCTTCTCAATGCCAAAAGCCGGCAGATCGAGCAGTCGTTCGCCGAGGGTATCGACTGTGTCGGATTCCCGCCAGATGCGTCCGGCATCTCCGCCGTAGTCCGAGACGATGACGGCCGCGAGCTTTCCTGTAAGCTCCGCGAACTTACGCGGAAAGCGGTGTAGGGCCGGCTTCTGCGAGAACGCCGCCAGGACCTCTGCCGAGTCAGGTTCAGCCAGGCGATTGATGTCGAAGTGACCCAATCGATCCTTCAGGCGTAGCGGCACCGCAAAGGCACGTCGGGTCGCGAGCTGGCTGTCGTACAGGACACCCAGCAGCAGCGCGTTCGATTCCTCGGCCAGAAAGAGATCGGCCTTGGGGTCGTCCGAGAGAGTGACACCGCGTCCCTCTGACAGAGGTGCGATCCAATCCAGGCGCTCGAGCTTTGGCATCGCGCCCTACCCAAACCACTGGGGACTGACGGAGGTATGAAGGTCGAGTGCGGGCACCACGCCCTCGATCGTGTTGACGATTTCGAGCAGGGCCAGATCGTGGTCGTCGACGATGAGATGGTCGCGGAAGGCTTCCACCATGTGCTGCCAACGATCCCCCACCAGCACGATCGGGATGGGCGCCATCAGCTCCATTTGTCGCAAGTTCCAGGCGAGTGCGACCTCGCCCAGGGTCCCCGCACCTCCGGGCAGAGCAACGAGCGCGTCGCTCGCGATCAGTGCTTCCAGTCGCTCAAACAATGTCCGGGCGCTCTTCTCTTCCGAAAGGAAGCGATTTGGCTCCAGGCGGCCGATCCAGGGTGCAACCGTCACGCCCACCACCTGGCCCCCCACCTCGTGCGCGCCCTGGCTGACGGCCTCCATGATGCCGCCGTAGCCGCCGGACACGATCATGTCCCCTCGTTCAGCCAGCATTCGTCCAAGGCGACGAGCATCCCGGTATTCGTCGGTGTCGGGCCCCACTCGAGCCGAGCCAAACACTGTAACTCGCATAGTTCTCCTCGATTCCTGGTCTATCCTAGCCAAAACCGACCGAGGGGCGGCACCCATGACCGCGTGCCTTCTAATTGCCGCACAGGCGGTCGTACAGTCCCTGGAACTCCTCGTCGGAGTAGTATTCAATGACAATTCTGCCGCCACGTTTGCCGTGCTGCAGTGATACTTTCGTACCGAGTGCGCGGCGCAGTTCACCTTCGACCGCTTCCACGTCGGGAGGCTTTTCCCGCAGGGTTCGCGCCCGACGCGGTTGTAGCAGGCGCCGCACCAGATCTTCGGTGGCTCGCACGGTCAACCCGTCGCGCTCGATTCGTTCCAGCGCCGCCATCTGCATTTGCTTATCGGTCAATGAAAGCAACGCCCGGGCGTGTCCCTCGGTGATGCGTTCTTCGATAACCGCGCGTTTGGCAACCTCCGGCAGGAGTAGCAAGCGCATCGTGTTCGTTATGGCGACACGGCTCTTGCCCACCTGCCGTCCCACATCCTGCTGGGTGAGGGCAAAATCCTGCATCAAACGCTGATAGGCGGCAGCTTCTTCCAGCGGGTTCAAGTCGGCCCGTTGAATGTTTTCGATCAGGGCGAGCTCCAGCGACTGTCGGTCCGAAACTTCTTTGATAACGACCGGCACCTTTTCGATCCCGGCCAGTTTCGAGGCCTGCCAACGGCGCTCGCCGACGATCAACCGGTACCGTTCGTCGCCGATCGCCGACACCACCAGCGGCTGCACGATCCCGTGTTCCCGGATGGATTGAGCCAGATCCTCGAGCGCGCCACGCTCGAACCGCTGCCGTGGCTGCTGCGGGTTCGGTTCGATCTGGTCGATCGCCACCTCTCGGAGACCCGTCGTGGCTTCAGCCGGAATCAACGCATCGAGGCCGCGTCCCAGGACCCTACGCCCCTGCGTCCGACGTTCGGCGGGCGGCTTATCCGTCACGCGCTCCCCCTCGACCCAAGTAGATCATTCAAGAAGAATAGAACGCCGGGACGCGGGACGCCACCTCGACCGCGAGGGCGCCGTACGCTTCCGCCCCGCGTGAGTGCGGATCGTAGTCCAGAATCGACGAGCCGAAGCTCGGTGCCTCGCTCAACCGGACGCTCCGGGGAATCATCGTATCGAAGGTGAGCGTGGGATAGTGGCGCCTCACCTCCTCCGCCACCTGTTGTGCCAGCAGAGTCCGTCCGTCATACATCGTCATCAACAGCCCAAACACCCGGAGGCGAGGATTCGACTGGTCTCGGACCCGTTGGAGGGTCGCCATCAGTCGCGCCAACCCTTCAAGTGCCAGATATTCGCACTGCACCGGTACAATCACCGCATCCGCGGCGACCAGAGCGTTGAGGGTCAACAGACCCATCGATGGAGGGCAGTCGAGCAGGATGTAACCGTAAGTGCCTTGCACCGAACTGAGGGCATCGCTCAAGCGCGCGTTTGGCCGATCTCCCTCGAGGAGTTGCACTTCGGCGCCGCCCAGTTCCGCGGCTGCCGGTAACAGGTCGACCCCTTGTTCCGCGGTCGGTACTATCGCAGCAGACGCCGACGCCCCATGAACCAGAACGTCATACAGTCCACCGCTTTCAAGCCTCCGGCCCAGTCCGCTGCTCGTGTTCGCCTGGGGGTCGCAGTCGACCAAAAGCACACGTGCTCCCAGAGCGCCCAAATACGCCCCAAGGTTGACGACTGTAGTCGTTTTCCCAACGCCACCCTTCTGGTTGGCAACGGCGAAGATCGTCACCTAGCTCCTTTTCAACCCTCGGGCCTGCCTGGTGCAAACGGACCACACCTCAGTCCCACGTCAAGGCCGGCCCACCTGCCTCACGTTGGCATGAGGAATACTATGCAGCCCTTGTGGGCAAACCGAGGACAAACCGTCCGTCACCGACGGACTATCTTAGCCCATGTGATTCGTTGATACGATGAAATAATCACCCGCTCGTGGAGCGCCTTCTGAGTCTTGCCCATGCAGTTGTTTCGTTTCTCATCGCGCTGTTGGCAGGTGCGTTCGGATCCGTGTTGGGCATAGGCGGCGGACTGTTCATCATCCCGTCGCTCAATCTCTTTCTCGGTGTCCAGCTCAAGACCGCGATCGCAGCCAGCATTGTGGCGGTCATCGCTACCTCGCTCGGCGGGGGTCACGTGTACGTCCGCAGCGGGGTCGCGGACATCCGACTCGGTTTGATCCTCGCCCTTGCCACCGCGCCGAGCGCTGTGGTTGGGGCTATCCTGGCAACTCATGTCAATGCGCGAGTCCTGGCGGCGGTCTTCGCGGTGGTGCTCGGAGCGAGCGCCTACCGTATGTTGGCCTCCACGCGTGCCGGCGAACCATCGACCGGGACCGGCCATGGACACGCACCGTCGCGGCTCCGTTTTCGCCCGAGCTACCGAGAACCCTCGACCGGCGAAATTGTCCCCTATTCGGTCTCGCGGCTTCCGCTCGGCGTCGGATCGTCTACGATTGCCGGGTTGGTTTCCGGCATGCTTGGTGTGGGCGGCGGGATCGTGCAAGTCCCTGTCATGAATCTCTTGATGGGGGTGCCTATCAAGGTGGCGACCACAACCAGCACCTACGTTATCGGCATCACCGCCATGGCCGGAGCATTTGTGTACTACAATCACCGCCCCTCTTTGGTCGATCCCGCGCTCGCCGTGCCGGTGACGATCGGTGTGTTCATCGGCGCTTCCATCGGCTCACGCGTGCTGGGTCGCGTGAGCCAACGTGCCCTGCGCAATACCTTCACCGTCGTGCTGGTGATCTACGCCATCCAGATGGCCCTGCGAGTGGTCGGCTTTGGCCAGTAATTCCGATGCAACGGTCGATCCGCGTGTTGAGAACGATGTCTCGGCATCCGTCGCTATTAGCCGGACGCTGTTCGTCGGACTTCTGGTCAGCATCGCGATCATGCTTCTCGGCCTGGCGCTGGTGGCCGGCGAAGGCAAAAACGCCGCCACACATGTCGTGCCGCTCGATCGCGTAATCCCCGATCTTCTACACGGTTCGCGACCGGCAGTCCTTGACTCTGGAATTCTGGTGCTGTTTGCCACGCCTCTGGTGGGTGTCGTGGTCGCCTTCGTGCAGTTCGTCCGCCGGCGCGACGCCGAATTCAGTCTGATCACAGTGTTGCTGCTCGTGGTTCTGGCGGCAGGTTTTCTCGTCGCGCTGCACTGAGCGTTCCAGCCAGATCGCTATAGTGAAGCGAAAGGGATGATCGTGCCGCGAGACAGTAAACCGCCACGTGGAAGGGCTCGGCGTCCTGCCGCGCAGACCAGTTGGGACCCGTTGGCCTACTGGTACAACGGCTGGGTGGGGGAAGGCGGAAGCGAGCACCACCGTGAGGTAGCGATTCCGGCTACCGTGCGATTGCTCGAACCGCGGCCCGGAGAACGCATTCTCGACGTAGGAGCAGGTCAAGGTGTGCTCGCTCCGGTCATTGCTCGCACCGGAGCACAGTACGTCGGGATCGACGCCAGTCCCCGCCTGCTGGACCTGGCGCGCAAACATCACGGCGGAGCCGGACGCTACATTCTGGGAGATGCTCGCCAAATGTCGTCGCTCCAGGGTCTATCGGCGGCGTCATTTGATGCAGTCGTGTTCCTGCTCAGCATTCAGGACATGGACCCGCTTGAACCGGTGCTCCGCAGCGCCGCCTGGGCGCTGAAACCGGGGGGTCGGTTGGTGATTATGATGACGCACCCCGCTTTTCGCATGCCGCGCCAGAGCGGGTGGGGCTGGGACGAAGGCAGGAAACTCGTGTATCGCCGGATCGATCGCTACTTGACTCCACTGCCGATACCCATGAAGCTCCTCCCTGGTCGCGATTCCACTGCCACCACACGCAGCTTTCACCGGCCGCTCGGCATGTACATCGATGGTCTGGCAGAGCAGGGACTCTTGATCGACCGGATGGACGAAATTCCCGCGCACAAGCTCACGACAGCCGGCGAAAACGCGAAGGCCGTCGACCTCGCCCTTCGCGAGATACCGCTCTTCCTCGGCCTACGATCCCGAGCGGTACAGTCATAGGGTCGTGTTTCCCTCGCCCCCGCGCCTGCCCTCATCTCACCGCGCTCGAAGCCTCCACATACAACGGCCGTGCCAGCCTCGGGCCGTTTTCTGTCAACCAGGCACGATGCTCCTGGTACTCCGGACAGTATGTCGCGACCCCGTCCCAAAACCGTTTGCTGTGGTTCATCTCGCGTAGATGCATCAACTCGTGAATCACCACATAGTCAAGTACCGGCAGGGGCGCCATAACCAAGCGCCAGCTAAAATTGAGGCCACCGGTGACCGAGCAGCTTCCCCAGCGGGTGCGTTGGTCGCGCACCGACAGCCGCTGATATTGCACTTGCATCAGATCCGCCCAGGCAGCAGCGCGTTCGTGCAAGACGGTACGCGCGCGAAGACGCATGAATTTCTCAATTGTTGGAGCTACCTGGATGTCGTCGGGGACGTCGAGTTGGAGGGTGCGGCCCTCCATGAAGATCTGTCCCGTTGGCGCCGCCGTTCGCCGCACTATCACGTCGTGCTTGGTTCCAAGAAAGCCGATCGAGTTCGGATGGATAGGTGGTAGAGCCTGAAGTCGATCGAGCTGCCGTTCGATCCAACGCTGCCTGGAGCGCAGGATCTCCTCGATTGGCGGCACACTCACCCGGGGCGGGACGACGACCTCGACCGTCCCATCGAGAAGAGAACGAAGCCGTATTTGCCGCGCTCTCCTACTTCGAACAACGCGGTACGCGACTTGCCGCGATCCGAGCATGATTTCGCCGCACGCCACCTCCTGGCGTGCCTTCGCATTCGTTGACACCAAATAGCTCTTTTCCTATACTGAAAGACATTCCGCTCGCGGTCTTTTCTTTCGATCCAACGCTTTTGCCGAGGAATAGCGTTTCCGCTACGCCCGTGGGCTAGAGGAGCAAAGTTCCACCCTGGAATGAGGGGTCGGCAAGGAAGAGGCCGCAGGGTGGTTTGTTTTTGTCCTTGGATCGGGATCCACACATGATTCCGAGTATCATACCGCGGCCCTCCCACTCTGGTGAAGCCCCGGATCGTGCGCCGGTAGAACGCCCGGCCGACGCATCCACTTTCGGAGGAAGGTAAGCATGGTCATTATCATGCATGTCGGCGCGCCCGAGGCAGACGTGCAGGCAGTGGTTCGTCTG
>JANWJD010000264.1 GCA_025449555.1 Chloroflexota bacterium | reverse complement strand
GTGAATCGAAACAATCATGCGACAAAGTTGGCGGGTTAAGCATAGAGGTGTCGGGGACCGATATCAAGCAGTGGTAAGCAGTTCCCTCAGAATGGCCATCAGCCTTGGCTCGATCTGAGCCTTAAGGGCGGCATTGGCGTAGCCGATCCAGTTGCAGTCGGTGCGGATATCCAGGGAGTAGCCAAGGGGATCGCCCCGTCCATCGGTGACGATCACACCAGCCTCACGGGCGATCAGCTCGGTGCAGAGATCGTACGGGTGGGAACTGATGCGGGGGACCTCGCCGGCGGCGGAGGGCGCGGACTGGAAGAGCGGACGGAGGTCGGCGGTGAAACGATCGTGTCCCACCATCAACTCGTAGAGCTGGCCACCGGTGCTGATGTATTCGTCGTCGAACACCTGCGGATTGCCATCCAACGGTGGACCGAACAGCTCCTCAAACAAGCGCTCCTCGACCTGCACGGCCGGCAGCTTCGCGCCAGGGAAGAACTTACTCACGGTGCCGAAGCCGTACAGCAACGAATCGGCGCGGCTCGGTTGGGGCCGAAACGAATGTACCGATCCCGTGGCGAGATTGGTGGTCTCGGCCCGCATCCCGCCGCCTGCCGTCGCCCACAGGCGATCGCTCAGCTGCGAGCGTGAGGTCGGTAGTTCGGTCTGCATCGCCAGGTGGATGTCGCTCAACCGCGGCAGCGTGTCGGTCGGAGCCGGTGCGATTCCCGACAGGATCCAGGCGCTACGCTTCTGGTACATGAGGCCACGGGTGCCGTCGATCGGATCGACAATGCAGGTTAAGCCTACCTGGTCGCGGGGCGTACCAACCGGATAGGTCTTGCCCCCGTCGTCGGGAAATCCCTCGGCAATCAAGAGCAAGGGGAGTTCGTCTCCCCAGGCGGAAAAGAAGGACTCGAGCTCTTCCTCGGCGTGCACGTCGAGGGCGAAGATGGTGTCACCGTCGCGTGCCGCGGCGACCGCCGCGAGGGCGTCGATCGAGGACGACCCACCCTCGCGGTACACCCGCGCTCGCATGCGATCGTGCAGGGTACCGAGCCGTGCCAGGAAGTAATCGGTGGAACGCGGGAGGTTCCGGTCGACGTGCATCGACGCCTACAGGTGCTGTCGGAACCAGTCTCGGATATAGCCCAGGCGCTCTACCCGGCGTGAGGGCTTGCCACCGCGCGACAGACCGTGACTCTCCTCGGGGAACATGACGAACTTCGTCTCTTTGCCGAGGCGGCGCAGGGCCAGAAACATCTGTTCGCCCTGCTCGAATGGGGTACGGTCGTCGCCCTGCGAGTGAATCACCATCAACGGCGCATTGATATTTGCCACGTACTTGATCGGGCTCATGTCCCAGAGCTTGTTCACATCTTCCTCAGGGTGGAAACCCCACACCCGATTCCACAGCCAGCCGGAATCGCTGGTGCCCATGAAGCTGACCATGTTGCAGAGACAGCGCTCGGTGACGCCCGCCTTGAACATGTCGGTATGCGAGAGCACCCAGTTGGTCATGTATCCGCCATAGCTCCCACCGACGATCCCGAGGCGCCGCTCGTCGACCCAACCGCGTGTGGCTGCTTCTTTCGTGCCGGCCAGGACATCCTGAAAGTCGAGATTGCCCCAATCCTTCCAGATGCTGGTCTGATAGGCGCGCCCGTAGGTCGACGAGCCGTGGATGTTCGGGGAAAAGACACCAAATCCCTGACCTGCCAGGAATTGATACTCAAAGAAGAATGCTTCACCATGCGCGGTTTGTGGACCGCCGTGGATGTAGGCCAGAAGGGGATGCTTGCCGCTTTCGTGATCACGCGGCGCCAGCAGCCAGCCGTCGCTTTCTTCACCGTTGGCGCCGGTGAAGGTGAATCGCTCCGGCTCGCGGATTTCCACCTCGGCCAGAAAGGCGTCGTTCTCGTGCGTGAGCTGCTTGCACTCTCCGTTTTCAAACAGATAGATGTCGGGCGGGTGCGTTACATCGGAGCGGGCGAGAGCAATCGTGCCGTCGTCCGCGACGGAGTAATCAGTGATGGTGTGGCGCCCGCTGGTCACGGGGCGGACACCTTGCTGCGCACAATAGATATTCGCGATGCCGCGCTCTGTGCCTACAAAGTGGAGGCCGTGCTCGAGCCACCTGAGACCCAGCCCGTCGTCCGAGAGCGCGACGTCGCTACTGGCATCGCTGCCGAGGCCGCCATCCCAGGCTCCGAGCTCATCCCGAAGATCAGCCCCATCCCGCGTCGTGCTGTAGATGCGAGGTGGTGCGAACACATCGTCCGGATCGGTGTAGCCCAGGAACGCGATCCGGCTACCATCTGGACTGAAGACCGGGTTTCCATAGGTGCCACGCGAGGTGATCTGCCGCGCCTCGCCCCCGCTACGGGGTATCACATAGATGTCTCCCTCGGTCGAGACGTCCCAGCGCGGATTGCGGCTGGAGGCAAATGCCAGGTGCCGGCTATCCGGTGACCACGCCGGCGTGTCGTTGTGGTGGTCACCCTGGGTGAGCTGTTCGACCTTCCGCTCCGCCACATCGATGGCGAAAAGGTGCCGGCGTCGATTTCCGATGTAGCCGGCGCCGTCCAGTTTGTACGACGCGCGTTCCACGATCCTGGTCTTCGCAGTCTTCTTGGCGTCCTTCTCGTCTTCCTCTTTCTCCTCGTCGGGATCGGTCGATACCGCCCCGGTGAAGACGATGGTCGAGCTGTCGGGAGACCAGAAGGGCACGCCCGCGCCGAGTTTCCGGTCGGTGAGAGCTACGCTTTCTCCACCGCTGGTGGAAAGCAGATGAATCTGTGCTTTGTCCTTTCGCCCGGAAACGAAGGCCAGCCATCGTCCGTCGGGCGACCAGCGTGGAGCGGAGTCTTTGTCGCCGGAGGTGAATTGCAGCACCTCGCCCGCGCGGTCAACCACGTAGATGTTGCCGACGTACTCGTTCTTTTCTTCATCCATGCGTTTGAGCACGAACGCCACCCGTCCGGCATCCGGCGAGATCTGAGGATCTGAAATCAGACGGAGCCGGTACAGATCGTTCGGCTCGAGCGGCCGTCGTTCGGACATGTTGCTATCTCCCCCGGGGTCTTCGATTGCCCCTTGACACTGGGCCGACAAGCCCCCATGATAGAAATAGGACAGATGTTCTTATACGAGGTCGTGTCATGGACCCCACACGATTGTACGGTGTGCAATATGTTCGGCTGGCTCCGGGCGCCGCGGAGCGCGTCGCTCCCTACCTCGGTGTAGCTCCCACGGAGGTGCACGAACTCGTGGTGAACCTCGACGTCTGGCCGGAGGGAATTCGACCACAGCCAATTCGGGCACGCGACGGACGCTTGCTGGCCGGCGACCCAGTGTTGATCGACGCCAACGAACGAGGACTGGTGCTCGCGGGGTCGGCGGCGAGTGGACGAGATGACGAATCCGTCCTGGTGCCGTGGGGAGACGCCGGTGAGGTGGGGGTGTTGGGCTAAGAGGATGTCCTCTGCAGCACTCAGTCAAAGTGCTTGAGCATCCGCCACAGCCGCGGGAAGATCGACCTGGTCGCGCCGGATAAGACGTAGATGGGCAGGGTGCGTTCGTAATCCACGCAGTACCGGCACCGATCGACGGCGGCACGCGTGATGTTGGTGTAGAAGGTATGCACGCCGTGTATGTCGCTCGGGGCATACCCGACCAGGATGAGCACACTACCGGTACACGTGCCCGGTCCCCACAGGGAGTAGTTGTTGTGGTCGCTAATGACCGGCGGCACGCGACCGGGCGGGGCAAGCTGCTGGAGCGCTCCGGCCTCGCCATAGTTGCTGGTGAGGACACAGGCCTGCGCACGCTGCGCGGGCGGTAGAACTGCATAGACCCGTTCGACGGTGCGCGTGAGGCTGTCCCAGCCAAATCGGTCGGCGAGCACCTGGGATAAAGACCCCTGGGCCCAGCGTTCGGCCGTGGCCGGCGGCAGGATAGGCATGACATCCGGCGCCAACAGCATGCCGACCAGGATGAGAAGGACGACATAGGCGGGCCGTATCCAGGCGAACAGTGGTCGTGGGTGTAGCTGCTCGAACATCACCGCCCCGGGAGCGAACAGGAGGGGGTAGGCAGGAGCGAGGAAGTAGACCTTGAGGCGCAGAAGGGTGAGGAGTAGATAGAGGAAGACGAAGGTCCAGCCCAGCAGGCGATACCGCGCACCGGCCGGGCGAAAGTAGTACACCAGTCCGGCTACAGCCAGGGGAACGGCGATCGGATTGATCAGGATGAGTTGGGCCGCCAGGAAGTCCAGCGGGCTGGTGCCGACGCCGCCATAGTGGTGCCAGAACTCCACGGTCGGCCACCCGTTCAGGGCATTCCAGATGATGTAGGGGAGCAGGCCCACAAAGGCAATGCCGGCCGCCAACCACGGCCAGGGGGTTAGCAGGAAGCGGCGCTCGGCGGTGACGAGCAGGGCCAGGGCGAGGGCAAGACAGAAAAAGAGCACGGTCAGCTTGTTCAGCAGGGCGATGCCAAGCACCGCACCGATGACCAGCCACAGGTGCGGCGCATTTCGCCGCAGCAGGCGCAGCAGGACGAGGGCGGCCAGCGCCCACCAGAGCTCATCCAGCACATCCATGGAGAAGAGAGACCCGGTTCCCATGAAGGTCACGGTGAAAAGGGCTGCTGTGCCTGCTACCAGCTGGGCCACTCGACCACCGCCCAGCTCGCGCGCCATCAGGCCGGTGACCACGACGATCAGGGCACAGGCCAGAGCTGGAATGAGGTGGATCGCCACCAGGCCGTCGCCGAAAAGGACACGCATGAGCGCCGCCAGCCACCCGATCAACAGCGGCTGGTCGACATAGCCGGCCTGGAGATGCCGGCCATCGGCAATATAGTACAGCTCGTCACGAAAGTACCCGTAGTTGCCGGCGACCAGCATATGGGCCATGAATGACACCCCGGCGAGGGTGGCGAGCAGTCCGATGGCGGGCCTAAGTATGGCGGGCTCTGGTGCGCGCTGAAGGAATGTCGTGCTGCTTTGGGAAGCGTCCGGTTCCGTGTGCGCCATCCATCAATCCTCTGGAGGGCGCATCCGCTGCCGGGAGATCACCACTCCACGTTGTTTATAGCCGCAGCAGGGGTGCGGCTGCTGGTGACGATCCGCTGAAGGCACTGCCAAAGGATCCGATTTTCGATTTGCCTCTTGACAAGTACCTCGCAACCAAGTAACTTGATATCAAGTTACTTGTAATCAAGCCTCACCGGAGACGCCATGCAGGATTCCGTTGCCGACCGCTCCGCGATCGTCGTGAACGACGACTTTGAGGATGAATTCCCGGACGCCAGGCGCGCTACCACCCTCTGCGCAGCCAATCTGCTCCGTACCGCAAATCGCTTGCTCGCCGAGATCGATCGGCGGCGCCGGACGGTGGCCGATCTTTCGGCCAGCGCATCCGAGATTCTGGCGATTGTCGAGGGCGCGGGGGAGCCGCTCCCACCACATGTCATCGCGGACCGGCTCCTCATCACGAGCGGCACCATGACGTCCCTGCTCGACACCCTGGAGCGACGGGGACTGATTCGTCGCGTGACACACCCCACCGATCGCCGCAAGATCCTGATCGACATCTCAGACGAGGCACGCAGCATCCTTGACCGCATGTTGCCGCGGATTCATGGAGCGTCGCGGGACGTCTTCGCCGTGCTCTCCGATACCGAGTGCACGACGCTGGTCGAGTTGCTGGAGCGCGTCCAGACACGGCTCCAAGCGCTCGCACAAGAAGCCACGCCGGAGGGCGACGAAAGGAGGCGACGTCCAGGGGATAGGGGTTAGCTGCACCCAATGCAGACCGAAATGTCCACCCAATCATATGAAGGGAGACTGACCATGGCACTCGACCAACAAATCGCGCCGGCTACCGCGGAAGATTTCGTGTCCACCATTTCGAGCGACCGGGCGAAGCTCGGTTACGCCCTGGGAAACGCAGAAGGAGAGGCGTTCTGGTTGCTCGGCATGCTGCAAACGATCAGGATCGGCCGGGAGGATACCGGCGGGCAGTACGGGTTGCTCGAGATCGTCGTGCCCATGGGCATCGGCTCGCCCTGGCACGTTCATCCCGAGGAGGACGAGTGGTTCTATGTGCTCGACGGAGAGCTGACATTCTACGTCGGAGACGCTCGACTATCCCTCACGGCCGGCTCATTTGGGTTCGGACCCAAGGGGATACCCCACACGTTCATGGCAGAAAGTCCGCAAGGAGCAAGGGCGCTGGTCGGCTTCCAACCGATGCAATTCGAGGGGTTTCTGCGAGAGGTCGGTGTGCCCGCTCCGGCTCGCGTATTGCCTCCACCAGTGGAGGGACATCCGGACATGGCGCGTCTGGCCTC
>JANWJD010000263.1 GCA_025449555.1 Chloroflexota bacterium | reverse complement strand
CTCTCCGGAGCGAATCCGGCCGGCGAGACCCGTACTGAGGATGAAGTTGCAGATCTCATCCAGCGTCTTGAGCGAGAAGGCGCCAATCTCGGTGTCCGAAAATGGCCAGACGAGCAGCGCCAGCGGGTCGTCACGACGGTGGATGAGCGCGAGGCCGGCGGAGCCGCGGCTGCCACCCGCCGGGGAGATGGTGATCGGGTCGCGCAGGGCGGCGGCGGCTAGGCCCGGCCGGACCTGATTCCCGGGTGCTTCCACCAGCCAGGAGGCAAGATCAGGCAGGTGGCATCGCAACTCGATGCGCAGATCGCGCAGCGTCCGCGGCTCGCCCCCGGCCAGGGGACCGACGTCAAGCGTCACCTCCAGCCTGGGATGACTCCGCCGAAAAGTGTAATGCCAAATCACCACCCAGCCATCTACCTGGGTTGGCACCGAGTAGGTTTCGGCCGAACCATCCAGAACCTGCCAAGACGCCTCCGCACCGAGCCGGAAGGTGCTGCGGTGGACCGTATCTGCGTACCCAAACGGGGCGGCGGCGCCGGGTTCCCCCCAGACCTCCGCGCCTTCCGTGATGAGGCCGGCTGTGACCGCCAGCGGCAGGGAGCGCTCGCGACCCCGGTCCCGCACAAACAGCGTCACCGGCAAGCCCGTGTCCGGGTGGAGACGCAGACCCAGGCTGCCATCCCGACTCAGGAGCTCGAGCAGAGGGGCACCGGGGAGGGGAGAGCTACTGTCCTCCGGTCTCGCGGTCGGTGTCACCGGTCTCCTGGCCATCGTTGAAACTCCCACAGCGTCCTGACTCGGCTCTCACCTCACCGCGAGCTCTCAACTAATTTATCATGCCGTCATTATGCTATCATAAACCCGTCATGATGAGTCACCAATTCGTAACCCGGCGGGAATCGGCCCGGCAACTGTGCTCAGCTCGGGGTCACATGCCTCGCAGGGCTCACCGCCGGATGTGCGCGGCCCACGAGGAGTCGTGAGGGTGGCGCCGGCGAAACCGGCATTCGATGTCGGGGGAACGCAGAATAAGAGATGAAGGATGTGACCGCTCTGGCCGGAATGGACCTACAGGTAGACGAAACTGGCCTGCTGCTTCAGTTTGGGCCCAACATCAGGCACCCGGCACCGGAGTTTCGTACGCTCGACCATGTACGTACCTCTCTGGCCGACCCAGGCGCGCGCGGACCCGACCATCTGTATACGATTTACATGGATATCTACGAGCGCAGCGATGAACCGGCGCTGCGCGACCAAGGGCTTCTGTACGGCGCTGTGGTCTACAACCATGGTGCCATGGGAAAGGAGTGGGTACGCAGCCAGGGACATGTCCATTCCGAGAAGAACGGCACCGGGCTGCGCTACTCCGAGGTGTACGAATTCTGGACCGGTACCGGCTACATCTACCTCCAGAAAGAGAACGGGCCGGTCGTTTCACGCGCGTTTCTGGTCGAGGTCAAGGCCGGCGATCGGCTGTTGATACCGTTCGGCTGGGTCCATTTGGTGGTCAACTCCGGCGACGATGTGCTCTCGTTTGGCGCCTGGTGCGCCCGGGAAAACATCCTGGAGTATGATCGCCTCCGTGAACTCGGTGGTCCGGCGCACTTCGTCCTGACCGATGGGAGCGTGGTGAAGAATCCTCGGTACCAGAGCGTGGCGGATGTGCAGTATGCCACTCCGCGCGATTTTCCTCACCTGGGCATCGCGCACGATCGGCCCATCTACTCCACCTGGAAACGGAATCCCGGCGCGCTCACCTTCATGGCTCATCCCGAGCTGGTTGGGGACCTCTGGGCGGAGCTGTGATGGTGCCCGGCGCGGAGGCAACACGCCGGCCAATCTACACGGCGCTACGTCTCATCGGGCGCCGGCAGAAACTCGACCTCGATGCGCGCTCGGTCCCCGCGTTGCAGCACGCGTGAGTACTCGAACGGACGGCCATCGGGAAGATAGGCCACCGTGTCGAGGAGGAGCAGGGGGCTGGCCAGGGCCAGATCGAGCAGGCGGGCCTCGCGCTGATCGGCCGCGACCGCCTCCAGACTGCGTTCACCCCAGGCGATGCGCAGACCGTACTTCTCGCGCAGCAGTTGGTAGAGCGAGCCGCTGGAGAGATCGTCGTCGCGCAGCCCCGGGCACAGGTCCTCTGGAATATACGTAGCGGAGAGGAGCAGCTTCTCACCCTCCACCGAGCGGACGCGCTCCAGGAGAAGCACCCGCTTCCCTGCCGGCAAATGGAGGCGTACGGCGACCTCCGGCGGCGCCGGGATCACCTCCTGGCGCAGGACCGTGGTGCTCACCACCAGCCCGCGCCGCTCCATGTCTTGATAGATTCCGAATGCGCGCTGCACGAAGCGCTCCTGCAGCTTCGGTTTGACGACGAAAGTGCCCTTTCCCTGTTCGGTGCGCAGCTTCCCTTCGTGCACCAGGTCGCCAATGGCTTTGCGCACGGTAATCCGGCTGACGCCGAACTCCCGGCACAGCTCCGGTTCGGAGGGAATGAGCGCACCGGGTGACAGCGATCCGTCAACGATCCGATCGAGCAGCGCCTCTTTGACGCGATAATACTTGGGGACGGGGACATCGGTTACCCGGGCCCTCGCGGCTGAGCCCAGTCCTCCTGGCATGGGGATACTCCCTCGGGTTGACGGTCACGCCGTCGTGACCTACCATGTCATCATGATGAGTTGGTCGTGCTGCCATTATAAACAGGTTGTGGAGCACGCTCAACCGAGAACATGATATCCCTCAACCCTCCGGCTTCCACCCGCCTGCGCGACCTCACCGGTCTGTCCCTGTCGCTGAGCCTGGGTCAGTATCAGAGCACCCTGCTCTACTGGGGCGACGTTCTTCCCGGCACCTGGCGCACCCCCTGGCACACACACCCATTCGTCGAAGTCTGCTATGCCTTCGCGGGCCGCGGCACATTTCGAATCCACGACGAGGAGCACTTGGTGCAGGCGGGTGACATGTTTGTGGCACGCTCCGGCGAAGTGCATCAGATCGTGTCCGGTGGCGATGATGCCCTGGGCATCTACTTCTGGGCCTTCACCCTGGAGCGCATGCCTCCGTCCGATCGACACGGCGACGCGATCGACGACCTGCTGGAGGCATTCCTCGCCTCGTCGCTGGCGATCCGCCCCTCTGCCCCGCCGGTGGCACTGACTCTCGACCTGCTGGTCGCCGAGATGGGCCGGCATGAGGCCGGCTACACCCAGGCCATCGAGGGACTTGCCACCAAGTTGCTGATCGATAGTTGCCGGACCGTGACCGACGTGCTCGTTGCCCGGGCGCCGATCAGCCGCGGGCGCAACGTGGCGGACTCAATCGTCCAAACCATTGTTCGCTATCTCTGGGACAATTACGGTCGCACGATTACGCTGCGTGATATTGCAGCACACGTTCACCTCAGCGCGCGCCACACGAGCCGGTTGTTTCGCCGGGCCACCGGAAGCTCGCCGATGGAGTACCTCACGTGTCTGCGTCTCCACTTCGCGCAGCAGCGTCTCCTATCGGGAGGGTCCTCCATCAAAGAGGTCGCCGATCAGTGCGGCTATCCAGATGTGCAGTACTTCTCCACCATATTCCGCCGCCACACCGGTGTGCCTCCCGGACGGTTCCGCGATCAAGGGGGAACCCACCTGCTCGATCCGGAGTTGCCTCAACCAACACGCGCGTAACGATCTGTCCGTTTCACACAAAGATTGGGCCGATCTCTCGATTGTAGGCACCGCCTGTGACTCTTACCATCGAGTTAGGACCGCTGCGATTCCGGCACTTGATGCTCATCTGCGTGGTCCGAATGACGCAAGCCGGCTTGGCGTGCGCTGCAACACGATGGTTGTGTGCTACAGGAGGCGTACCGTATGCAATCGACCGTACAGGCTCAGCAACATTCACTCCATGACCGGTATGAGCGGGACGGCTACGCGATCGTGCGGGATGTGCTCGACGCGAACTTGGTCCAGGAGGCGCGGGACCATGTCGAGTGGCTACTACAGAAGTACCCCGATCTTCGGCCCGAACTCCTGGGGACGCGGTTTGTGGCCGGCGATCCATTCTGGGTGCGCCTGGTGAGCGATGACCGGTTGCTGGACGTGGCCCAACAATTCATCGGCGAGGACATCGCGCTCTTCGCCTCGCACTGGCTGGCCAAGCCGCCGTATGACGGGAAGCCCGTCCTCTGGCACCAGGACGGGAGCTTCTGGCCGCTGGAGCCGATGCGTGTGATCTCCCTCTGGCTGGCGGCCGACGACGCCACCCCGGAAAACGGGTGCATGCGCGTCATTCCGGGAACCCATACGCTGCGCCTCGAAGAGCTGCAGAGCCGGCAGGATGTGGACAGTGTCCTGGGATCCTCGATCGACGAGGGCTTGGTCGATGAGTCGCAGGCGATCGACATTGTACTCAAGGCGGGTGATGTGGAATTGCATCATCCCAACCTCATTCACGGTTCGAATGCCAACAACTCCCCGCGCTGGCGTCGCGGCTTGACCATCCGCTACATCCCGACGAGCACGCGCATTCTCGATACCGCTATCACACCGTTGCTGGTACGGGGAAAGGCCGTACCGGGCATCAACCAGTACGCTCCCCGACCGACCTACCTCGCCGGAGAACACATGCCGTTCCGCGGGGCTGGGATCTAAGACCCAGAGGTCGTGTCCTTGGCCATCGCCGCCGGACGGGTGAGCCAGGCTCGCCCGGCGAGGCGGTGGCGGCGGGGTGGATCGATCTTTCCGGGCACAAGATCATGTCGACGCGCGTTCGCTCAGGGTGCTCGATGACCCCGAGCCGCCGACGGAGCGACGGCCCACAACCGTCGCGTGTTCAGATCGCTCACGAGCCGTTCACCCGCATGCTAAAGAGTGCTTCCCAAAATGAGTAGTCGTGGGCACTGGTGAAGCACAGTGGCGCTTGTTCGTCGGGTCAGCAATCCATGCAGAGACACCTGCATATTCGAGGAGGGTATGCGTCAATTGTGTATGTCAAAAAGTTGCACGTATAGGACACCGTCTTTTACGATGATGTGCTGGCAAGTGTCCTGACGTTTATACGCCAGAGGAAGGGCGCGGTCCATGGGAGATGGGAGAGCGCAGCAAAGTCGTGCGGTTGAGGCGTTACGACACACGGCGCCGTTTACCACGCTGAGCGAGATCGAGCTGGAAGCGCTGGCAGCAACAGTGATGGAACGATCCTATAGCAGGACGCAGCAGATCCACTGCCGGGAGGAGGGAGGAGACGGACTGCTCGTCTTTGATCGAGGAGCCGCACGACTGTTTCGAACCTCGCCGGATGGGACCGACGTGACTCTTGGCACCTTCCGCCCCGGAGACCTCGAGGGAGTCTCAGCAGCAGCGCGGAGCGGTCGCACGAGCAGCGTACTGGAAGCGACCAGCGACGGCACAGTGGTGTATGTGCTGGCTCGACACGAGGTCTATGGCGTCCTCGGCAATCATCCGCACATTCTGTTCGCGCTCCTGGACCTACTCGGGGCTCGGTTGGCGCAGGTCCATGCCCGCCTCGAGAGTATGGTTCTGTATTCCGCACGCACGCGCCTGGCGCACGAACTGGCCGATCTGGCGCTGCATGATGCAGCGCGTCGCGTCGACGATACTCATGAGCAACTCGCAGCCCGCATTGGCTCGACACAGGCAGAAGTGACACGAGGATTGTGTGCGTTCCGGGCGGACCGGCTCATCGAGTCGACCCCACGGCGCCACGGGCTCACGGTGTTGGAGCCGGATCGACTCGCGGCCTACCGGTAGCAACGGCGACCCGCCGGTATGCGTAAACGCATACCGCTCACTGGTTTTCCCCTGTAGAGTGCGACCAACGTGCTCTGTGCACCGTCGGTCACTCGGGGAAGGAAGCACCGGTGAGACGTCAGTTTGTTGTGTCCTTTGTTCTGCTCGTCGTGCTCTCGCCGCTGATGGGGGAGTCAGTACACGCGCAGTCACTTGCGCCGACGCAAGGCGGGAACAATACCGGCGAATCCGTCCGATCCATCCTGCCCAGCCAGGGGAAGTTGGGGTCGGAGGTAGCGTCGCTGCGGACCCAGACCTCTCGTACCTATGTGGACCACGGGGTCTACTCACGGCAGATCTCTCCCGGCTCGGTCAACTATCAGGATGCCCAGGGTATCTGGCAGCCGATTGACAATACGCTCATACCCTCCGATGCGGCCGGCTATGCTTATAAGAACAAGGCGAACGCGTATCGGGCAGACTTCCCCTCGGATCTGAGCACCAAGCCGATCCGGATCCAGCTCAAGGCAGACTGGATTCAGTT
>JANWJD010000262.1 GCA_025449555.1 Chloroflexota bacterium | reverse complement strand
CGTAGAAGAGCGCCATTCCCACGAATACAAGGCTCCCGGCCGCGACCTTCCCGCTGTTGATCAGCCCGGCATTGAACGCGCTCAGCAGGACGGTCGTCATCGCAAACCCGGCCAGGCCGAGTGGAGCTGGGTCTGCCGCCGGATTGGTCGGGGTCGCCACTGTGTCACCAGAATCGTCAAGTTCCCGCGCCATGGCATCGCCTCCTGATTCCAACCGAGAAAACGCACCTCGTTACGGGCTTCGGATGAAGCCATCTGTGCCAGAATGTGCCCGGGATTATGGATACTCCATGGAGGATCACCGCGCCGAACGAGGGAGGCAATCATCGATGCGACGGAATAGCTCCGCTACCTTCCACGCCGTGGGGGTATTCTCCGTACCCATTGTGCGCGCCTTTGAGCGATCTGGCAAGTGGTGTTAATTTGCCCCATTTGTCGCGCTTCGGTCGATCGCGTGGAACGTGCCCTCGTCTGTTCACGCGGCCACGCATTCGATCTGGCTCGCGAGGGTTATGTCAACTTTTTGCGATCGAAGCATCCGGGAGACTCGCGAGACATGCTGACAGCGCGACGACGCTTTCTCGATCGCGGCCACTTCGCGCCGATTGCCGATCGCCTCTGTGACCTCGCTCTCGCGCAGCTCACGCACTCCACCCCTGAGACCGAGAATCGACTCCGCACGGTGGTCGACGCGGGGTGCGGCGAAGGCTACTACCTGGGTGCGCTGCAGTCCCATCTCACCACACGCCGAGAGATGGAGGTGCAGTATCTCGGCATCGACACCTCGCGGGATGCCTGTCGCATGGCGGCGCGGCGCTACCGGGACGTGTGTTTTGCAGTCTCGGACCTCAAGGACCTCATACCGGTTTCCGACCGCAGCGTCGATTTACTCATCAACATTTTCGCGCCGCGCGACGTGGCCGAGTTCACGCGTGTGCTCCACCCCTCCGGTGCCGTGGTCGTCGTGATTCCACAGAGCAGCCATTTGGTTGAACTGCGCTCGACGTTCCCCCTCATTGGAATCGAGGAGAACAAGGCCGACCACGTCATCCGCCGCTTCGATCCGGGGCTACGGTTGGCCCACCGTGAGCCGCTGGAGTACGCGCTCGTGCTGGACCACGATGCGATCGTGGATCTGGTCGGCATGTCGCCCAGTCATCGCCATCTCACAGAACCGCTCATCCCAGGGTCCGGCCCGCTACGCGTGACGGTGGCGGTCGAGTTACTCACATTTCATACAGGCGTGCCTTCTTTTCGTTCCTAACGCATGCCCACGCCGCATGATGTGCCATGGCCCGGCCACGAGGTACATCCCCGCACACCTGCGGTCGGGAGCGGCCCTGCGCTCCATGGCGCGACGCCTGAGGTAGCCGTCGCCCGCTGAAGCAGGGACTCGGTGCCTACAATGCCAGGTACAGTCCAGCCCGAGGGGGTCGCCCACATGACCGAACAATCGCTGCGCGAAGATCAGGTGAGCTCCAATCCAATCGAACAATTCGCGCACTGGTACGAAGAAGCACAGCAGGCACATCTACCGGAACCGGACGCGATGACCCTGGCCACTGCCACTCGGGACGGGCGGCCCTCGGCCCGCATGGTCCTGTTGAAGGGTTTCGACCAGCGAGGATTCGTGTTCTACACAAACTATGAGAGCGGCAAGGGACGGGTGTTGGAGGAAAACCCCCGAGCTGCGCTCATCCTCTTTTGGGCCGAGTTGCACCGGCAGATTCGGATCGAGGGTACCGTGGTACAGGTATCCGATGGCGAATCGGACGCCTACTTTCGGAGCCGGCCCAAGGGCAGCCGGATCGCCGCCCTGGCTTCCAATCAGAGCGCAGTCCTGGAAAATCGCGAACGGCTCGACGCGCGAGTGGCCCGGCTGACCGAGCAATACGGACCAGGGGATGGGGTCGGCGACGACGACGTACCTCGCCCCACCTACTGGGGAGGGTATCGTGTGATACCGGAGATCATCGAGTTCTGGCAGGGTCGGAGGGACCGCCTGCACGATCGGATACTGTACACAGGTCAGAATGATGGTACGTGGAGCCTGACACGACTATTCCCGTAGTGTGAGTTCTCCGGATCGCGCCTGTGTAGACTGAGGGGCGTGCGAAAGGACGCGGGAGCATGATGAGCGAGACGGACGGGAAACAGCGACGGCAATTGGCGTACAGAGTCGCGGTAGTGGCAATTGTGGCGGTGGCGGCGGTCGCGCTCATCCTTGTCCCGAACCTCACGCATGGGAACGGCCCAGCGGATTTCAAATTGGTCAGACCAGAGATTTCGACCATCGACCCACAAGCTCTCGTGCCGGCGCTGGCCGACCTGCCGTCAGGCTCATCCGTGCAATCGGCCACCTACATCACGAATGCGCAAGCGTCCCAGCGGAATCAGACCTCGTTGAACTTTCTACGGGGCGCCGGACGCGAAGTTGGGTTCGATCGTGATTTCCTCATTCCACGATACGGAGACATCGAGGTCGAGGTAGTCCGGTTCAAATCACACGCGGGAATGGGCAAAGCGTATGACTATTTCCTGCGCCTGCCGCACTCGCTCGGACTGACTGCCAGACCATTTGGCGGCATCGGGGAGCATGCGGCGCTCGTCACCAGCCCACAGGCAGGATTTGTCGAGTTCATGCGTGGACGGTACTACGTGGTCGTCACGACGGTTCCGGCGACGCAGAACACCCTCGGATACATTCACACGCTGGCCCGGCACGTCGACAGCCGGATCCTCCACTATGGGCCAAGCGCCTAAGCGGATCCGTCCACTACGGCTTGCGCCAGCGGTGCCCATCCTGCTCCAACAGCGCGTCGGCTTCCGCTGGTCCCCAGCTCCCGGCGGGATACATGGGCAAATCGTCGCTGTTACTCTGAGCTTCCAGCATCGGAGTCATCAGGGCCCACGCCGTCTCCACTTCATCGGTGCGCGTAAACAGCGTGGAGTCTCCACGCATCGCATCAAGCAGCAAACGCTGATACGCGTCCGGGCTGGCGCCGCCAAACGCCTCCTTATACATAAAACTCATGTCCACCGGTCGAACTCGCATGCCCGGTCCAGGCACTTTGACTTCCATCCGCAGCGCCATTCCGTCATCCGGCTGTATGCGGAGAACGAGTACGTTGCTGCGCGGCCGAGAAGCCTTGCCATCGGGTAAGAACATGTGTGGCGCTCGGCGGAACTGGATCGCGATTTCACTCACACGCTTCGCAAGGCGCTTTCCGGTCCGGAGGTAAAACGGGACTCCCGCCCACCTCCAGTTATCCACGAAGAATTTGGCAGCCACGTAGGTCTCCGTTCTCGAGACTGGAGCGACTCCTTCCTCATCGTGATATCCGGGCAGCATTCGGCCATCGGCCATGCCACGGCCATACTGTCCCCGCACGACCGAACGCATCGGATGGTGTTCGTCCGGGTACTCCAGCGCGTCCAGCACCTTCACCTTTTCGTCTCGCACTTTGTCGGCGGTGAATGCGGGCGGCGGCTCCATGGCGGTCAGGGTCAATAACTGAAGCAGGTGACTCTCCATCATGTCTCGAATGGCACCAGCCTTTTCGTAATACCCGCCGCGTCCCTCCACGCCCAGGGATTCGGCCGCCGTGATTTGTACGTTGTCCACGTAGTTGCGATTCCAGATCGGCTCGAAGATACCGTTAATGAAGCGCAACACAAAGATGTTCTGCACCGTTTCTTTGCCCAGGTAGTGATCGATACGATAGACCTGGCTCTCATCGAATACCTCGTGGATGCAGTGGTTCAGGCTGCGAGCAGTGGCCAGATCTCGGCCGAATGGCTTCTCCACGATCAACTTCACCCACCCGTTCTCTTGTGACGGCTGATTGAGTTGCGCGGTACCCAGGTTGTGTACCACATCCGCGTAGACATCCGGTGGGGTGGCCAGATAGAAAACTCGATGGTTCTCGGTACCGGATTCGATATCGATGCGATCGAGCGTCTCGGCCAGTGCACTGAAGCTCATCTCATCGTCGTAGCGCCCCTGCACGTAACAGATTCGTTGGGCGAAATCGTCCCAGGTCGAGTCCTGGACTCGAACTCCCGACGCTTGAACCGACTCACGAAGTCCTTGCCGATACTCATCGTTATCCCGATCACTGCGCCCGAACCCGACGATGGCGAACTGCGTGGGCATGAGCTTGCTCGTCGTGAGACTGTAAAGAGCCGGGACCAGTTTGCGGTGAGCGAGATCGCCGGTGCCACCGAAAATGACAAATGTCAGTGGGTCCGGAACTTTTTCCTGGACCGGGTTCTCTTCTCTCCAGGCACGTTCTTCGTCCCAGACGTCTTGCCAGATATCCTCGTCGATGCTCGGGGTTACAACGCTTGCCATGAACGTGCCTTTCCAGGTGAATCATGCTGGTGTACGTTCTCACTCTCCGGCGAGGCCCGGTGAGCACCAGTTCGTTCTCTATCGTGCTAAACAATTCTAGGAAATACCGCAACTCAGCCCGAACGCCCACCAACTTTCGAATGAAGAGCCGGCGGACCAACCCGGATCGATCGTGGATTGCTGCGGGTCTAGGTCAGTGTTTCATCCTCGTCAGAGTGCTCCCCCTCATCAAATGAGCCCGGTTCATCCGTGGTGCGATCGGAGACGTCTCGTACGTGAGCACCTGGATTGAAAGTGTCGGCCTGACCGGTATCAGGCGCGCCTCCTCCCATGTCGCTGGCGTAATCGACTTCGCGTTCTCCTCTTGGTTCCCTATCGCGGTCATCGGTCATGTGTCACGCTCCTTGCTCGTGGGCAAGAAATAGCAAGGAATGGGCCACCGGACCCGATGTGCCGTCGGCCGCTGCAGCCTGCCGGTTTATCTCCTGGCCGTGTTGAACCTCGTTCGAGTGATCTCTCTGCACGTCCGACGACAGATCCAGATGCAACACCAGTCCGAACATGAGGAATCCAGTCGCTGCAATGGGCAAAAATGCGGTGTACGGCACGCCGGTTGCGTCCCAGATCGCGCCACCGATGAGCGCTATCACGAACGGGCATGCGTACGTAATTGTGAATATTGCCGCGCTCAGGCGATGAACGTCATGCTCCGGTACCAGTAGCGGCGGCAACGCAATGGTCAGAACGAAGACGGTCGCGGTGGAGAAGCCAAGCACACCCACGAATACCACCACCCATACGCCTCCGAGCAGCAAACCAGCGGCCGCGACGACGGTGAGCGCTCCTGCGATCATGACGGGCCATCGCCGGGCAACCATAGCGCTGGAGAAGAGAGCTGCCACGAACGAGGCCGGAAGCTGGCTTAGATTGACGCTCGTCAGCGCGGCGGCGGTCAGGCCTCCGTGGTGTGTCGCGCGCAGGTAGTCGGGTAGAAAGGCATTCGATCCAAAATATGCGGCAGAGGCGCAGCCGAGAATCAAGCCGAGCCTCCAGGTTCGAGCATTGCCCCAATCCGGCCACCATTGCATCACCGGCGCTTCCGCATCGCGCACGCGGTGCGACGTACTCACCCACACCGCCCCGGCGGTCAGCCCCACCGGAATCGACCAGAGACTGAACGCAAGCTGCCACCTCCCACTAACCAGCGGCAGGACCAACGGTACGGTGAGCGCGGCCGCGACGATCTCGCCGATCAGAAATCCGTTGCTGTACACAGCAGTCGCAAGTGTGGATCGCCGCGGAAACCATTCGCGCGTGAGCGACGGCAGCGTGGGTTGCGATACCGCGACTCCGATCCCCATGAGCAGTGTCATGAGGAAGAGGACGGCTGTGGACGTTCCCACGCCGCGCAATGCCCCGGCTGCAGCCACCAGAGTCAAGCCGAGCAGGAGAGCACGCCGTGCTCCCACGCGCGCGACCAGCAGCGAGCCCCACACCGCTGCCACGGCCAGTAATAAAACCGGCAACGCCGATAAGATACCGACCGCTGTTTCGTCCAGTCGCAGGTCACGATGGATTGCGGGCAGCAGCGGCGGAAGTGCCAGGATCGTCATCCGGAGCGAGGCCGCCGACAACCAGAGTATGAACAGCGTAACGAGGCTCGCCCTCATCCAGCTCGAGCGATTTTCAACCTCGATCTTTCAACCTCCGCGTGGCGATCCACATTTCATGCCTGGGTGCCATCTCCATGGCTCTACAAGCAAGAGTACCTGGAGGGGGCCGCGATACGACATCCGGTCGGATGTCTTGGCAGTGTCGGGCTACTCTGCCAATGGAAGTGAGAATGAAAAGCGAGAGCCTCGACCTACTTCGCTCACCACCTGGAGCTGACTCCCGTGCAGCTCGAGCAGGTGCCGGGCAATCGCCAGTCCCAGGCCGGCCCCGCCGGCCCGACTTCGCCCTTTGTCTACTTTATAGAACCGTTCGAAGATCCGTTCGGCTTCCGCGGCATCCATCCCGACTCCGGTATCCGCCACATCGACCTGCACACCACGCCCCTGCCGTCGAGCCCGAAGCGTGATCGATCCACCGGAGGGCGTGAACTTGATCGCGTTATGCAGCAGGTTCATGACAACCTGTTCGATCCTCTTTGCATCGGCAGCCACCAGGGGTAAAGCATCCTGCACATCCAGTTGCATGGCCACCCCTTTCTCCTCCGCAGCCGGAAGGAGACGCGTTCGAACCTCCGACAACAGAGCGGCGATCGGGATCCCCTCGATGGTGAGACTGAGACCTCCCGACTCCAGACGCGAGAGTTCGAGCAGTTCTTCAACGAGTTGCGCCATCGCGTGCGTTTCCACCTGGATGCGGTGTAAGAAGTGCATGGCAGCGTCCGGATCGTTCATAGCGCCGCGCTGCAACGTTTCTACCAGGAGGTTGATGGACGCTATCGGGGTGCGGAGCTCATGGGACACGTTTGCCACAAAATCCTTCCGCACCGTCTCCAGTTGACGAAGCCGGGTCGCGTCCTCGACCGAGACCACGAGTACCTGCGGCTCGCCCGATTCTGACGTTACGGGCACGATGTGGAATCTGAGAAGTCGATCCGGATTCGGCACGTACATCTCATGCCACGCCGGATGACGATCGTGCAGAGCATCACCCACCGCGAACTCAAAGTCCGGATCGTGTACGACCGCCGCCACCGAACGCGGTAGCGGTTCGTCGAAGCTCAGTAGTTCTCTGCTAACCGGGTTCATGGCGAGCACTTGCCGGCGCGGATTAATCACCAGCATGCCGCGATAGTCATGATCGGCGACCTGGTCGAATAGCGCGGAGACGGCGAGACCATCCAGATCCTCCCGTTGCACAGCATCCATTGCGTTCGTCTGCTGCAGAGAGCTCTTCCCTGGTGCCTTGCCGGCAGAATTGATTCTCCTCATGAGGACTCACTCGCGAAGGGAGCCGGTTGAGAATCCAGGTGCGCTTCAAATGCATACCCCACGCCGTGGACCGTTCGAATCGGATCGGGAGCATGCGCACGCTCGAGTTTGGCTCGGACACGCCGCACATGAACGTCAACCGTTCGTTCTCCCACGTATTCATGTCCCCACACGGCGCTCAATAAGCGATCCCGGGTCAGGACAACGCCCGGGTTGCGCATGAAATACACGAGAAGATCAAACTCCTTGGGTTGCAGCGTGATACCCTCCCCATTCGCCGAGACCGACCTGGCGCGGACATCGACCGCGAGTCGCCCATGTGAGAGGTAATCGCTGCTCTCGTCGGCGCGATCGTACTCCAGGCGCCGGAGATTGGCTTTGATACGCGCCAGAAGCTCGCGCAAGCTGAAAGGCTTGGTCACGAAATCGTCCGCGCCGATCTCCAATCCCAGGACCCGGTCGATATCTTCATCACGAGCCGTCAGTATGATGATCGGAACCGTGCTGAAGGCCCGGATATCACGGCACACGTCGAATCCGCTTCCGCCGGGGAGCATCAGATCCAGGACCACGAGATCTGGCTTTTCGCGTCGTGCAGTAGCCACGCCGGAGGGTGCATCCGTGGCAACCAGCGGTGTGTAATCTTCACGCCGTAGGTTATACACCAACGCCTCTTGCAGGCTGGCATCGTCCTCGATTACGAGTATCTTGGCCATCTGCCTTATCTGTCCCCGGGCCATGCTACCACTGGGAGTTCAATGCCGGACCTTCCGGCGCACGAGAAGAGGCCGGGCATCTGCCGCCCGGCCTCTTCATCATCGATACGAATTCCCCGACTTACTTGACAGCTTTTATCTGCGTGAGTGCCAGTTGCACCACGACCTTTGGCAGCGGAACGTAGTCCAGTTTCCTGGCGTACGATTGTCCCGCCCCAACCATCCAGGTCATGAGAGTGGAGAGTGCTTTACCTTTCGCTTTGTCAGGCTGATTCTTATACAGCAGGACCCAGCTATAGCCGACGATTGGATAGGCGGCCTTCCCCTTTCCGTTGACGATGCTGAAGCTGCGAGCGGTCACGTGCGGGAAGGAGGCTGCCGCCGCTGCAACGCTGCTCGGCGTGGGGAAGAGGAATTGATGCTTCGTGTTTTCGAGCATCGCTTCCTTCATGTGATTCTGCAGCACGTACGCGAGCTCAACGTAGCCAATGGCACCCGGAGTTTGCTGAATGATCCCGGCCACTCCGTCATTTCCCTTGGCTCCAACGCCCACGACCCAGTTGGGCGTCTTACTCACGCCCACTTTGCCGCGCCAGGTATCGCTCACCTTCGACAGGTAGTCGGTGAAGATATAGCTCGTCCCGCTGCCGTCAGAACGGTGTGTCACGACGATCGGCAAGGAGGGAAGCTTGACCTTGGGATTGAGCTTCTTGATGCTGCTATCGTTCCACTTGGTGATGATTCCCAGGAAGATATCGCCCAGCACGAAAGGTGATAGATGCAAGCCGGTTTTGACTCCCGGCACGTTGTACGCGACCGAGACTCCACCCAGCGCAATCGGAACCTGCTGCACCGGACCTCCAGCCTTCACTGCCGCCGGCAAGTCAGAGGTCGGATCCATCGGAACATCCGTCGCCCCAAAGTCGACCGTCTTGGCAATAAACTGTTGAATGCCCGCACCGCTGCCAATGCCCTGGTAGTTGACCTGCACAGAGTGCTTGGAGCCATAGACCTCAAAGGCTTTGGTGAAAAACGGCAGGTCGAAGGTGGATCCCGCGCCGGTCAACGAGACACCCGCGTGGGGATGAGCCGCATGCGCCGGGGTGAGTGCGCCGGCGGCGAGAACGGTCGCCACGCATAGCGGTCCAATGAGACGTCGAATCAAGAGAGAGACTCCTTTCGATTTAGGCCAGTAACATCTCTTTCATTGTTCGAGTGGACCGTTACAGAGTTGTTACAGACCCTTTAACGGAACGTTACGGAGTGTCGCTCCCGGATTCATCGTCACGGTGCGTGCTTTAACAAAACCGTGACATCCTTGTAACAATTCGGAAACAACTCGGTCGCTAGAGTGGGGAGTGAGCTGCTGCCGACGGTGCCCGAACCCGCCCGCATCACCGCCCGTGCGGCGGGTCGCCACCGTGAGACATACGCACGGGTGCTCGCCGGCAAGCGAAGGCGCCGACTCTCATCGAGTCGGGAAGGCCCGACGAGCACTTCAACGCCTCACAAGGGCTCAGCTATGCAGCTAGAACGGCCGCAAACTCGAACGTACGGCCAGCCGGAGGGGCTGCTCCATCTCGAGAAGCATACCGCCGAAGCCGGCGCCACGCAACGCGCTCCTCGGTCAGTCTCGATACCCCAGAACACGGGCGATCGAATCTTTTCATTGCTGACTATGGGTTTCGCGGCATCCGTTTTGGCGGCACTTGGGCTGATGCTGGGAATCCTCTTCTATCAGGGCTGGCTTTCGATTCATACCAACGGCTTCTCATTCATCACGGGCACCACCTGGGCGCCCGCCGCGAACCTCTACGGTGCGGCGCCATCCATTCTCGGCACGCTCTACACTTCGGCTCTGGCTTTGATACTGGCGGGGATTGTCGGGGTATTCGTGTCAATCTTCTTGACGGAGATCGCTCCGCTGCGCATCCGGTTCACGCTGGGACTGCTGGTCGAACTGCTGGGCGCCGTGCCCAGTATCGTGTACGGGCTCTGGGCGTTCCTCGTACTGGTACCAATTGTGCGGCAGTACATCCAGCCACCGCTGGTCGATCACTTTGGAAATACGCCATTCTTCTCCGGTTATCCACTTGGACTGGGCATATTCACGGCCACGCTCATCCTGGCGGTCATGATTTTGCCGACCATCGCGGCGATTAGTCGTGATGTGATCGCGGCGGTCCCGAATCAGCAGCGTGAAGCAATGCTGGCGCTGGGTGCAACGCGCTGGGAGACGACCTGGAAGGTGATCATCCCGTACGCGCGCTCGGGTATCATCGGCGCCCTGCTGCTCGGTCTGGGCCGGGCCGTGGGAGAGACGATGGCAGTGACCATGGTCATCGGGAACAATCAGTCGATTTCCCCATCTCTGTTCGGGCTCAGCACCACCATGCCGGCCACGATTGTCAATCAATTCACCGAAGCGACCGGAGCTCTCTATCGATCATCGCTGATCGAGATCGCACTCATTCTCATGGGCGTGACGGTCATTCTCAACGCCGCGGCTCGGCTCCTGGTGTGGAGCGTGACCAGGAAGTTCAAAGTATGAGCGTCAACGCATCCAGCGGCCGCTACACCAGCCGGCGGGTTGTCGACTATCTCGGCACCACCCTTACGATTCTCGCCGTCCTCATTGCCCTCGTACCGCTCGGAGCCATGTTGGCGTGGGTCATCGGGCAGGGAGGATCATCCCTCGATCTGAACTACTTTACTCAGGTGCCCAAAGCCGAAGGCGAAGTAGGCGGCGGCATGGTCAATGCCATACTTGGCACCATCGAGTTGGTCTTCTTCGCCTCACTGATCGGACTTCCGATCGGAATCATGACAGGCATATATCTGGCGCGGGCCGGTGCTGGACCGTTCGCTCAGGTTGTTCGGTTCGATGCTCATCGTCACGTCTCGAATGGCGAGACGCTTGCCATACCAGGCCGAGACGGCATCGGCCTTGACGGGTTCTCCCACGTATGAGTCCTTTGACTAGGCCGCACTTGTCCTCG